>NZ_JACHZO010000007.1:0-363062 GCF_014193575.1 Rhizobium sp. BK289
GGGCCACCCCAGCGGTTCAAGCAGGAGGTCTCTCAACTACCGTGTAGAACTCGTCCAGTCCTCCACCGTAGGTGGAGGTTTATTTATCGATATAAAAAAGGGCCCGCAAACGCGGGCCCCGATGTTGTCCACCCGCAAGGCAAAGCCTCGCGGCGGGTGAAAACGAATTAGCTGTTGACCGAGTCCTTCAGGCCCTTGCCGGGCGTGAACTTCGGTACGTTGCGAGCAGGAATATCGACCTCAGCGCCGGTGGACGGGTTACGGCCCTTCGTGGCTGCACGGTGGGAAACGGTGAAGCTGCCGAAACCAGCGAGGCGAATGTCGCCGCCCTTCTTCAGTTCAGCCTGGACAGTATCGAAAACAGCGTCAACAGCGGAAGCAGCGTCAGCCTTCGTGATACCGGCCTTCTCGGCCACTGCGGACACGAGCTCATTCTTGTTCATGTTTCCACCCCTTTCTTTGGTATGAAACGACTTATCAGTAAGCGGGGCGCAAAATAGGAATGCTCTTACCCGCCGCAACCCCAAAAGCCCTGCAAATCAAGGAAAAGCAAGCACCGCCGTGCGCTTTTCACAAAAAAAGACCGGCAAAATTGCCGGTCTTTTCGCCTTTTGGATCAATTCGACAGAATTGAGGCGAAGAGCCTCAATGAGCGATGGTCGAACCGACTTCGTCAACGCCTTCAACGGTAGCAATTACAGGCGTTTCCACGGTGCCGTCCCATTCGATCGGCTCGGGCCGGCGAACAAGCGCGTGCTTGATCACCTCACCCATACGCGACACGGGGATGATTTCCATGCTGTTCTTCACGTTGTCCGGAATCTCCGCCAGATCCTTGGCGTTTTCTTCCGGGATCAGCACCTTCTTGATGCCGCCGCGCAGTGCCGCCAGCAGCTTTTCCTTCAGGCCGCCGATCGGCAGCACGCGGCCGCGCAGCGTGATTTCACCCGTCATGGCCACATCCTTGGAAACCGGGATGCCGGTCATGATCGAGACGATCGCGGTTGCCATGGCAACACCGGCCGACGGACCATCCTTCGGCGTCGCACCTTCCGGCAGATGCACGTGGATGTCGCTCTTGTCGAAGCGCGGCGGTTCGATGCCGAAATCGACGGCGCGCGAACGGACGTAAGACGCGGCCGCCGAAATCGATTCCTTCATGACTTCCTTCAGGTTGCCGGTGACCGTCATGCGGCCCTTCCCCGGCATCATCACGCCTTCGATCGTCAGCAGCTCGCCACCGACCTCCGTCCAGGCGAGACCGGTCACGACACCGACCTGATCCTCGCGCTCGGCTTCGCCATGGCGGAAGCGCGGAACGCCCAGATATTCGTCGATATTCGCAGCGGTGATCGCAACGGACTTGGTCTTGCCCTTGATGATCTCGGTGACCGCCTTGCGGGCGAGCTTCATCAATTCGCGCTCGAAGTTACGCACACCGGCTTCGCGGGTGTACTGCTGGCTGATCGCCATCAGGGCATCGTCGCTGACCGAGAATTCATTCGGCTGCAGCGCATGTTCCTTGATGGCCTTCGGCAGCAGGTGCCGCTTGGCGATTTCGCGCTTCTCGTCTTCGGTATAGCCGGCGATACGGATGATCTCCATGCGGTCCATCAGGGGTGCAGGGATATTCAAGGTATTCGCCGTCGTGATGAACATCACGTCCGACAGGTCATATTCGACTTCCAGGTAGTGATCCATGAAGGTCGAGTTCTGCGCCGGGTCCAGCACCTCCAGCAGGGCCGAAGACGGATCGCCGCGATAGTCCTGGCCGAGCTTGTCGATTTCGTCCAGCAGGAAGAGCGGGTTGGACTTCTTGGCCTTCTTCATCGACTGGATGACCTTGCCGGGCATCGAGCCGATATAAGTGCGGCGGTGACCGCGGATCTCGGCTTCGTCGCGAACGCCGCCAAGCGCCATGCGGACATACTCACGGCCGGTCGCCTTGGCGATCGACTGGGCAAGCGAGGTCTTGCCGACGCCCGGAGGGCCGACGAGGCACAGGATCGGTCCCTTGATCTTGGTCGCGCGCGCCTGGACGGCCAGATATTCGACGATGCGTTCCTTGACCTTTTCCAGGCCGAAATGATCCGCTTCGAGAATCTTCTCGGCATTGTTCAGATCGGCCTTGATCTTCGACTTCTTGTGCCAGGGGATACCCAGCAGCCAGTCGAGATAATTGCGCACCACGGTGGCTTCCGCCGACATCGGGCTCATCTGACGCAGCTTCTTCAGCTCCGCATCGGCCTTTTCCTTGGCTTCCTTGGAAAGCTTGGTCTTGGAGATGCGCTCTTCCAGTTCGGCCATCTCGTCGCGGCCTTCCTCGCCGTCGCCGAGCTCCTTCTGGATCGCCTTCATCTGCTCGTTCAGGTAATATTCGCGCTGCGTCTTCTCCATCTGGCGCTTGACGCGCGAGCGGATGCGCTTCTCGACCTGCAGAACCGAAATCTCGCCTTCCATGAAGCCGAGCGCCTTTTCAAGGCGAGCCTTAACGCTGGTGGTTTCCAGCATTTCCTGCTTCTCGGTGATCTTGATCGACAGATGCGAGGCGACAGTATCGGCCAGCTTCGAATAATCGTCGATCTGGCTGGCAGCGCCAACCACTTCCGGCGAGATCTTCTTGTTGAGCTTCACGTAGCTTTCGAATTCCGAAACGACGGAGCGGCTCAGCGCTTCCAGCTCGACCTGGTCTTCCTCCGGCTCGTGCAGAACGTGGCCGAGGGCTTCATAGAAATCCTCGCGGCCGGTATATTCGTCTATCTCTGCGCGCGCACGGCCTTCGACCAGCACCTTCACGGTGCCGTCGGGCAGTTTCAGCAGCTGCAGAACATTGGCAACGGTACCGACCTTGTGGATGGCGTCCGGCGCGGGATCATCATCGCTGGCATTGATCTGGGTGACCAGCATGATCTGCTTGTCCGAACCCATGACCTCTTCCAGCGCCCGAATGGATTTCTCCCGTCCGACGAACAAAGGCACGATCATGTGGGGGAAAACCACGATGTCGCGCAACGGCAAAACCGGATAGGCAATGCTCTCGTGTGCCGCAGACGTTTTCTTACTCATCTTATTTCCTTTCCGTCGTCCCGTTCCCGGGCTCTCTGCCGGCTGGGAGGGATTAGCCGGCTCTCTCACTTGGTAAACAAGTGGAGCTTCACACTACCTATTTCAAGTCATGCGAGACATGCCGCCGTCACACGGCAGCCCCGCTCGTTTACGAGGAGGAACGCAACAACAAACACGAAGCCCGGCCACTCAAAACAATCACCGGCGAAGCGGAATCCGAGGAAGAACACCGGGCTCATGCCCAACTCGCCAGATGCTCCAGAATCATTCCATGATGGCTGCAGCAGAGGCTCTTCACAACCGGTTTCGACCGCGTTCCTATAAGCTTATCCAAGACTTTATCAGCAAACTGCACGATTTTTCAAACAGAAAGGGGCCCGTCGACGACGAGCCCCCGATTCGTGATCGCAGATGCGGGCGTCAGGCCGTTGCGTTGGCCTTTTCTTCCTGCCGATCGGCATAGATGTAGAGCGGGCGGGCAGAGCCGCGGACCACTTCCTCGGAAATGACCACTTCGCGCACGCCTTCCAGTGCCGGCAGCTCGAACATGGTGTCGAGCAGGATCTTCTCCATGATGGAACGCAGACCGCGGGCGCCCGTCTTGCGGACGATCGCCTTGCGGGCGATTTCGCGCAGCGCATCCTCGTGGAAGGTCAGCTCGACATCTTCCATCTCGAACAGACGCTGATACTGCTTGACGAGCGCGTTCTTCGGCTCGGACAGGATCTGGATCAGCGCATCCTCGTCGAGGTCCTCCAGCGTCGCCAGAACCGGCAGACGGCCGATGAATTCCGGGATGAGGCCGAACTTCACCAGATCTTCCGGCTCCAGCTCGCGCAGCACTTCGCCGACGCGGCGGTCATCCGGTGCCTTGACGGTCGCCCCGAAGCCGATCGAAGTCTTCTCGCCACGGGCGGAGATGATCTTGTCGAGGCCGGCGAAAGCGCCGCCGCAGATGAAGAGGATGTTGGTCGTATCCACCTGCAGGAATTCCTGCTGCGGATGCTTGCGGCCGCCCTGCGGGGGAACCGAAGCCACCGTGCCTTCCATGATCTTCAGGAGCGCCTGCTGCACGCCCTCGCCCGAGACGTCACGCGTGATGGACGGATTGTCCGACTTGCGGGAAATCTTGTCGACTTCGTCGATGTAGACGATACCACGCTGTGCGCGCTCGACATTGTAATCGGCGGCCTGCAGCAGCTTGAGGATGATGTTTTCGACGTCTTCGCCGACATAGCCCGCTTCGGTCAGCGTCGTCGCATCGGCCATGGTGAAAGGCACGTCGATGATGCGCGCGAGCGTCTGAGCCAGATAGGTCTTGCCGCAACCGGTCGGACCGACGAGCATGATGTTCGACTTCGCCAGCTCGACGTCACCATTCTTCGATGCGTGTGCGAGACGCTTGTAATGGTTATGAACGGCAACGGAGAGGATCTTCTTCGCCTGCCGCTGGCCGATGACGTATTCGTCGAGAACCTTGATGATGTCCTGCGGGGTCGGAACGCCGTCACGGGACTTCACCATCGAGGATTTGTTTTCCTCGCGGATGATGTCCATGCATAGCTCGACGCACTCGTCGCAGATGAAGACGGTCGGTCCGGCAATCAGCTTCCGGACTTCATGCTGGCTCTTACCGCAGAACGAACAATAAAGCGTGTTCTTCGAGTCGCCGCCGTTGCTGCCGCTGACTTTGCTCATATCACTTTCCTTCCAGCACGCCGCCAATTTCCAGATCGAAATCGCGGTCCACTCAATGCGCCCGCCGGACCTGCCCCTCGTTTGCAGATCGCGGCGCCCTTCAGGGTACTGAACGCAGATCGGTCAAAGACCAGAACTGCGTGGCAACGATCCCCCTTCGAATGCCGAATGCCATGTCACAAAAACGCTACATAGCATGAATCTTACTATTACCGCGTTCCGTTCCACATTAAACCCCTATTCGATCACAAATGGGATAGAACTGTGGCGTAGAAGTCACCGCCTCGTGGATAAATCACGAGGCGCTTTCACCTTCTATTTCGGTACGCGACGTCAGCACCTTGTCGATAAGACCCCATTCCTTGGCCTCGTCGGAGGACATGAAATGGTCACGATCGAGCGTCTGTTCAACTTCCTCGTAGGTCCGACCGCAATGCTTGACATAAACTTCGTTCAGGCGGCGCTTCATCTTGATGATGTCGCGCGCATGGCGCTCGATATCAGAAGCCTGGCCCTGGAAACCGCCCGAGGGCTGGTGAACCATGATGCGCGAATTCGGCGTGGCGAAACGCATGTCCTTGTCGCCTGCGGCAAGCAGCAGCGAGCCCATGGACGCAGCCTGGCCGATGCAGAGCGTCGAAACGGCCGGCTTGATGAATTGCATCGTGTCGTAGATCGCCATGCCGGCGGTCACGACACCACCCGGCGAATTGATGTAAAGCGCAATTTCCTTCTTCGGGTTTTCGGCCTCGAGGAAGAGAAGCTGGGCGCACACCAACGTCGCCATATGGTCCTCAACCGGCCCGGTCAGGAAAATGATGCGTTCCTTCAGCAGTCGGGAATAGATGTCGTAAGACCGTTCCCCACGATTGGTCTGCTCAACAACCATCGGCACCAGAGCCATAGCTGTATCGACTGGATTTCTCATGTGCGTCCTTTATCAAACTTGCCCCGGCGACGGAAACGCCGGGAATCGGAGTAAAAATCCTTTACTCCTACATAGAGTGTCCCTGCCCTTCACTTCAAGACGCGCAAAAGCATATCGTCAAAAAGCAGTAATGCCTGCGGGGGCGTCGGCAAAGCATTTCTAAACACCGCGCCTCGAATGCCAAGATGCCATGGCGCCGCGCCACCGGCTGCCCACTGCATTTCCCGGCCGCAAGGTGAAGGAAGCATGAAAGTTACCCCGATCCGACGAGAATTCGAAGACACAAGTAAAATTTACCAACTCATTTAATGAACTTACCATCTTATTCGGCAAGGATGGGCCAATCGCGAGAATCGTTGCGCGTTTGTGCCAACGATCCGAAGGGAGTGGAGAAACACCCATCGTGCTGAATATGACCACGGGTCTGACCATCTGGTGCTCGGAAGCCATCACCCTGGCGACCGTACTGCTCTTCGCCTGGAGGCACGATCGCAAATCCCCCACCTATCTGATCTGGGCCATCGGATTTACGGTCAGCGCGGTTGGATTCGCGCTGGTGGCGGCTCGCGGCGTCGTTCCCGACATCTGGTCGATCCAGATCGGCAATGCGGTGGCGCTGCTCGGCGAAAGCGCATGGATTGCCGGGTTCCGCTTGATGGACAAGCGCAAGCTGGAATGGTCGGCACTCCTGCCGCCTGTCATCTGGGTGGTCGGCGTCAGTCTGCCTTGGGTCAGCGGCAATTTCGCCAATCGCGTCATTGTCTACGATCTTGCCGGTGCCGTCGGCGCGACCTTGCTCGCCTTTGCCGTCCACCCGGCCGATGGCCGCCGCGAGCCGGCGCGCGGGCAGCTCGGCATCGTCTTCATGGGCCTCGCCTGCTTCTGTTTCGGCTCGGCTCTCTGGATGGTGCTTGTAGCCCCCTCGCTGGAAGAGGCCATGATCTATCGCGGTTATATGGCGCTCGGCTACGGGCTGCTCATCATCGTTGCCATCGTTCTGAACGGCAAGCTGCTGATGGAGCGCGCCGAGCGTCGCTGGCGGGCGATCTCCATCACCGATGCGCTGACGGGGGTTCTGAACCGGCGCGGGCTTCAGGAAAGCTATGAGATTCTCGCCGGAGAAGGACAGCAACAGCGGCCACAGAAGCTCGCCGCGCTGCTGTTCGACCTCGATCACTTCAAGAAGATCAACGATCGCCACGGCCATCAGACGGGCGATGCCGTTCTGACAGAATTTGCCCGTATTGCCCGGCAGTTCGTGCCGCGCAGCGGTGCGTTCGGCCGAATGGGTGGAGAAGAATTCGTCGCCTTCGTTCCCATAGAAGATCAGTCCCAGGCCGAAGCCTTGGCCGAAACCATCCGCGCCGATTTCTGCCGTGTGCCGCTGCTTGCTGGGCGCACGCTGGTGCCGGCAACCGTCAGCATCGGCGTTTCGATCATGCCGCGCGACACCGTCAGCTGGGACCGCCTGGTCTCATTCGCGGATCGCGCGCTTTATGCCGCCAAGCGCGCCGGCCGCAACTGCACCATCGTCTTCAATGAAATGGAAACTGCGAAGGAGGCGGAGGCAGCGCCGGGCGCCGACGACGGCGAGCTTGTGCCGACCCTTGACGATCAGATTCATGCTCTGAGGCGCATGGGCACGCTCGCCAGGATGTGACCGGCTCGTTCGGCACATCCATCGCATGGGCTTTGGTTTGATCAAATCGCACGACTGCCCCGCAAAGGGGCCATCCTGAACACAAAAGGCGCGCTTCGGCAGCGCGCCTTCACAGATTACGCGGCAATCTCCGTCCGTATCAACCGTAACGACCGGTGATGTAGTCTTCCGTGCGCTTGACCTTCGGCGCCTGGAATATCTGCTCGGTCGCGCCATATTCGATGAGTTCGCCCAGATACATGAAGGCGGTGCTGTCGGAGATGCGGCTTGCCTGCTGCATGTTGTGCGTGACGATGACGATCGTGAAATCACCCTTCAGCTGCGATACCAATTCCTCGACCTTGGCGGTCGAGATCGGGTCGAGAGCCGAGGTCGGCTCGTCGAGCAGCAGGACTTCGGGGCGAATAGCGATGGCGCGAGCAATGCAGAGGCGCTGCTGCTGGCCGCCGGAAAGGCCAAGTCCGCTCTGGTGCAACTTGTCCTTGACCTCGCTCCACAGCGCGGTCTCCGTCAGCGCCGCCTCGACGCGGACGTCCATTTCCGCCTTGGAGATCTTCTCATAGAGGCGGATACCGAAAGCGACGTTTTCGTAGATGGACATCGGGAACGGCGTCGGCTTCTGGAACACCATGCCGACCTTGGCGCGCAGATCGTTCAGATCGACGTCCTTGGTCAGGATATTGCGGCCATCAAGCAGGATCTCGCCGGCAACCGTCTGGCCCGGATAAAGATCATACATGCGGTTGAAGGTGCGCAGCAGCGTGGACTTGCCGCAACCCGAAGGGCCGATGAAAGCGGTGACCGCATTCTTGCGGATATTCATGTTCACGCTCTTCAGAACGCGATGGCCGTTCTGATAGGTGAAATCGAGGTTCTTCACCTCGAGCTTCGCGAGCGCACCGAGATCCGACTGGGAAGCAGCGTCCTTCCCCTGTTGTGCGTTGACGCTCTGGAATTTGCTGTCGCTCATGTTCATGGTCTCATTCCTATCGTTCGACGGCTGCGTCATTGGCGGCGCCCACTCAGGACACGGGCAAGGATGTTCAGCGCAAGGATGGCAACGGTGATGATCAGCGCGCCGGCCCAGGCCAGTTGTTTGAGATCCTCGCCGGCATCGGCGGCAAGCGTGTTGATGGCAACCGGCAGCGTGGCGATCGGACCGGTCAGGCCCGTATTCATGAATTTGCTGTAGCCGGCAGTGAAGAGAAGCGGTGCGGTTTCGCCGCTGATGCGGGCGATGGCCAGCAGAATGCCGGTGAGAATGCCGGTCCAGGCGGAACGGTAGATCACCATCATCATGGACTTCCAACGCGGCGCACCGAGCGCGGCGGTCGCTTCACGAAGCGCATTCGGCACCAGCAACAGCATGTCCTGCGTCGTACGGTTGACGACCGGGAGCGCGATCAGCGCCAATGCGAGGATACCCGCGATGGCGGAGTTGCCGTGCATGGGCACGACCACGGCGCCGTAGACGAACACGCCGACGATGATCGAGGGTGCGGACAGCAGAATGTCGTTGATGAACTTGGCAGCCTCGGCAAGTTTGGTGCCGTTGGCATATTCCACCAGGTAGGTGCCGGCGAGAATGCCGATCGGCGCGGCGATCAGGATGGCGCAGCCGGTGACCAGCACCGTGCCGTAGATTGCGTTTATCAGACCGCCGCGCGAGCCCTGAGCCGGGATCGACATGGTGAACACGTCGAGGCTAAGCGCCGACACACCGCGATAAACCAGGCTGACAAGGATCACGCTGAGAAAGAATATACCGAGAATGGCCGCGAGGAAGGACAGGGCCATCATCACTTTGTTCTTCGTATAACGCCTCGACACGAGATTCTGACGAACTGCATTTTCCATGGTTTTTCCCTCAGAGCGAGTCGCCGCGGCCGATCATCCACCTCGCTGCGGCAAGCACGCAGAAGGAAAGGACGAACAGAAGCAGGCCGAGCGCAATCAGGCTCGACAATTGCAGACCGTCGGCATCGCCGAAGTTGTTCGCGATCTGGGCGGAAATGGTGGTGGACGGCGAAATGATCGACGATTGCAGACGGCTTACCGAGCCGACGACGAAGGTAACGGCCATGGTTTCGCCAAGAGCGCGGCCGAGGCCGAGCATGATGCCGCCGACGAGGCCGCGGCGTGTGTAGGGGATCAGGATGTGGCGGGCCACTTCCCATGTGGTCATGCCCATGCCGTAGGCGGATTCGCGCAGCATCGGCGGCACGGTGCTGAATACGTCGCGGGAGATTGCGGTGATGAAGGGCAGGATCATGACGGCGAGCACGAGGCTTGCCGTCAGCAGGCCGACGCCCGGGGCCGGCGGCTGGAACAGCAGGCCAATCACCGGCACCTGGCCGACCGTCGCGATCAGGAAGGGCAGGATATAGTTCTGCATCAGCGGCACCAGAATGAACAGGCCGACGATGCCGTAGATAATGGAGGGAACGCCCGCCAGAAGCTCGATGGCGGTGCTGATCGGACGGCGCAGGCTGCCGGGGCAAAGTTCCGTCAGGAATATGGCGATGCCGATGCCGAGGGGAACAGCAATCAGCATGGCGATGAACGAACTTACAAGCGTACCGACGACGGCAGGCACGGCGCCATAAATATCGGCCGGCGCGCTCCACTTGGTGCCCCAAAGGAACGACAAGCCAAAGGTCTGAAATGTGGGCAAGGCATCGATGACAAGAACCACGAGGATTGCCAGCAGCAGAAGCACGACAAGAACAGCCGAGCCAAGCGTCATCAAATAGAAAATCCGATCCTGGATTCGGAATTTTCTGGTCGCGGCGGAGGTATTCACAGCCTGAAAGCCCGCCATCTGAGTCGCGTCAGCCATCGATTTCCCCTTGTCCTGTCACGAAAGGCGGACAGGGAAAAACCCTGCCCGCCGCAATTTTCTCGCCTAGCACAAATTACTTCGTGCCGAAGTCCGTCTTCCAAGACTTCTCGACGATCTCGACAACATTGTCCGGGACCGCGAGATAAGACAGGGCGGCCGCGTCCTTCTGGCCATGCTCATAGGACCACTTGAAGAACTTCAGCGCTTCTTCGTTCTTAGCAGCGTCGGCCGGCTTCTTGTAGAGCAGAACCCAGGTCGAGGCGGCAATCGGCCAGCTCTTTTCGCCCGGCTGATTGGTGATGATCAGGTTGAAGTTCTTGGCCTTGGCCCAATCGGCGTTGGAAGCGGCAGCCTTGAACGTTTCCAGGCTTGGCTCGATAACCTTGCCGGCAGCGTTCTTCATCTTCGCAAAACCGATGTGGTTGGCGACGACGTAGGAATATTCAACGTAGGAGATCGAACCAGCCGTCTGGTTGACGGTGGTGGAAACGCCTTCCGAGCCCTTGGCTCCGAATCCAACAGGCCATTCAACGGCGGTGTTCGAGCCAACCTTTTCCTTCCATTCCGGCGAAACCTTCGACAGGTAGTCGGTGAAGTTGAAGGTCGTGCCCGAGCTGTCGGCGCGGTAAACGACGGAGATCGGCGTGGAAGGCAGCTTCACGTCCGGGTTGAGAGCCTTGATGGCCGCATCGTCCCACTTGGTGATCTTGCCGAGGAAGATGTCGGCCAGCGTCTTGCCGTCGAGAACGAGTTCGCCCGGCTTTACGCCTTCGACGTTATAGGAGACGACGATGCCGCCGGAGATCATCGGGAACTGGGCAATGCCGTTCTTCTCGAGGTCAGCGTCGCTCATCGGCTTGTCCGAAGCGCCGAATACGATGGTCTTGTCGAGAAGCTGCTTGATGCCGGCGCCCGAACCGACCGACTGATAGTTGACGACATTGTTCGTCGCTGCCTTGTAGCCTTCGGCCCACTTGGACAGAACCGGAGCGATGAAGCTCGAGCCGGCGCCCGTGATGTCGGCAGCCGAGGCCGAAACGGACATAGCCGCGATGAAGCCTGCAGTCAGGCAAAGCGAACGAAATTTCTGATTCAACATGATTGAACTCACTTCCCAGAGTGATGAAAGGGATGGCGGGCAGAAGCTGAGCACGAAGTATCCCATCGGTTAGGAACCCCACCTCGACCTCCTGGCGACAGTGATGGCTCTAATGCCGCATTGTTTCAGTTTGATGACAGTTTAATGAAGCGGCGGTGACACAACCTGTGGCAATCATCACGGTCATCACGGATCCGCACGGAACGGACCGCCGCGGGCAGCAGGCGAACGCGAACTTCATGTTTTGATTCAACGACGTCGTCAGAGACGGATCACATAATCCTTGCGAGTCGTTTCAATGACTTCCCAGATCCCCTTGAAGCCCGGCTTCAAGATGAGGCGGTCGCCTGCACGCAGATGAAAGGCTTCGCCGTCGTCAGCTGTCACAATGGAATAGCCGGAGAGAATGTGGAAGTACTCCCACTCGTCATAGACGATCCTCCATTTGCCCGGCGTTGCTTCCCAGACACCGGCATAAAGGCCGCCATCGGCCTCGTCGAGGTTCCAGGTTCGAAAAATCGGAGCTCCTGAAATGAGACGATCCGCTGCGGGCGCACCTGTCTCGGGCACCACGCCATCGACATCCAGTTGCAGATAGGTTGCCACTCAAGTCCCCTGTCGATCACGTTTCGCCAAGATCAAAAGCCCGCAATCACCATTCGGCGATCGCGGACCGAGACAACATGAAATACGCTGCGGTCAAAGGCGCTGTCGAGCTTTTTCGGCCTTCTTTCGGTTCAGGCTTCAGACTTTTGCGAGCGCCTGCTCCAAGTCGGCTATGATGTCCTTGACGTCCTCGATGCCGATGGAGAGGCGCACAACGTCCGGACCGGCGCCGGCAGCGACCTTCTGTTCGTCGGTCAACTGCTTATGCGTCGTCGAGGCCGGATGGATGACGAGCGAGCGCGTGTCGCCGATGTTGGCGAGATGCGAGAAGAGCTCCAGCCCTTCCACCAGTCCCTTGCCCGCTTCATATCCACCCTTCAGGCCGAAGGTAAAGACAGAGCCGGCCCCTTTCGGCGAGTAGCGCTGCTGCAAGGCATGGTTCGGATCATCCTCCAGACCGGCATAATTGACCCAGGCTATCTTCTCCCGGCCCTTCAGCCAACGCGCGACGGCAAGGGCATTGTCGGAGTGGCGCTGCATGCGCAGCGGCAGCGTCTCGATCCCCGTGAGAATCAGAAAGGCGTTGAATGGCGAAATTGCCGGTCCCAGATCGCGCAGGCCGAGAACGCGGCAGGCAATGGCGAAGGCAAAATTGCCGAAGGTCGCGTGCAGCACGATGCCATTATATTCCGGCCGCGGCGAGGACAGCATCGGATAATTGCCCGAGGCCGACCAATCGAACGTACCGCCGTCGACAATGATACCGCCCATGGAATTGCCGTGGCCACCGAGGAATTTCGTCAGCGAATGCACGACGATATCGGCGCCATGCTCCAGCGGCCGGATGAGATAGGGGCTAGCCATGGTGTTGTCGACGATGAGCGGCAAGCCGTGCTTATGTGCGATAGCTGCGATCGCGGCGATGTCGACGAAGGTGCCGCCCGGATTGGCAAGGCTTTCGATGAAGATGGCGCGGGTGCGCCCGTCGATCTGCGCCTCGAAGGTGGCGGGATCCGCTGGATCGGCCCAGCGCACCCGCCAGTCGAAGTTCTTGAAGGATTGACCGAACTGATTGACCGAGCCGCCGTAAAGCCGACTGGCGGCGACGAAATTGTC
Organism: Rhizobium sp. BK289; assembly: GCF_014193575.1. NCBI lineage: Bacteria > Pseudomonadati > Pseudomonadota > Alphaproteobacteria > Hyphomicrobiales > Rhizobiaceae > Rhizobium > Rhizobium sp. BK289. Next base: position 13,016 of record NZ_JACHZO010000007.1, read on the forward strand.
GCCCGGCTGCATGATGGCGTGGAAGACCAGCAACTGAGCCGCGTGACCCGAGGCAACCGCAAGCGCTGCCGTTCCGCCTTCGAGAGCCGCCACCCGCTCTTCGAGCACGGCCTGCGTCGGGTTCATGATGCGGGTATAGATATTGCCGAACTGCTGCAATCCGAACAGCGCGGCGGCATGATCCGCATCCTGAAAAACAAAGGATGTCGTCTGATAGATCGGCGTCGCGCGGGCGCCGGTCGCTGGATCAGGCTGCGCGCCCGCATGGATTGCCAGCGTGTCGAAGCCAGGATTGTTCGTCGGCATGATCTTCCCTCCCACCAAACTTATTGTGCTGGGAAGATCATAGCGGCCGGGACATGAAAGTTAACCGCGAACTTTGCCATGCTCTTCGGCTCACGGAAAAAACTTGCCATATTTCAGTGGGTTCGCGCGATAATCGGCCGGGGTCTGCCACGCTTCGTCCCGATCAGGCGACCAGACGCGGATATTCGATGGCCGGGCAACGGTCCATTACGACCCTGAGACCCGCCGCCTCGGCTCTTGCCGCCGCCGCATCATCACGCACGCCGAGCTGTCCCCAGATGACCGGTGGCCGCGGGTCGATCATGATGGCTTCCTCGACGACGGACCGAAGATATTCGGGCGCCCGGAACACGTCGACCATATCGACAGGCTCGGGAATGTCGGCCAGATGCGCATAGACCCATTGTCCGAGGATTTCCTTGCCGGCCTGCCCGGGATTGACGGGGATGACGCGATAGCCTCTGTTCAAAAGATAGGCCATCACTCCGTTACTTGGGCGAGCAGGATTGGGCGAAGCGCCCACAAGTGCAATGGTCCTTACCGATAGAAGGATATCGGCAATATAGGAATCGTCATAATTGTCGTGGTTCATCACGAAGCCTCCCACTTCGATCACACTTGCGTTTTCTCGCAAATATGGAAACCGCAGCGACCGCATCCACGTATATACTGTATTATAACAACTTCAGGGAGGATTGCTCCGATGAAAAAAATCGTGCTGTTGGGCCTGGCAATTGCTTCCGCCGCCACCCCGGCTCTCGCCATATCTCGGTATAATTCAATGTCCATGACCTGCGCCGAAGCGAGGGCCGTGATCAACCGCGAGCGCGCGGTCATCATGCGCTATCCGGCCAGAAGGACACCCAACATGACGCTTTACGACCGGTATGTCGCAAACGCCGACTCATGCGATGTCGGTTACTATGCCTATCAGGATTACCTTCCCACCAAGGACCGAGCCTCCTGCCCCGTCTATACGTGCCGGCCGGCCACCGATTTCGACGACGACGAATTGATTTTCCGACGCTGATTGCCATGCGCCAAGGCTGGCCATCGAAGATGCTCCAGCCCCTAGACACAACCAATGATTGTCATTGAGGTGGCATGCTATCGACATAGAGGCCTTGCGCATCATGTCCCACGCTTGCATTCAAAGCAGTTTTTGAAGCGTTTGCATAGATTCCCGCAGGCCGCGAAGTTACGTTCGCAGGAAATGCAATCTTTGTTCTCTATTCATTCGCATATAAATTAGAAATAACTCATGTAGTCGCGTTTGAAATGAGAACCGATTGCGAACATGGAAAACATGATGTCCCATAAATTATCCACAGAATAATTTTCGTGATCGTGCGGAGATATACCCTGAATCTCGGCGACTTTGCAGTTTCTATACTTGAGACAAGGTTTGTTTTTCAACGTGGCGTCCGCCAGCCATAGTGATATCAAATGGAAATATTTTTCATTATTTGCAGAATTAGCCGCTAAGTTCGATAGCTCAGCTGACGTTATGTCGCCTTTTGCCCACGATTTTCACCCACGCGGCTTTGCCATGACCCACTCCAGGCCTTTCGCCGACGGAGCGCACTGTCGTTTTTAAGTAAGTGGTGTCTAATGCTACTCACGCGTTCACAGGACATGCGATATTTGTTCGCGCTTCATACCCCAATAAATTAGCCACTTATAATGTGCGGAAGAGGGATTTGGAACATAGAAGGAACCCCCTTCAAATGCCGGCCGCTCGAATTTGGCCGAGATGAGGCAAGTCTTTATATCAGAGTATATTTCGTTGCTTTTTGATGTATTGCGGATCATATGAAAGCCTGACTCCCACAAAATGCCAAGCATCTGCGCCTGATCCGTTAATCTCCGAGGTTTTTCGTGTCTTTCGACGTTATCGCGCTCGTTCTTTTCGGCGCCCTGCTGCATGCGACGTGGAATGCGATCATCAAGGCCGGAACCGATAAATCGCTCGATGCGGCACTTGTGTCGGCCGGTGGCGCGGTTGCAGCGCTCCCCTTGGTGCCGTTCCTCCCCTTGCCGGCCGCTCCCGCCTGGCCGTTCATCGGCGCTTCGGCCATCCTGCAATTTGCCTATTTCCAGCTTGTCGCCGCCGCCTATCGCGCCGGAGACATCGGGCTCGTCTATCCGCTGATGCGCGGCGTGGCGCCGCTTATCATTGTCTCGACCAGCAGCTTCATCCTCAAGGAGACGCTCTCGGGCGGCGCGCTGATCGGCACGATGACGATCTGCGCCGGCATATTGACGCTGGCCTTCGAGGCACGGAAGGGTGGACGCCGGGCCATCATGCTTGCGCTTGCCAATGCCGTCGTCATCGCGACTTATACCTATGTCGACGGCGTCGGCGCCCGGATATCGGGCAATTCGGTTTCCTATACCCTATGGATGGCGCTACTGCCTCCCATTCTCCTTTTCGCCTGGGCGATCTCGCAACGCGGTGTCGGTGCGGTCGCCGCCCACATCCGGTATAACTGGTGGCGCGGGTTTATCGGCGGCGGCGGTTCGATCGCCTCGTACGGACTGGCATTGTGGGCGATGACGAAGGCGCCGGTGGCGATGGTTGCCGCCTTGCGCGAGTCATCGATCCTTTTTGCTTTGATCATCTCCGTCGTCGTCTTGAAGGAGCGCTCCAGCATCTGGCGCTATATTGCCGGCGCCATTATCGCCGCCGGAGTGCTGATTTTACGGCTTGGCTGACGGCAAAATGTGTGGTTTTACTATACCACAAATACAAGCCATTGATTTTTATGCATATTTTTTATAGTCATCCGATCTGGCGATATTGACCCAGGAGCCTAATCGCTCTATAAGCCGCCGCAGATTGCAGCCTTTCCGGGCTGCTTTCTTTTTGGCACGCATCCTTGCGCGTCAAACCAAGCAACAAGAAACGCCCAGACGCCTCCGGGCCAAGGGTCCTAAAAGAGAGTATGCAACATGGCAACCTTCTCCCAGAAGCCTGCAGAGGTGGAGAAGAAGTGGGTTCTCATCGACGCCGAAGGGCTTGTCGTTGGCCGTCTCGCTTCTATCATCGCAATGCGTCTGCGCGGCAAGCATAAGGCTACCTTCACGCCGCACGTCGACGACGGCGACAACGTCATCGTCATCAATGCCGACAAGGTCGTCTTCACCGGCAAGAAGTACGAAGACAAGGTTTACTACTGGCACACCGGTTATGCCGGCGGCATCAAGGAGCGTACGGCTCGCCAGATCATCGAAGGCCGCTTCCCGGAGCGCGTCGTTGAGAAGGCCGTCGAGCGCATGGTTCCCCGCGGTCCGCTCGGCCGTCGCCAGATGAAGAACCTGCGCGTCTACGCCGGCTCGAACCATCCCCACGAAGCCCAGCAGCCCGTCGTTCTCGACGTCGCCAAGCTGAACAAGAAGAACGTAAGGAGCGCCTGACAATGGCTGACCTCTCCTCCCTGAAGGATCTCGGCACGGCATCGGAAGCTGCTGCTCCGGTTCACGTCCGCAAGGTCGACTCGTTCGGCCGCTCCTACGCGACCGGCAAGCGCAAGGACGCCGTCGCCCGCGTATGGGTCAAGGCCGGCTCCGGCAAGATCATCGTCAACGGCAAGGACTACACGGCTTATTTCGCCCGTCCGGTCCTGCAGATGATCCTGCGTCAGCCGATCGTCGCTGCTGCCCGTGACGGCCAGTTCGACATCATCGCAACCGTTGCCGGCGGCGGTCTTTCCGGCCAGGCCGGTGCCGTTCGCCACGGCCTGTCCAAGGCGCTGACCTACTTCGAACCGGGCCTGCGCTCGGTCCTGAAGAAGGGCGGCTTCCTGACCCGCGACAGCCGCGTCGTCGAACGCAAGAAGTACGGCCGTGCAAAGGCACGTCGTTCGTTCCAGTTCTCCAAGCGTTAATCGCTTATCCGAGATCAGACATTGGAAAGGCCGGGGTTTCCTGGCCTTTTTCTTTGCGGCATTGAAAATGATGCAGATTCGCCAAGGCAAGGGGACCGGTTTTGTGGCAAGGTCCGACCACAAGCTAAGGGAGAGTTCAATGCATAGATTCGTCTTTCCGCTGCTGCTCCTGATCGTCAGCGTCTCGCCCGCCCCATGCGACGATGCCAAACCGGTCGAGCCTGCCGAAAGCGCCGCGGATATGCAGAGCATGAAGGATTTTCTTCAGGCGAACCCGGATTGCCGCGAGTTCAACGACAGCTGCTCCTATTGTGTCGTGACAGATGGGCGGGCCGACTGCTCGACGCCGCAGATCGCCTGCGTGAAAAAGGCGTATCAATGCACCGCCAGATCGGGCAAATAAGCGTCACGCATATTCGTCTGCGATTAACCCGTGAGGCACGCCATGAGCACGCACAGAACATCCCGTTTTGCGGCGACCCCCGAGCCGCCCTACTACATCGTTTCCTTCGCTTCGGTCCGAACGGAAGGAGACAATGGTTACGGCGCCATGGGCGAGCGCATGGAGACGTTGGCGCTGGCGCAAGACGGCTGTCTCGGGCTCGAAAGCGCGAGAGGCGCCGATGGCTTCGGCATCACCAACTCCTTCTGGCGGGACGAGGAAAGCATTCTTGCCTGGAAGAATGTGGTGTCGCATCTGGCCGCGCAAAAACTCGGGCGCGAGCGCTGGTACGAACAATACAAGGTTCGCATAGGACGAATAGAACGGGCCTATGATTTCCAGCTGAACAAAGGAGATACTCTTGCCGAGCACGTCGATTGACCATGCCTTCACGGCGACCAGCCTGACCTCTGCGGCCAGCGACCCGACCTTCGCAGGCGCGCTCTCCTTCATGCGCCGCCGCTTTTCCAAGTTGCTTGATGGCGTCGATGCAGTGGTGTGGGGCATTCCCTTCGATGCCGCGACCTCCAACCGGCCGGGAACGCGCTTCGGTCCGCAGGCAATCCGTCGTGCTTCGGCGATCTTCGACAATGATCCGCAATATCCCTTCAACCGCGATCTCTTCGCCGAGATGGCCGTCATCGACTATGGCGACTGCCTGCTCGACTATGGCAATCATCAGGATACGCCGGCAGCGATCGAGCGGCAGGCAAGGACGATCCTCGACAGTGGCGCCTTCTTGCTGACCCTCGGCGGCGATCACTTCATCACCTGGCCGCTGTTGAAGGCGCATGTCGCCAGGCACGGGCCGCTGGCGCTGGTGCAGTTCGACGCCCATCAGGATACGTGGTTCGATGACGGCGGACGCATCGATCACGGATCCTTCGTCGCCCGCGCCGTGCGTGAGGGGCTGATCGATCCGGACCGCTCCCTCCAGATCGGCATCCGCACGCATGCGCCTGACGATTTCGGCATCCAGATTCTTTACGGCCACCAGGTCGAGGAGATGAGCGCCGCCGATATCGCCTCTACGATCATCTCCCATACCAAGGGTGCGCCGACCTACCTGACCTTCGACATCGACTGCCTCGACCCCGCCTATGCGCCGGGCACGGGAACGCCGGTCGCCGGAGGTCCCTCCAGCGCCAAGATCCTGTCGGTGCTGCAGAGACTGCATCAGCTCGACATCAGGGGTGCCGATGTCGTCGAGGTCTCGCCCGCCTATGATCACGCCGACATCACCGCCATTGCGGGCGCGACCGTGGCGATGTATATGCTCGGTCTCCACGCCGAACGACGTGCGAGCGGTCGCTGACGCACGATTTCGGAACAGCGCGGCGGTTTTTGAAGACCGTCGTGCTGCCTCCGAAGCGGCCGTTATGAAATTGAATCAACTGCATGGCAAACTGAGTCCGGAAACACTCTCAACCTATTGAAAGAGCGGGAATACGATGGCACCGAAGATTTTCATCGATGGCGAACACGGCACCACGGGCTTGCAGATCCGCACGCGCATGGCCGACCGCCGCGATGTCGAGCTTTTGTCCATTCCGGAAGCCGAGCGGCGCAATGCCGCCATGCGCGAGGACATGCTGAACAGCGCCGATATCGCCATTCTCTGCCTGCCCGACGATGCGTCGAAGGAAGCGGTAAAGATGGTGGCTGCCAACAATAATGTTCGCGTCATCGACACCTCGACGGCCTTTCGTATCCACCCCGATTGGGCCTATGGCTTCGCGGAAATGGACAAGGATCAGGGCGATCGGATCAAGTCTTCGCGTTTCGTCGCCAATCCCGGCTGCTATCCGACGGGTGCGATCGGCCTCATCCGGCCGCTGCGCGCCGCCGGCATTATTCCGGCGGACTATCCCGTGACGGTCAACGCCGTTTCCGGCTACACCGGCGGCGGCAAGCAGCTGATCGCGCAGATGGAAAATCCGGATCATCCGGATGCGATCGCCGCGCCGCACTTCCTCTACGGGCTGCCGCTGACCCACAAGCACGTGCCCGAGATGACGACGCATGGCCTGCTCGACCGGGCACCGATCTTTTCGCCATCCGTGGGGCGTTTCCCCCAGGGTATGATCGTGCAGGTGCCGCTGCATCTCGGCGATCTGGCGGAGGGTGCAACGCTCGAAAGCATCCATGCTGCGCTCGTCGAGCATTATGCCGGCCAGGATATCGTCCAGGTCGTCTCGCTCGATGAGAGCCGCGCCCTTCCCCGCGTCAATGCCGTCGAACTTGCCGGCCAAGACACGATGAAGCTCTTCGTCTTCGGCACGCCGGGCGGCGCGCAGGTCAATCTGGTGGCGCTGCTCGATAATCTCGGCAAGGGCGCATCGGGTGCAGCCGTGCAGAACATGGATCTGATGCTCGGCGCTTAAATCGCCCGACACAGGTGACGCTTCACCAACCCGGCCCGTCCTCCGCAAAGGATCGACAAGGCCGGGTTTTCTTATATCGGCAGCAGCCCATTCGCGATTTCAAGCGCACAAATCCGCTCAGCCTTATTTCCGCCTTCTCACTAAATTAGCTGGCACTGCACGGAAATGTGATCGGCCATGAGGCTCCGCGACCAATTGGCGGGCGGATTTGCTCTTTAACGGCTTCACTGACTGAACGAACAGGGCGTTCAAAGCTATCCCTTTTTTCAATGAATATCCGAGAATGAACCATCGTAAAGGAATTGGTTACCATAATTCGGCATGCTTCCAGACAGTCGGCAAGTCGGCGGCCGGACGCGGCTTTCGCGTTAGGGCGCGTGTGCGTTTTTGAGCCGGCGTGGTGTCTGTGTAGTTTGGATAACGAGTATCATGGCGTTTGCGACCGAGACCTTCGGTAACTTCAATTCGCGTTCCGGCTACGCCCCGCGATCGAAAAAATCCTTCCGAATCCGTCCCGGTACCTTGGCAACCGGCGCTGCCGTAGCGGCTTTCGCCTGGATTGCCGCGACGCTCATGACAACGCAATCGATGGTGCTGTCGCTTCCCGGCGCGGCTTCGTCCGACAATTTCCTTGCGCCGCGCGCCTCGGCCTTCATTGTCCCGCAAAACCATGTGATGCGTCCCGCCCATCTCGCCGCGCAGACGACATCGCTGCATGGACAGAGCCGTTTCGGCGGCATGGCTGACGCAGAAGTTCAAGCGAAAGCCGCCGGCGCGGACGCGGTTCGCTTGCAACTGGCGAATGCCCTGGCGCAGCAGGCCTCCGAGATCAAGCAGGCACAAAACGCGGCGGCAAGCATCAAAAGCGGCCGTATCGAAGTAGCCGCTGCTCCGCCGGAGACGATCGACCGTCTGCGTAAAGTAATCGCCGTAAACTTCGCTATCGCCGTGCAGCAGCTGAACCAGGTGAAATATGCCGCGGCCCTGAGACCGGCTGCAAGCCCCGTAAACACGACCGCGCAGCCGGCTGCCATTGCCGCGGCAGCACCCGCGGTGAGCCTGCCTGCCGTTGCCGAAGCGAAGCCATTGCCCGCCAAGGATGCCGACATTGCCGTGGCCGAGGCCGTGCTCAACGTCATCCCCGTGGCCCGCCCTGCCCGCGAAACACCGGTAGAGCGCGCCGGCGCCACCGCCGCTATCGCCAAGGCAACGGGCAACGACACTGCGGCTCAGCCGTCATCGCGCTTGATGGCCTATGCGGATCCGGACGACAGTTCCGTGCGCAAGACGAAGCCCTTCATCAATCCCTTCGCTGCCATCAGCCCCGGCGCAGGCACTGCGATCTACGATATCGAGGCGAAGACCGTCTATCTGCCGAGCGGCGAGCGCCTCGAGGCCCATTCCGGCCTCGGTCTGATGCGTGACAATCCCCGCTATGTCGACCGCAAGAATACCGGCCCGACGCCGCCCGAAACTTATAATCTGACCTATAGGGAAAGCCTGTTTCACGGTGTGCAGGCGCTGCGCCTGACACCTGCAAACGGCGCCCGCATCTACGGCCGCGACGGCTTGCTGGCTCACACCTACATGCTCAGAGGAGGTCGTGCCGAATCGAATGGCTGCGTGGTCTTCAAGGATTACAACCGCTTTCTGGCCGCCTTCAAGCGTGGCGAAATCAAGCGTCTGAAAGTGGTCCCGCGCGTGTCGTCGGCTGCAAGCGTCGCCTCGGCGCGCTAAAGGGATCGAGGCGCGGCACGCCTCAATTTCCCACGACAATCGACGTCTGATGCGGCAGTTCGCCGTAGAAACCACGCCAGTTGGCAATGGCGAAGCCGAAGACGATCAAGGCGCCTGCCTGATGCGCAAGGGCCAGATCGAGCGGCACATGCAGCAGCAGGGTCGAAATGCCGAGGATCGCCTGGATCAGCACCAGCACGAACACGACGACGGAGCGGCGCGCATGCGTGGTTTGCGGCGCTGCCCGCACCGAGATGATCATGTTGAAGGCGACGACGATGAACAGCGCATAGGCGCCGAGACGGTGGACGAACTGGACCGTCTTCGGGTTCTCGAAGAAATTGATCCAGCCCGGCGACTGTATGAAGAGGTCTCCAGGTACGATAGCGCCGTCCATCAGCGGCCAGGTATTATAGGAGAGGCCGGCATCGAGGCCGGCGACCAGTGCGCCGAGATAGATCTGGAACAGCGCCATGAAGGCGATGAGACCGGCAAGCATCGCCGAATAACGCGTCGGCGGCGGTTCGTTCGAATGCGGCGACAAGGCGCGCATGAACCACATGCAGGCGGCGAAGATCAGACAGGCGGTGACGAGATGGGTGGCCAGGCGATATTGGCTGACATCGGTGCGCGCTTCCAGGCCTGAAGAGACCATCCACCAGCCGATCGCCCCCTGAAGACCGCCAAGCACGAAAATGCCGGCCAGCGGCAGCCAGAGCTTCCGTTCGACACGGCCGGTCAGAACGAAGAACAGCAACGGCACGCCAAAGATGATGCCGATGGTGCGCGCCAGCAGACGATGCGCCCACTCCCACCAGAAAATGGTCTTGAACTCGTCGACCGTCATGTCCTTGTTCAGGATCTGGAATTGCGGGATGCGTTTGTAGAGGGTGAACTCCTCTTCCCATTCCTGCGCATTCAGCGGCGGGATGACGCCGTGGATCGGCTGCCATTGCGTGATCGACAGGCCTGAATTGGTAAGGCGCGTCGCCCCACCCACCAGCACGAGGCCGAACAGAACCAGAAGCACGCAGGCAAGCCAGATGCGGATGGCGCGGCGATTGCGGTCCTGACGGGCCACTTCCTTCAAAATCGCCTGTTCGGTCGTAAAATTAGTGGCGGCCATGGCTTCTCCCTTCGATCAGGCTGTTGATTTGCCCGATAGGGGCGTGCAAAACAAGTCCCGGGAGTTTGCGGCATGCCGTCGCGGCATGTCGTCGTCAAGAGGAGAAAATCCCGTGCCGCTTCGCCTGCGCAAATTCATAGGCATGATCCTGCTCGTGCTGTTGGTTGCAATCTATGCGATCGTTGCCATGATCGTTGCAGTGCGAACGCTTGCGGATCAACCCGGCTGGGTTCATTTCCTGTATTTCTTTTTCAGCGGCATCATCTGGGTATTGCCGGCAATGGGCATCATCAAGTGGATGGCCGGCCCACGTCCGCAATGAGGCTCGCCTGGCCGTGATTTACACAAGGCTAACCCTGATCCGCGCCTTCCAGCGCGTGACTGTCTCATCTTAAGCCAAAAATAAGCCGTTGCCTGCCAGACTGCCTTTGAATGCCGCCGGAGCGGAGAAGATCGGATGCAGACCCAAATGCGAGATATCGCCGGCACGCCGCCCGCCGAGACAGCGGACGGGCGCACTGCATCCAATCGGATGGAGCCGGTCAGAGCTGATCGTCTTCGGATCAACATCGTCGACAGCATGGCACCGCTGGAAGCGGAATGGCGCATGCTAGAGCAGGACGATCTCGCCTCGCTGCACCAGAGCTATGATTGGTGTGCGGCCTGGGCCGAAAGCTTTCGGCATCCTCTCGCCATCGTTCGAGGTTCCATCGGAGGTCGCCTCGCTTTCATTCTGCCGCTGGAAATCATTCGCAGCCGTGGAATAAGGCGCGCAGAATTCATCGGGAGCCGACACAGCAACATCAACACCGGCCTGTTTTCGGCCGAGTTTCTCGCGGATGGCAAATTGACCTCGGCCCAAGCGGCAGCCATCGTGGCCGCTTTGCACGGCAGGGCGGATCTTGCCATCCTACGCAACGTACCTTTCGAATGGCGTGGCCGCGCCAGCCCGCTGGCCTCCCTCCCCGCCGTCGAAAACCAGAACCATGCCTTCCAGATGCCTTTTCTTGGCAGTTTCGAAGCAAGCCTGAAGCAGGTGAACGCCAAGCGGCGGCGCAAGAAGTTCAAGCATCAAAGCAGAATTCTCGACGCCAAGGGCGGCTACGAATATGTGATTGGCGGCCCCGATGAGCAGGATGCTCTCCTGGGCCTGTTCTTCCGCCAGAAGGCGATCCGTTTCCGTGATGCCGGTCTGCCCGACGTCTTCGACGATGCTCCGACCAAAAACGCGCTGCACGCGCTGCTGCACCGGCGCGGAAACAACACGTCCGACGCGACGTTGCAGATGCACGCGCTACGCCTGAAGGGCGAGCATGACGGGCACATCCCGGCGGTCGCAGCCCTTTCCCGAAAGGGAGATCACGTCATCTGCCAGTTCGCCTCCATCGACGAGACGCTGGTTGCCGAGGCGAGCCCCGGCGAATTGCTGTTCTGGCTGATGATCGAGCGGCTGCATCGCGAAGGCGCCGCCCTCTTCGATTTCGGCATCGGCGACCAGATCTACAAGCGCTCCTGGTGCCCGATGGAAACAGTGCAGCATGATCTGTTCCTGCCGATCTCGGCCATCGGCCATCTCGCCGCGGCGGCACACCGGAGCATGACGCGCACGAAAGCGGCGATCAAATCCAATCGAAAGCTCTATGCCTCCATCCAGCGAATACGGGCACGCCGCAGTGCCGACGCGCCGCCGGCGGGCGATGCCGACGGGGACTGATCAGGCGGCGTCGCGGCGCGTATCGGGATCATGTTCCTCGCGCCATCCGGACATCAGGATGATGTGTTCGTAGCCCGCTTTCTGGAACTCCGCCATCGCGGCAATGAACTGGCCCTCTTCGGGCTCCGGCATGGAAAGTATGATTTCCGTGTCCTTGCTGCGCGTCAGCCGCGCGACGCCGGAAACTTCGGCCGCGCCGCATTCCACCAGAACGATATCATAGGCCGAACCGAGCGCATCCAAGATCAGCGAAAGGCGGTCGGCGCCGCGCATGGCGCGGGCGAGATCACTCATGCCTTGCGGGACGAGATGGGCGTCCGACAGCCGATCCGGGTGGATCGTGTCGCCAAAGGCGGCTTCGCCACAAAGCAGATCCGTCACGCCGGCAAGCTCTCCATGTTCGGCCATCAGCCTGGAGGGGCATCCCGAACCGGTCATGTCGACCAGCACGACGCGGCTTCCCGCATCGGCGATGGTCCGCGCCAGCATCACCGTCGCGGTGGATCCGTCGTCACCGGTCGGTGATATCGCGATTGCCAATCGCGATCCGTTGTCGATCAAATAATCGGCGACGGATTGGATGGAGAAATCCTCTTCCTCCTCCACCGCATGACCTTCGTTCTGCGGTTCATCTGTCCCACCGATGGCGGGATCCGCGGCCTGGATAGGTGTTTCCTCCATCGGAACCGAAAGCAGGCTCGCGTGCATCGCGCCGCGGCTTGCCCTGACAGCGGCGAGAGCCGGCATCATGTCGGTATTGATTGTGGCATCGGCTGGGTTGCCGGCCTGGGTCTGCCCAGGCGCTTCGGCCGAGGCGGCCGCTTCCCTGCGCGCAGGACCGATGGGCCGCAATGCCCGGCCGCTGAACAACTCAGCGAGCATGATGACGATGGCAGTCAGGATAAAAGTCGCCAAGGTCGCGACGATGACGATGGGACCGACCTTCGGAAAAGACGGATCGGCCGGCTCGACAGCGGTGGAGACTACGCGGGCATCGGCAGGGCTCGAATTCTTGTCGGCGCGCGAGGTGGCCTCGCGATAGCGTGCGAGATAGGTTTCGAGCAATTGCCGCTCGGCCGTCGCCTCGCGTTCCAGCGCATTGAGGCCGACCTCGTCCTCCCCTGCCCGTGCGCTGGCGGCCTTCAGCGTGTTCGATTGCGCCAATAGCTGCTGTTCGCGCAGCTGCGCCACCTTTGCCTCGTTCTCAATGCTGGCCAGAATTTTCTGGGTCTCGCGATTGATCTGCTGCCGGATATCGGCAAGCTGCGCGCGCAGGCTCTTCAGACGAGGATGACCATCCATCAGTGTCGTGGACAAATCCGAGATTTGCGATTCCAGGCCGGATTCCGTCGCCTTCAGCCGCTGGATGCTCAGCGACCCGGAGACATCGGCGAGCGTGTCGGTGGAACGGCCGCTGGACAATGCACTGCGCACGGCTTGCGCCCGCGCCTCGGCATTGGCGCGGTCGCCGCGCACCTGAGCGAGCTGAGTGGAAATATCCGCAAGCTGCTGCGTGGCGAAATTGCTGTTCTGGCTGGTCTGAAGAAGGCCATTGGCGGAGCGATAATCCGCGACCTTCTTTTCGGCCTCGCTAACCTTCTCGCGCAGCTTGGCGATCTCAGGCTCCAACCAGCGTGTCGCCTCGCTGTTGGAATCGAGTTTGGCACCGCTCTGCATCGACAGATAGACCTGCGCCATCGCATTGGGAACGCTGGCCGCAAGATCCGGATCGCGGGAGGTGAAGCTTATGCCGATGACGCGCGAACTGTTGATCTGGTAAACCTGCAGGCGGCTGTTGAAGGCATCCAGCATCCGCTCTTCCGGTGCCTTGTCGGCAGCAGCGCGCTTCAGGTGCAATTTAACCAGGATATCGGAGAGCGCGGAGCCATTGTTGCCGGCGGCGAATTCGGTGCGATCGTAGAGCTTGAGATTGGTAATGACCTGCTTGACCAGATCCGCCGACTGCAGGATCTGCACCTGGCTGGCAATGTTGAGCTCGTCCAGCAAGGGCGCCGAACTGGAGTCGTTGTTGGCCGTCGTCGTCGCAAATGCCGGCGCGCGCTGCTCTATCAGAATACGCGCCTCGCTGCGATATTCCGGTGACACGAACTTCGCGAAGACAAAGGCCAGACAGGCCCCTGCCAGCGTGATGGCAATGACGCGCAACCGCCGCTGCCATACGGCGCGGAAGAGCTGCGCGAGATCGATGTCCACATCCTGCTGGGTGTTGTTGACACCGGACATATACAAGAACTCCGTAATAGAAAGCCGGAATTAATCGTAAACGACTATGGTAACCCAAGGGTTAATAGTATTTCTCGAGCGTTATTTTGAGATTCACTAATTTCTGCCGGAATTTCCTTCGCTCTTTACCGACCGTTAACCCTAACGGATTGATAACGACGACAGTGTTTTCCCTTTCCTATGAGCGCGAAATGCCCTTCGCAAAGCCAAAGATATTCCTGGCACTTGGCGTGGCAGCCGTGAGCGCCGCGCTTACCGGCTGCAATACCTATCAGCCTGCGCCGAAAGCCTTCAATGAGGCTACTATCCAGCCCTATGCGCTCGACAGCGGCGACCGGCTGCGCGTGACGGTGTTCGACCAGCCGGGATTGACCAATACCTATACGATCGACCAGGCCGGCTACATCGCCTTCCCGCTGATCGGCCAGGTGCCTGCCCGCGGCAGGACATTGCAGCAACTTTCCGGCCAGATCGCGCAGAAGCTCCGCCAGGGCTATATACGCGACCCCGACGTGACCATCGATATCGACCGCTATCGCTCAGTCTATATTATGGGTGAGGTCGGTCAGCCCGGCCAATATTCCTACGTGCCCGGCATGACGATCCAAAACGCCATTGCGGTTGCCGGCGGCTTCACGAGCAGGGCCAACCAATCCAATGCCGATGTCACCCGCAAGATCAACGGTCATGTCATGACGGGACGGGTCGGCATTTCGGATCCGGTGCTGGCAGGCGACACGATCTATGTCAGAGAGCGGTTGTTCTAACCGCACCGCTCATGGCCAGACCACTTCGAATACTCCATTGCTTCAGATCGCCGGTCGGCGGGATTTTCCGCCATGTCCGCGACTTAGTGGAAGAGCAGAGCAAGGCGGGACATCAGGTCGGCATCCTTTGCGACAGCCTCACGGGGGGAGAGCATGAGGATCGCCTATTCAGCGATATCGCGCCCTTTCTGGCGCTTGGCGTGATCCGGCTGCCGATCCGACGGCAGATCAGCCTGTCGGATACAGCGACGCTTTGGAGCAGTTACAAGGAAATCAGAAGTTTGCGGCCGGACGTGCTGCATGGGCACGGCGCCAAGGGCGGCCTGCTTGCGCGCGTTCTCGGCTCGATCCTGCGGGTCAACAGGTATCGCGTAGCCCGCCTCTATACCGCGCATGGCGGCAGCCTCCACTTTTCCCGCGCCTCGCTGCAGGGCATGCTGGTGCACAGCATGGAGCGCATGCTGGAGTTCCTGACCGACGGGCTGATCTTCATCTGCGATTTCGAACGGCGCACTTACGAGAGGAAGATCGGCAAACCACGGACCCGCTCCGTCATGATCTACAACGGCATCAGTGACCGGGATTTCCGCGTTGTGCCGACACGATCGGACTCGGTGCATTTCGTCTACATCGGCATGCTGCGGGACCTCAAAGGTCCTGATCTGTTCGTGGACGCCTTTGCGAGGACCGAGCGGCGGATCGGCAGGCCGCTTTCGGCATTGATGATCGGCGACGGGCCGGACAGGGACAAGTACCAGAAGATGATGACCGAGCGCGGCCTCGGCCACCGCATAGGCATGCTTCCGGCCATGCGTGTCCAGGAGGCCTTTACGGTGTCGCAGAACGTCATCGTTCCCTCCCGCGCCGAAGCCATGCCCTATATCGTCCTGGAAGCGCTTGCCGCCGGAAAGACCGTCATTGCCTCGCGCGTCGGCGGCATTCCGGAAGCGCTCGGCGAAAACAGCCCGGCGCTCGCCAAGCCGGAGGACGCAGACGACTTGTCGCGCGTGATGGCTGAGGCGATAAGCGAGCCGGAGTTCGGCCACCGCAACATGCCTCATATCGAAACAATCCGCTTAAACTTTTCTGCCTCGGCCATGGCTCGAGATACTCTGCGTCTGTATCAAAATATACTTGGCATGGACGCCGACGTTTAGAATACAAGCAAGTGTTGTAAGTGTTTCTTAGCTGATATCTGATAGCCATTTTCCGGTAACGACCGGATAAATTGCCATGAACACCAGTGAGAAGTCCGAGCAATTTAACTTGGACAATATTCGCAAGCAGGTTTCGGAAATCCGCACCCGCGATGCCGAAGAGCCGCGCAGCGACCAACCGGGCAGCTTGAATGCCTATGCCCGGCAAATCGCCGAACAGTTTCGCGAAACCAATCAGTCTCCGGCGATCGTCGTGGGGCAGTACCGGCTGTTCGAGTTCCTGTCATTGCTTGCGCTCGGGCTTGCAACCCTATTTTTCGGAACGGCGCCGGACGATCATCCGTTCGTGTCGAAGGCTGCGGTAACCATCGCGCTCAGTGGTCTTGCCATCGTGTTTCTGCAGATCGCCGATGCCTATCAGATACCGATATTGCGCGCGCCGCATCACTTCCTGCACCGGATTCTCGGAGCGTGGGCTGCCGCATTTGCGGTCATGGCCATCGCGCTTATTCCGTTCGACATCAACAATATCTATTCGCTCCATCTTCTCGGCGTGTGGCTCGCGGTGGGTGCTGGGTTCCTGCTCGTCGCCCGGCTGCTTTTCGCCTATGGCATTCGCAATTGGGCCCGCAACGGCATCATGGAAAGGCGCGCCGTGATCATCGGCGGCGGCGAACCGGCCAAGGAACTCATCCGCGCCCTGGAACACCAACCCGACAACGACATCCGCATCTGCGGCATCTTCGATGATCGCGGCGAAAAGCGCTCACCCGTCATGGTCGCCGGCTATCCCAAGCTGGGGACGGTGATGGAGCTCGTCGAATTCGCCCGGCTCGTGCGCGTCGACATGCTGATCATCGCGCTTCCGATCAGCGCCGAAGAGCGCATCCTGCAGCTGCTCAAGATGCTGTGGGTGCTTCCCGTCGACATTCGCCTGGCGGCACATGCCAACAAGCTGCGGTTCCGTCCACGCGCCTATTCGCATGTCGGCGCCGTGCCGATGCTCGATATCTTCAACAAGCCGATCCGGGATTGGGATGGCGTTGCCAAACGCATCTTCGACATTTTCTTCAGCCTCGTGGCACTCGCCCTACTCTGGCCAGTGATGCTGGGGGCAGCGATCGCCGTGAAAGTGACCTCGAAAGGGCCGGTCTTCTTCATGCAGAAGCGCCATGGCTTCAACAACGAGATCATCAAGGTCTTCAAGTTCCGCTCCATGTATACGCATATGAGCGATCCTACGGCGCGCAACGCCGTGACTAAGAACGATCCACGCGTCACTCCCGTCGGACGCTTCATCCGCAAGACATCGATCGACGAACTGCCGCAGCTTTTCAACGTGCTGCTCGGCAATCTCTCTCTGGTCGGTCCACGGCCGCATGCCGTGCTTGCCGCCAGCCATAACCGCACCTACGCGGATGTCGTCGAAGGCTATTTTGCACGCCATCGCGTCAAGCCCGGCGTGACCGGCTGGGCGCAGATCAACGGCTGGCGCGGCGAGATCGACAGCGACGACAAGATCAAGTTCCGCACGGCCTACGATCTCTACTATATCGAGAACTGGTCGCTGCTGTTCGACCTGAAGATCCTGTTCCTGACGCCGTTCCGTCTGCTCAATACGGAAAACGCCTATTGAGCGCGATCGACCTCCCATCGTCCGGCGTCGCCCAGCCGCAGCTTGCCGCAATGCGGCTGGTCGGCACTGCGAGCGTCGCCGTCGGCGTGTTTCTTTCCGGCTTCGTGATCGCGGAGCCGGCGCCCTATGAGCTGTGGCTCGCCTTTCTCATCGGCATATGGTTCATCCTCGGGCTGAAGATATCGCGGAGCATCGCGCCGCTTCTGGCCCTGTTCCTGGCATTCAATGTCGGCGGCATGCTCTCGATCACGCAGATGCATGATCTTACCGCCGGCAACCATCTGGACGGTCCGATCTATATCGCCGTATCCGCCTTTCTGGCGCTGAGCTCCGTCTTCTATGCGGCCATTACCGAAGACAGCGAAAGACGGCTGAAGCTGATCTTCAATACCTGGGTGGTGGCGGCGCTGATCACCGCGAGCCTCGGCATTCTCGGCTATTTCCATGCCGTGCCGGGTTTCGACATCTTCACCCGCTACGACCGCGCCATGGGCGCCTTTCAGGACCCGAACGTCTTCGGTCCCTATCTGGTGACACCGAGCATCTACCTCATGCACGGCCTCCTGATCGGCGACCTGAAGAAGGCTCCGATCAAGGGCGTCTGCCTCTTCGTCCTGGCCTTCGGCATCTTCCTCTCCTTCTCCCGCGCGGCCTGGGCGCTGTTCGCATTCGCCTCGATGATGCTGATCTTCTGCATGCTGCTGAAACATCGCAGCAATAGGTTCCGCTTACGCATCCTGGTCATGTCGCTGACGGCGATCATCCTGATGGTCGTCCTGCTTGTCATCGCGCTGCAGTTTCCGCAGGTCAGCGACCTGTTTTCCACGCGCACGCAGCTCGTACAGAGCTATGACGGCGGACATCTCGGCCGCTTCGAACGCCACAGCATCGGCTTCATGATGTCGATGGAACGGCCGCTCGGCATAGGGCCACTGGTCTTCGGCCAGATCTTTCGCGAAGACGAGCACAATACCTGGCTCAAGACACTGACCACCTACGGCTGGCTCGGCTTTATTTGCTGGGTCAGCATGATTTGCTGGACCATCTACATCGGCTTCCGCAATCTCCTGAAGGAACGCCCCTGGCAGCCCTTCGTGATGATCGCCTGGGTCGTCATTCTCGGCCATGTCGGCATCGGCAATGTCATCGATACCGACCATTGGCGTCATCTTTACATGTTGATCGGCATCGTCTGGGGCTGCGGCGCTCTCGAGCAAAAGTATCAGCGTGGCTTGGGCAGAAGGGAAGCAGCGCCTTGAACATCCGTACCAACGTCAAGCGTCTGTCACTGTTGCAGGTTCTCGAACCAAGCGGCGGCGGCTCGGGGCGGCATTTTCTCGATCTGTGCCGGGCGATGCAGCATCGCGGCCATTCGGTGACCGCCATCTATTCGCCGGTGCGCGCCGAAACCGCCTTTGTGACGGAGTTGGAGAACATCGGCCTGGACCAGGTCATTCCGCTCGACATGCGGCGCGCACCAGGTCCTTGGGATCTCTCGGCCTGGTGGCAGCTTCGCAAGATTGCGGCAGCATATGGGCCTTTCGATCTGATCCACGGCCATAGCTCGAAAGCCGGCGCGCTGACGCGTCTGCGGCTGCCGGGACGGCATGCGCCGGTCCTTTACACGCCGCATGCCTTCCGCACCATGGACCCGACGCTCGGCGCCAAGGGACGGTTGATCTATGGCGGCATCGAACGCTTTCTCGGCACCTGGCTGACGGATCGCCTGGTCTGCGTTTCGCAGGACGAATATAATCATGCCGTCTCGCTCGGCATTCCCGAAGCGCGCCTAAGCGTCGTCGTCAACGGCGTCAACGCGCCGCCTCTCAGCCAGCGCGCGGCCATCCGCAAGAAGTACGGCATCCCGCAGGGCGCCCTTCTCTTCGGCTTCGTCGGCCGGATGACCCGCCAGAAGGCACCGGAGCGCCTTGTGGATGCCTTTGCGCGAATAGCCGCGGACATGCCGCAAGCCTATCTGCTGATGATCGGGATCGGCGAACTGGCCGAGAGCGTCAAGGAGAAGATCAAGGCCGCAGGCCTCGAAGACCGCGCGCGGCTCGACGGCAGCGTGCCGGGCGTGACCGCCATCGACGCTTTCGATGCCGTGGTCATGCCCAGCCGCTACGAGGCGATGTCCTACGTGATGCTGGAGGCTGCAGCCGCCGGCAAGCCGCTGCTGCTCGCCGATGTCGGTGGCGCGCGCACGGTGCTGGAACACGGCAAGAATGGCTATATCGTCCCGAACAGCGATGACCCGGAAGCATTGGCAGCCGCGATGGCGCGCCTTGCCGATCCGATGCTGCTTGCAAGCCTGACAGCGGAGGCTCGGCGGCGCAAGGATGGCTATACGCTGACCGGCATGGCCGACGCGACCGAAAAAATCTATCATGATTTGCTTGGTCGTCCCCTCCCCGCACCATTGGAACTGGAGGGAAATGCCAGGTTGCTGGATACGGTGGAGGGCCGAAGGAAGAGCGCGGCCGCCCTTTAGGCTTCCGCGTGATTTTTATTCGAAACCAGTTCCGCTTTCGGAGCCGATGCGATAGACTTAACCCATGATTACTTCAGCGCAATTACGCGGCGCACGCGCCATGCTCGGACTGACGGTGGAAGCGCTTGCCAACGAAAGCAAGCTTCCGGTTTCGACGATCGAGGCACTGGAAACGGACGGCGCCTCGAACGATTTCAAGGCACTTTCCGCAGTCCGTTCCATCCTGGAAAATCACGGCGTCGTCTTCCTCGCCGGCGGCAGCGATGGCACTGGCGGTCCTGGCATACGCTTCAAGCATTGGTCTGAGAATGACGGCATCCGGCCTGAAAATCTGAACTCCACCAATGACGACTAGAGTGCGGCGCGCACTCCAATATCCGCTCCGGCGCTTTAGACGCTGATCTTTCGCAAGCCGTTCATACGGTGTGCTTCAAGCCGACAACTTCCAGCTTTTGACGAGTTCTTCGGGCGCCGACAGTACTGCGGGCAGGATGAAGCGTTCGGTATCGTTGGCCGGCTCCCAGCCCTCGACAGCAGACCCGACGGGCAGGCCATGCCCGAAATCGTGCAGCGTTACGAGCTCCAGGATCATGTTGCCGTAGTCGTCGCGCCATTCGCGCCGCTCGCCGCCTTCGAAGAGACGCAGCCGGCCTTTGGTGCGCGGACGCTCATGCGCAGCCAGCCATTGCGCCACGGACGCCTCCGCATTGGCGAAGGACACGACCTCATCCTCATCGCCATGCCATATGGAGACCGCCGGATAGCGCGCAGCTTCGGGCGAGACTTCGCGAACGAGCTCGCCCCATTTTTCACCCGTCTTGGTCGAGCCCCGCCTCATGACGTCAAGCGCCGACATGGCATCGCGGGCGGCACCGAAAGGCAGGCCGCCGATGATGGCGCCCGCTGCAAACAGCTCCGGATAGGTTGCCAGCAACGCAGCCGACAGGGCGCCGCCTGCCGAGAGGCCCATGACGAAAATCCTGCCGTCATCGATATCGTGGACCCGGCGGCTGAAATCGATCATTTCGCGGATGGAGCCGAGTTCGCCGCGGTCGCGCGTGACCATGCTTGGACGAAACCAGTTGAAACAGAGATTGGGATTGTTCGACATCTTCTGCTCGGCATAGAGCACGGCAAAGCCGTGCGCGCGAGCGAGCGCAGTCCAGCCGCTGGCTCGATCGAAATCCTCGGCATTCTGGTGACAGCCGTGCAGGACAACGACGAGCGGCATCGGGCCTTTGACGCCCGGCGGCACATATTCGAACATGCGCAGATCGCCGGGGTTGCGGCCGAACCACAAAACCTCCGTCAGACGCTGCGGCGCAAGCCGCGCGGAAACACGACGGCGCGATGGCTGCGACAGCGGCCGCGTCATCGGAAATTTGAGCTGCGGCAGCTCTACGGAATCAACGAGCAAGCGGCGAAGCCGGCTCGGAACTTTAAAATTCATCATTGACCTTTCCATCCACGCCAACGGCGATCGTTTTTCATCGGCTGCGTCTGGCGCGCACTGTTTCTCTCCAGAATCAGTGACATCAAGAAATCGAATCTCTTTGTGCAACGCAGCAAATATAGGGAGGCAGGGCGGCTTCGAACAGGCACAAAGCATCATTGCTGCTATGTGAAATCAGCCTAAATCGATTAGATCGCTGGCCATAAAAAAACGCAGTTGCGTCAGAAATAAGCCCTGGCAAGCGCGAGAAGTTTTGCGTCGTCCTTCACGCCCTGGCGGTAAAGCTGGATGATCAACGCCCCAAGACGCTCAGCTTCCGGACTGCGGGAGTTCATGCCACGATCCTTGCAAACGGTGTCCAACACCTTCTCCAAGCGATCCAGATCGTCTGAAAACAGGGGCAAATCCCGCGGATGAATAGGAGTTTCCAACATTCGTGCATCTCGTCATCTTTCGGGTAGAAGCACGCTGAACCTCGCCGTCACCCGCATCATATCCGACGATGGAACCAGACTATGCGCTTTGCACGCAGGCTTGGCAAGGAAGCATTTTCGGCACTCACGCCCGTCTGATTCGCAGGTACAGCGGCGATTCCCATCAGGACTACAATTTTAAGTGACCAGATCACCAAGCCTTTATCCGCATTTGCGATAAGCGGGAAAACAGAGGCAAGACGATGAACAGATTTTTGATCCCGACTTTCGTGGGCATGGTGCTTTTCACCACGACGCAGCCGACCCTCGCACAGAATTTCCAGAACCTTCCCTTGCGCAATCCCCGCCAGCCTCCGGAGGGATATATTTCCGTACAATCCGGAATATCGATCTCCTATCCGGTGACGGACGGCGATAACGAGGAACAGCAGGAGAAGGCCTTGAAATCCTTCTACAAGATCGCGGCGAGCAGCTGCACGACCCTGCTCGAAACCATCGCCGATGCCTGCGAGATCAGCGCCATGTCGAGCAATAGTTCGGTCAACAATCCCGACAACCGCGGCACTAGACTTTCCGTCAGCGGACAGGTGACAATGTCGGTGAAACTCAAGCCAGCGGCGGCAGTCGCGAAGTAGCCTCTCCGATCCGAGTGTGCAAATCCGGTCCAAGCCAACGGATCGGTAAGAAATGGTGGCGATAATCCCCTCGCAATCGAGGGATGATACCATGGCGAAAGCGAAACGACGCACGCGGCGCAAACCGCAGTCCAAGGCGGGCAATTCGATGTGGCTATGGGGCATGGTCGGCCTGGCAACCGTCGCCGGCATCTATGCCTATCAGCATCGCAAGGAAATGCCGACGATGCTTGCCCATGCCGGTGCAGTCGCCGGCATACCGCATATGGCCCGGGAAGCGCCGGTGCCGGAAGCCAAACCACAAATAAGGACGGCCGCGATCGTTCCCGAGCCGCGCGCCGCGGCATCGGCCCTGCCCGTACCACCCGCCGCCATTCCCGTGGCATTGCCGGTCAGCAGGACACCGATCGAACGGCCCGTCCCTAGCCTGCGCCCCCAGGCCGGTGGCCGTTTCGTGATTTGCGGCCCCGGTTCCGGAACGAATTGCGTAGTCGACGGCAATACCTTCTGGCAGAATGGCGTCAGGATTCAGCTGGCCGATATCGACGTACCGGATGCGGATGCCGCGCGCTGCCCTGGCGAGAGGCAGAAGGCAATGACCGCGAAACTGCGCCTCCAGGCCATTCTCAATGACGGGACCTTCGTGCTTTCCGGCAGCAGCCGCCCCGATGACCGCAATGGCGGCAAGCTGCGTATCGCGATGCGCGCCGGCCGCTCGATCGGCGACCAGATGGTCTCCGAAGGCCTTGCGCGCCGCTGGACCGGCCAAGCACCGTCCTGGTGCGGCTGATTTTTCTGAAAATTCGATTGGGAGTTCAAGGAGATAAATGGTCGGGGCGACTGGACTCGAACCAGCGACCCCTTGACCCCCAGTCAAGTGCGCTACCGGGCTGCGCTACGCCCCGACCTGCCGAAACGGCTTGTTTCGTTTAGAGTTTCGAGTTTCCCGACGCAAGCGAAAAGTAGCGGCCTGCTCAGAAAAAGTTGCGCGCTCAGCGGCACTCCCGCCTTGGCCCATAGCTCGGCTGATAGGTATTGTCCGAGGCGCGGTAGGAGCGATAGCGGCTGGCGCAGGCGCGGGCATGATCGTCATCATAGTAACCTTGAGCGCGCTGCCCGCTGAAGAGCGTGCCGGTCACGAAGGACTTGAAGAGCACGCCGCTGTCCGAATTATCGTCATAATAACTGTCGTTACCATGCAGCCTATGGCCGCTGCCCCACCGGTTGTGGTGATGCCTATGGCCGTGGCCATGATCATGCACCTGGACAATGTCCGACTGGACAGGTGCTGGCACGGATAGGGCTGGCATGGTGATGGCACCCGCCGGCATGGCAACACAGGCTGCCAGCAAAAGGCCAAAGCCCGCGGCAGCTATCGACCTGGGGATCGTAAACATATGCAACTCCTTCGAAATCCGGCGACAGCATCATGCACTTCTGCGTGAAAACCTTGCTGCCGGGCATGCCGTGATTATTTGTATATAGTGACTTGGAGCCACACTCATAGATGCCCCTCCGTCTTTATTGCGTGACGGTTTTCCGGGGATACGAAGCGAGCGGAAAGTTAAGGCCATGAAACCCGTTATAATGCTTATGCTGTGCGCATCGTTGCTTGCAGCCTGCACGACAGCCGAACCGCTGCAGCCCATTCCCGGCAGCATCACCTATGGCGGCCAACCGCATATGAAGTTGACGAAATCGCCTCCCGGCTCGCAATTTCAGCATCGCTTCACCAACCAGTGGGGCGAGGATGTCATTGAAACCTATATCATCCAACCCGACCGGAGCCTGAAGCTCGTCAACCGTCAAGTGACGAGCCCGCCATTCTGACAGCCAGAACAGTTCTTTGCTTTACGCAAACCCGGACGGAAAACAGCTGTGCGCTTTTTCTGGAATTGCTGTGGTTGCTCATCAACGAAAACTCCGCCGGTGTGAGCCGACGGAGGAAGCATGCGGATGGCTGGCGACGGTGACGCTTACCAGCAGCGATAGCAGCGGCGGTAATAAGGCCGGCCGTAGTAGCCGCGATGGTGATGATCGCTGACGGCAGCGCCGACGAGAACGCCGCCGATGATCCCGGCAGCGGCAAGTCCGGCAGCCTGATTTTCAGCCTGCTGCGCCTGGACGCGGTTTGCCTGATAGGTCGCGCCAACGCAGCGATTGTAACGCTGCGTGCCGGGGCGGAGCCCCTGCGATTGACAGGTCATTTCGGCATTCATCGCAGATTCCTGCGGCGTCTGACAGCTCGACAGAATGGTGGTAATGGCGACGAGACTCGCGGCCACGGTGGCACGTATGCGCATATTCCCTCCGGCAATTTAAGATATAGTCCCGAGGAAGCGGGATACAGCCAACGGTAAGCTTTAGCAAGCAAGAGTCGGGCAAATAGCCACAGATAACAGTCGAAAATGCCTGAAACTACGCGTAAGAATAGTATTTTGCTTAACAACTCAATAGGATAAAGCTGAGAAAGAAGAAGGCCCCGTTAGAGAACAGGGCCTTCCGCATTCAACCCGCCCATATACGCCGGCGGTCGAGATCACTTAATCTCGGATTAGAAATTCCGCTCGAAGCGGAGAATGCCGGCAACCGTGTCGTCCTTGATGAAGTCGTAGTGCATGTAGGTCACTTCAGGCTCGACCAGGAAATTCTTGACCGGATAGATCTTGAGGTTGGTGGTCGCTTCGAATATCTTGGATTCGGTGTAGGCAAGCTGCAAGTTCCACTTCAGCTTGTCATTGATCGGCACGGCGACACCGCCCCAGAGAGCCCAGTCCCCCCAGCCGCACTTGGCGGTGTTGACAGCGCCGCTCGAGGTCGTGCACGCGGAAATGTCCTGGTTGGTGCCAGCATATTTGTTGAGCTTGTCGCCATCGGTGTTCCAGCCACCCATCAGGAAGGCTTCCACACCGCCGAACTTGGCGTCGATGCGAGCCTTGATCGCCCCCTCTTCGACGATCGAGTCATAGCCGCCGACAATCTTGAAGCCCCAGTTGCCGGCCTTGTAGCCAGCGCCGGCAACGACGTCGGGAGCATAATGATTGGACTTGTCGTCCGTCCACCATCCTGCGCCATAAGATGCCTCGCCATCGGAGGTGGAGTAGCTGTCCTCCAGCGAGATCACAGCCGTGAAGCCATTGCCTGCGTCGTAATTGTAGGTCAGCTGGTTGAGTTCGTATGGACCGTCATAGATCGCATCGTCGTTGATGACATCGCCGGCATAACCGGCATAGAGGTTGAACTGCGAGTCGAGCTTGCCAACCGTGAAGCCGGCAAGGCTGATATTGGCAAACAGGAGCTTGGAGGAGGTTGCACCGCCATCGTTCCACTCCCAGCGGAAGATGGTGTTGGTCTTCAGCGGACCGTATTCGGTGTCGGTTGCGGTATCGACATTGAGTTCCACGCGCTCGTGCCAGAGCGTTCCGACCTTGCTGCGCGGATTGTAAGCATCATACCACTCGCCTTCCGTACGAACCTTTCCGCCAATCTTCAGGCAGGTTTCGGTGCCGGGAATATAGAAATAGCCTGTTCCGTACGCATCGCAGATACGGACATATTCAAGCGGTTCGGGTTCGGCGGCGACAATAGCGTCAGCGGCATGGGCGGCGCTCGCTGCGGCGATAGCAGCGGCGGAGCCAAGAAGAAGGCTCTTGATGTTCATGGTGTCTCCATTCGACTATCCATCAGGGATGGAGTCTCCCGGCAGACAACAACGTGCCCCTCCATGGCCTGACTGGCTGTTCCCCTCACACAGGGCGAAGCAAGGAAGCTTCCCCGTCAAACTGGACCTGCGGCACTACCACGGCAAGTTAATAAGGCTTACGAACTAATTTCCGTGACGCAGAAGGGTGGCGCGCGTGACAAAATTATCACGCTCATTTGTGCGGCTAATGAAGTTACCATCGTTGTATGACCAGAGACGGTAAGGTCATGACGACACTTGGCTGCCGTTGCGCCTCACTGGAACAAAAAGCATTTTACATGATCAGCAATCCCGGCCGGTTGCTGTCATCGCACCTGATCGAGCAGACGTTTGCATTCCAAAAGATCGTAGAGCGTTTCCTGCAGCAAAGCGCGATCTTCCTTGCCGACGCTGGATTTGCCGATGGAAACATCCGGTACGCCATCGTCGCCGCTCACGAAATTGAAGAAACGGCGGCTAATCGGCGCTTTGGCGCGGCCGACGATCTGATCTTCCTCGGCATTGCCGGAGCTGACGCGGGGCTCGACGGTGGCAGGTTCCTGTGCGGCGGCAAGCGCTTCGACGCTGGCAAGATCGCCATGGCCGACCGCAATGACAAACTTGTTGCCGTTGGTCTTCAGAAGCTTCTGAACACCCTTGATCGTATAGCCGTGATCATAGAGCAGATGGCGGATGCCATTCAGCAGGTCGACGTCCTCGGGGCGATAATAGCGCCTGCCGCCACCGCGCTTCATCGGCTTGATCTGCGGAAACCGGGTTTCCCAGAACCGTAGGACATGCTGCGGCAGATCAAGGTCTTCCGCGACTTCGCTGATCGTGCGAAATGCATCCGGGCTCTTGTCCATCATCTTACTCCTACAGGGCGCGAGCGGCGCCATCGGGCCGGATCACGCAAGAGGAGGTATGGGATCCCTACCCTCCTGCGATGCGACTCACCATATTTCAACGGTTTGGCGGCGGAAATTCAAGTCATCTCTTCAGCCGCTGCACAGGCAAACGCCGAACGGCAGGCAACAGCGCATCAAAAAGGCCGCAGAACAAGGCATGCGGCCGATATCGATATGGAATCTCCGGGACGGATCAGGAGGCAGGATTTGCCGGCTTGGTCTTCGCCTTGCGGCTTGCATGCGCTTTCAGGATGCGCGTCTTGAGGACATTCGATGCCTTGAAGGTCATGACCCGCCGCGGCGAGATCGGCACTTCCTCACCGGTCTTCGGATTGCGTCCGATACGCTCATTCTTGTCGCGCACCTGAAACGTCGCGAACGAGGAGAGTTTCACGGTTTCACCACGCACGATGGCGTTGCAAATTTCATCGATCACAGTCTCGACGAGCTCAGCCGACTCCGTTCGGGAGAGACCGACTTTCCGGAATACCGACTCCGCCAAGTCTGCGCGCGTCACTGTCTTGCCCGTCATAGCTCCCCGCCCATATCAATGCGTAATCTTCTTCAAGCCTTGCGAGACTATTGCCCTTGTGCCGCACGGTCAAGCTCTTGTTCGGAACGGCTTTTAGAGATACGGCGCTACCAACGCAGCAGCACCGCTCCCCAGGTGAAGCCGCCGCCCATGGCCTCCAGCATCACCAGATCGCCTTTCTTGATTCGACCGTCACCGGCCGCAACGGCAAGCGCAAGAGGGATCGATGCCGCCGACGTATTGCCATGAAGATCGACGGTGACCACAACTTTCTCGGGAGCAATTCCCAGCTTCTTGGCCGAGCCATCGATGATGCGGCGATTGGCCTGATGCGGCACCAACCAATCCAGATCATCAGGGGTGGTGCCCGTCGCATCGAAGGCAGCCTGAATGACATCGGTGATCATGCCGACGGCGTGCTTGAACACTTCACGGCCCGCCATGTGCAGTACACCGACCGTGCCTGTCGTGGAAGGACCGCCATCGACATAGAGCTTGTCCTTGTGCGCGCCATCGGAGCGCAGGCTTGCCGTGAGCACGCCGCGATCTGTCGTGGCGCCGCTTCCCTCGCCTGCTTCCAGGATCAGCGCGCCGGCGCCGTCTCCGAAGAGAACGCAGGTCGTGCGGTCCGTCCAGTTGAGGATGCGGGAAAAGGTCTCGGCCCCGATGACGAGGACGCGCTTGGCAAGGCCGCCACGAATATAGGCGTCAGCCGTCGTCACCGCATAAACGAAGCCGGTGCAAACGGCCTGTACGTCGAAAGCGAAGCCATGATGCATGCCGAGCCGGTTCTGGATATTCACCGCCGTTGCCGGAAAGGTATTGTCCGGCGTCGAGGTCGCGACGATGATCAGATCGAGATCATCCGGCGTCAAACCGGCATTGGCGAGGGCGGCGCGAGCCGCCTGCTCGCCCAGGGATGCCGTCGTTTCGCCTTCACCGGCAACATGGCGCTGGCGGATGCCCGAGCGCTGGACAATCCAGTCGTCGCTCGTGTCGACGATCTGCTCCATCTCGGCATTGGTCATGACGCGTTGGGGGAGCGCCGCCCCGAAACCGCGGACTATTGAACGGATCATTCTGCGTGTACCCCGTCGCTCATGCCGCTTCCGGCCCGATCGGGGGCAGCCGTTTGGCATGATATTTCTTCAAGTCGTTTTCGATTTTCTGCGTGAGACCGTTCTTGGCCATGTCGTAGCCGACATCGATGGCGGCCGCGAAGGCTTCGGCATTCGCGCCGCCGTGGCTTTTGATGACGATGCCGTTGAGACCCAGGAACACACCGCCATTGACCTTGCTCGGATCGAGCTTTTCCCTCAGCAGGTCGAAAGCGCCCTTGGCAAAGACATAGCCGATACGCGCCAACAGCGTGCGCGACATGGCCGCGCGCAAATAGGCGGCGATCTGCTTTGCCGTGCCTTCCGCCGCCTTCAGCGCGATATTGCCGGAAAAACCTTCCGTGACGACGACGTCGACGGTGCCCTTGCCGATATCGTCACCCTCGACGAAGCCCGAATATTCGAGTGATTCGAGATTGGCTTCGCGGATCAGGCGGCCGGCATCCTTGACGTCTTCCTGGCCCTTGATTTCCTCGACGCCGACATTCAGCAGGCCGACGGTGGGGCGCTCGATCTCAAAGAGCGCGCGCGCCATGGCGCCACCCATCAGGGCGAAATCAAGCAGCTGCTGTGCATCGGCGCCAATGGTGGCGCCCACATCGAGCACGATGCTTTCGCCGCGCAGCGTCGGCCAGATCGCGGCGATCGCCGGACGCTCGATATTGGCCATGGTGCGCAAACAGAACTTTGCCATCGCCATCAGCGCACCGGTGTTGCCGGCGGATACGACGACATCGGCCTCGCCCACCTTCACGGCTTCGATCGAACGCCACATGCTGGAAACGTAACGGCCTCGACGCAAGGCCTGGCTCGGCTTCTCATCCATGCTGATGGCGACATCGCACTCGTGAAGGACGGATTTTTCCCGAAGCTTCGGATATTTGGCGAGGACCGCTTCGCAGCGATCCTTCTGTCCGTACATGATAAAAGTGATATCGGGATGCCTATCCAGCGCCTTGGCCGCGCCGGGAACAACAACCTCTGGGCCAAAGTCGCCACCCATTAGGTCAAGAGAAATTCTGATCACGCGTCCCTAGTCCTTTTTCTCCGCCAGCCTGGCGAATTTGGCGTCAAAATACCGTTTTCTCCCCCGGTTACAACTGAATTGTGCTCAATTGCCAAGGAGGTCTATTCCTTTTTCCAGTCTTTCAGAACGGCGAATGGCGAAGGTTTCTTGTCATCTTCGTCCGTGTCTTCAATGTGCGCATCGAACTCGACTCCAGGCTTGCGTGGATAGGGATCGATGGCAAGAGCCGCGAATTCCGCAACCACCGCGCCGGCGTCGATCGTATCACCCGTAAAGGTCTCCGGAAGGTCCGGACCGTCGGGATCAAGCACCATTTCGCCCGCATCCATGGAGGGTGCACGTGCCAGCTTTGAGTCCTCGGGCACAAAAATATGCTCGAAATCCTCGTCGATCTCGGATTCGACCGGCTCCAGCGTCACCACGCAGGCCTGAACGATTTTCGCCCTGACATTACCCTTGATGCGAACGCCATCGCGCTTCCAGCGCGAGATCTTGAGATCGGCGTCGAGCTTGCCCACCGAAAGCACATCCCAAAGGGCGGCAAGCCCGGCCAGTTCGCGATCATCCGCTTCGATATGCACGTCCACCGGGTTGGCGGAAATGTGGCCGACCTTCACCGGATAGGAAAATGGCGTTTCGTCGGAATCATGTCTTTTCATTTTTCTTCTCCTAACCGGGCTGTCGGTCGAGTTTGGGCGGTTGCGGCAGCGTCGCGGATCCCGTGGCGATCTGATCTTCGGTTACCGCCGCCAGATGCGCTTCCGCCGTCAGCATCCAGCCAGCCAACGCGGTCATGGAAGCCGCCGCCTGCTCCCCTTTGGGATAGATGTTGCGCTGTAGCGCCGTGGCAAGCGCCGCGCGATCATTGCCATCCATGGCAGCCGCATAGCTTTCAAGCCGCCCATAGAACATGCCGGCCAGCTTCTTCATGCGTTTCGGCACGCTGTTGTCGCCAATCCCAAGTTCGCGGATCGAATAATCGATATCTTCGAAAAACGCATCCACAATTTCCTGTGCGAGTTCCTGGCCGCTGGTTGTCGACGACCGCGTGCGGCGGAAAAACAGGATCATCATCACGGACAGCAATTCGAAGCGCCCCATCACCGTATCCGGCACGTCATAGTCGGTATAGAAAACCGGCTGCCGCGCCATGGTTGTCAGGACCTCATACTGCCTGACGACGATGATCTGATTGTGATTTCTTTTGCGGAAGAGCCCAAAAATCATGAGAATCCCGGAATTGGCTCCTTCAGAGCGCGCCGTTTTTGCTTGGCCGTGTTGCATCCACGCAAAAGCTGGTTTACCGAAGCAGGCGCGAATTGCAATGCCGTTTGTGCCCGCTTCGAGGCTCCTGCCCTTACCGTCGTCACGTTGTGCATGATCGGTGATGAAGAGTGCCGAACAACGTCTTTGTGCCTTTTCCAATCGCGGAAAGGCCACAATGATGTGCACAGCAAGGTCATACCGGCCGTCCGGCCATCGGATTGATTCATTAGGGGAGATGAGATGTCGTTGACCAGACGGTATTTCAAGTCTGACATTACTTTCAGCAGCGGTGCCGCCATCGCCCTGGTGATTGCGACCTTGGGACTTTCAGGTTGCAAGACCAGTGAGGTCATGAACAACGGTTACATCTTCGATCCGCAGTCGCTCGCGCTTGCGCCGGTCGGCTCCAGCCGCGAGCAGGTTCTGCTCTCGCTCGGCACGCCGTCGACCACCGCGACCTTCGACGGCGAGGTCTTCTATTATATCTCGCAGAAGCGCACCCGCGCCGTTGCCTTCATGAAGCCGAAGCTGGTCGACCAGAATATTCTGGCGATCTATTTCGACAAGGACGGCGTCGTAAAGCAGGAAGCCAACTATACGCTGAAGGACGGCAAGGTCTTCGACATGATCAGCCGTACGACGCCGACCGGCGGCCGCGACATCACCTTCCTGCAGCAGATCCTGCAAGGCAGCGGCAACGGCGTCAACGGGGCGAGAAACTTCCTCAACAACCTCAACCCGGGCCAATAAGCCGGGAAGCGTTCCAAAGAAAACCCGCGAGACAGGCCTGTCTCGCGGGTTTTCGTTATACGTTCGGTTTGCTTTCTTTGATCTTCTCCGGGCTTAACCCGCAAGAATGGCGAGCAGAAGCAGAGCCACGATATTGGTGATCTTGATCGCCGGATTGACGGCCGGGCCCGCCGTGTCCTTGTAGGGATCGCCGACGGTGTCGCCCGTGACCGACGCCTTGTGGGCTTCCGAGCCCTTCATATGGCGCGTGCCGTCCTTGTCGACGAAGCCGTCCTCGAAGCTCTTCTTGGCGTTGTCCCATGCACCGCCGCCAGACGTCATCGAAATGGCGACGAAGAGGCCATTGATGATCACGCCGAGCAACGATGCGCCAAGGGCTGCGAAAGCCGAAGCTTTGGAGCCGGAGAGCAGCAGGACGCCGAAATAGACGACGACCGGCGCCAACACCGGCAGCAGTGACGGGATGATCATTTCCCGAATGGCGGCCTTGGTCAGCAGATCGACGGCGCGGCCGTAATCCGGGCGTTCCGTGCCCTGCATGATGCCCGGCTTCTCGCGGAACTGCCGGCGCACCTCCTCCACGATCGAGCCGGCGGCGCGGCCAACGGCCGTCATGGCGATGCCGCCGAAGAGATAGGGAATGAGGCCACCGAACAGCAGGCCGGCGACGACGTAAGGGTTCGAGAGCTCGAACGAGATCGTGCCCA
This sequence comes from Rhizobium sp. BK289, assembly GCF_014193575.1. Taxonomy (NCBI): domain Bacteria; kingdom Pseudomonadati; phylum Pseudomonadota; class Alphaproteobacteria; order Hyphomicrobiales; family Rhizobiaceae; genus Rhizobium; species Rhizobium sp. BK289. The sequence continues at coordinate 45,419 of NZ_JACHZO010000007.1, forward strand.
CATTGGCGAAATACGGGAACTTGTCGCCGTGCGCCGCAAAATATTGCAGGTCGTTCGAGTAGGCCGCGAACAGCACCAAGGCGCCGAGACCGGCCGAACCGATGGCATAGCCCTTGGTGACGGCCTTGGTGGTATTGCCGACCGCATCCAGAGCATCGGTGGATTTGCGCACCTCCGGCGGAAGATGCGACATTTCCGCAATGCCGCCGGCATTGTCGGTGACGGGGCCGAAGGCATCGAGTGCGACGATCATGCCGGCGAGGCCGAGCATGGCGGTTACCGCGATCCCGGTGCCGAACAGGCCGCCAAGCTGATAAGTGGCGATGATGCCGCCGACGATGACGATTGCCGGCAGTGCCGTCGATTCCAGTGAGACGGCAAGCCCCTGGATGACGTTGGTGCCGTGACCGGTGACCGAAGCCTGGGCGATGGAATTGACCGGCCGCTTGTTCGTGCCGGTATAATATTCAGTGATGACGACGATCAGCGCCGTGACGATCAGGCCGACGATGCCGCAGGTGAAGAGCTTCGCGCCGGTGACTTCGAAGCCACCGACTGTGCCGACCGAGCCCCAGCCGACGGTCAGCGAGGTAGCGATCGCCAGGCCGATGATCGACAGGACGCCGGTGGCGATGAGGCCCTTGTAGAGGGCGCCCATGATGGAACCATTGGCACCGAGCTTCACGAAGAAGGTGCCGATGATCGAGGTGATGATGCAGGTGCCGCAGATCGCCAGCGGATATATCATCGCGGAACCGAGGAGCGGCGACCCGGCGAAGAAGATCGCAGCGAGAACCATGGTGGCGACGACCGAGACTGCATAGGTCTCGAACAGGTCGGCCGCCATGCCGGCGCAATCGCCGACATTGTCGCCGACATTGTCGGCAATGGTGGCGGGGTTGCGCGGATCATCCTCCGGAATACCGGCTTCGACCTTGCCGACGAGGTCGCCGCCGACGTCGGCGCCCTTGGTGAAGATGCCGCCGCCGAGACGGGCGAAAATCGAAATCAGCGACGCGCCGAAGCCGAGCGCCACCAGCGCGTCGATGACATCGCGCGAGCCGGCTTCATGGCCGAGAATGCCGGTCAGGACGTAGAAGTAGATGGAGACGCCAAGCAAGGCGAGGCCCGCGACCAGCATGCCGGTAATGGCGCCCGACTTAAAGGCAATATCAAGGCCAGCCGACAGGCTCTGCGATGAGGCCTGCGCGGTGCGGACATTGGCGCGTACGGAGACATGCATGCCGATGAAGCCTGCGGCGCCTGAGAGGATTGCGCCGATCAGGAAGCCGAAAGCGGCTTCGGACGACAAAAGGAGCCATGCCGCGATGAAAACGATGATCCCGACGATGGCGATGGTTCTATATTGGCGCGCCAGATAGGCTTGCGCTCCTTCACGAATATACCCGGCAATCTCCTGCATGCGGGCGTTGCCCTGATCGGCTGACAGCACCGATCGGGTTGCCCATACGGCGTAGATCACCGAGAGCAGTCCGCATGCGATCACTCCTAAAAGAATCGACATTTCGCTTTTTCCCTCCAAAAAAGCCGGCGGTTCACTCCGCCCCCGGCCGCCTGCAACAACGCTCAGCCCCCTCCTCCAGGGGAAGAGCAATGTGCAGTTGCGAGATTGCTGTCGGGATAACGTCGCGTCAAGACCGCCCGCGGGTAAAATACCCGCAGGAGGTTCAAAAGAATATTCGAAGGTGAAATCAGGCGCGAACGAAGGAAACGAAAGTGGCCTGCGTTACGATTTGCGCGCTCGGCGAACCTTATTTCTTGGCTTCGCCGCGAACCTGCTTGGCGATTCGGTCGAGCACCGCATTGACGAGCTTGGGCTCGTCCTCTTCAAAAAAGGCGTGAGCGATCTCGACATATTCGGTGACGATGACCGGAACAGGCACGTCCTTACGGTCGAGGAGCTCGAATGTGCCGGCGCGCAGGATGGCGCGTACGGTGCTGTCGAGACGTGACAACGCCCAGTCGTCCTGAAGGGCCGACCCGATCAGGGGATCGAGCTTGGTTTGATCGCGCACGACACCCGACACGATGGAACGGAACCAGGAGGCATCAGCCTTCAGATAGGTCTCTCCGTCCAGTTCCTGCCCGAGACGATGGGCCTCGTATTCAGCCACCACCTCCAGAACGCCGGTTCCGCCGATATCCATCTGATAGAGCGCCTGCACCGCCGCAAGGCGCGCAGCGCCTCGCTGGTTGGCGGGCTTTGCCGGTCGCTCGTTATCCTGATTGCTCATGAATTATGCACCCAACTTCTCTTTCAGCGCGATCATGGTCAGCGCCGCACGGGCAGCGAAACCGCCCTTGTCCTTGTCCGAACGGCGCGCACGCGCCCATGCCTGCTCATCGTTCTCGACGGTGAGGATACCATTGCCGATCGCGAGGGATTCGCTGACGGCCAGATCCATCAGCGCTCGCGAGGATTCATTGGCGACGATATCGAAATGATAGGTTTCGCCGCGGATGACCATGCCCAGGGCGACATAGCCGTCATAGACGACGCCGCCATTGTCGCCGCCGTCGAGCGCCATGGCGATCGCAGCCGGGATCTCCAGCGCACCGGGAACGGTGACGATATCATAGGTCGCGCCAGCCTCGTCGAGAGCAGCCTTGGCACCGTCGAGCAGTGCATCGGCCATATCGTCATAGAAGCGGGCTTCGACGATAAGGATATGGGCATTGGAAGAGCTGGTCATACATCACCTGCGGATTGAGAGGGCGCGGCACCTTGTCAGGCCGGGTCAAACCACGGCGGGCCTCGCTTGGCAAGTGTTTTTAATGGCTGGCGCCAATTCCGGCCCTATTTGGAAATCACCGGCGCAACGCGAAAATTGTGGCTTTCGCCAACGCAACCGCTTCGATAATAATTCAAAGCCTGCAAAGGGGAGGTTCATGACAAAGAAATCCGCACCCGCCGTCAATGTCGGCGCGCTCGAGCTGGAGCGTTGGCAACAGGGCAGCTTCTTTGCCGGCAGCGATATCTCCTTCGGAGCGTTGCTCGGCCTGAAGAATCTCGGGATCAGCTATAGCGAAGTCCCGCCCGGCAAATCCGGCTGTCCGTTTCACAACCATCATGTCGAGGAGGAACTCTTCGTCATCCTCGACGGCGAAGGCGAATATCGCTTCGGCGAGCAGCGTATCGCAATCAGCAAGGGCGACGTATTGGGCGCCCCCGCCGGCGGCTCGGAAACGGCGCATCAGCTGATCAATACCGGCCCCGGCGTGCTCATCTATCTCGCCATTTCCACCAAGGCACGAACCGAAATCGTCGAATATCCCGATTCCGGCAAGTTCCTGGCGAAGACCAATAATGACGGCAAGGCGACGTTCCGTACGATCGGCCGCGCCGCCGCCGGCAACCTCGACTACTGGGACGGCGAGCCCGGCGCCTCGAACGACTAAGCATCACCAAGGGACAGAGTTCAGCAAAGCTCCATATCTCCATGACCCATATTCCGACACTGACGACCGATCGCCTGCTGCTACGCGGACACAGAGTCGATGATTTCGAAGAATTCCTCGACCTCTGGAAACACGAGGAGATCGTTCGCTTTATCGGCGGCGAAATGCCGACACGTGAACAGGTCTGGGCCCGCCTCCTGCGCTATGCCGGCCTATGGCATCATCTCGGCTTCGGCTTCTTTGCCGTCGAAGAACGCCAAAGCGGCAAGCTGATAGGCGAAGTCGGTTTTCTCGATCTGCACCGTGACATGACGCCGATGACGGAAGGCACGCTGGAGGCCGGCTGGGGCATTACGCCGCCAATGCAGGGCAAGGGCTATGCGACAGAAGCCATGAACGCAGCGATAGCCTGGGCGGACAGCCAGTTCGCAGACCGGCGCATGACCTGCATCGTGGACCTGGAGAACGTACCGTCGCTGCGGGTTGCCGAAAAGATCGGTTTCCGGCGCATCGGCGAAGTAACGTTCAAGGACAGATGCAATGCCATATTCGAGCGCTAGGCGGCGTTGCGGGTGAGTGTCATGCCGGTTTCGGGGGATAGGTTTTCGGTCAGACCTTACGGACCGGGTGATGCCCAAGCCACGATCGACATTTTCCTGAGGGCCATTCGCAAGGTCGCGTCGAAGGACTACAGCCCGGCTGAGATCGCCGCCTGGGCGAAGGTCGACGATGCCGAGATCTGGGCGCAATATCGCGCCAGCCGGCCGACCTGGCTTGCGTTGGATGGCTCCACGCCCATCGGCTTTACCGATCTGAAATCGGATGGTTGCCTCGACATGATGTTCGTTTCGCCCGATTATCAGGGAAAGGGCGTGGCCAGCCTACTGCTTGCAGCGGTCGAAAGAGCTGCGCGCAAACAGGGCCTTCAACAGATTTTCACCGAAGCGAGCTTGACCGCCCGCCCCTTCTTCGAACGCAAGGGTTTCGGCGTCGTGGCCGCGCAGCGGGTCGAAAAGCGCGGCCAGACATTGTCGAACTTCCTGATGGAAAAAGCGCTCGCATAAGCTGGCGAGGCGCCGATCGACGCTTCCCCACAGCAAGCCTATGAAATCTAAGCTTCGCTGACGACCGGGAATTCCGCCAGCCGGGCGGCGTAGCGGGCCATGGTGTCGACTTCGAAATTGACGAAGTCACCGGCCTTGCGCTCGCCCCAGGTCGTGACCTCAAGCGAATGGCGGATCAGGAGCACATCGAAATCAGTCCCATCGACGGCATTGACGGTCAGCGAGGTGCCATCGAGCGCGACCGAACCTTTGGGCGCCACGAATCTTGCGAGATGTTCCGGCGCGCGCAGGCGGAAGCGGGTCGCATCACCTTCGGCCGTGACCGAGAGGATTTCCGCCTTGCCGTCGATATGGCCTGATACGATGTGGCCGCCGAGTTCATCTCCGATCTTGAGGGAGCGTTCGAGGTTGACCCTGGAACCGGTCTCCCACGTGCCGATCGTCGTCAGGCGCAGGGCTTCTTCCCATGCCTCGACCTCGAACCAGCGTCCGTTGCTGCCCTCTTCCGGCAGGCCGGTGACCGTCAGGCAGACGCCGGCATGCGAGATAGACGCGCCCATATCGATCGTCGCCGGATCGTAATTGGTGGCAACGCGCAGCTTGATGCCCTCCTTCAAGGGAGAAATGGATTCGACCGTGCCGACATCGGTGACAATTCCGGTAAACATCAAAAACCTCTTTCAAATTCGTCGCAGCGGTCATCGCCGAAGCGGCTTTCGCCGATATGCATGAAACTTGCCGGGATATTGGATTTGACGACGGGCGATTCAATACCACCCTCGCCGATATCGGAAGGCCCCTGGAAGAGTAGGATGCGGTCGACCAGGTCAGCGGCGAGGAAACGCCGCGCCGTCTTGGCGCCGCCTTCCACCAGCAAGGAAGAGATGCCACGCGTGCCCAAGGCTTCCAGCAACTCTCCCGGTTCGCTCAAATTTGACTGCAACACTTCGACGCCGGCGGCATCGAGGGCTGCGCGGCGAGCCAAAAAGGCACTGTCGGTATTGTCGTCGAAGGACGGCGGATTGGCGGCAACGGCGATAACCGGATATTGCCGTGCCGTCCTTACCAGCTTGCTGCCAAGCGGCAGCTGAAGATCATCGTCGATGACGATGCGCAAAGGTGAACGGTATTCCAGGCCGGGAAGCCGGCAGGTCAATTCCGGATCGTCTGAGATCGCGGTGCCGATACCGACGAGAATGGCGTCGCTTTCGGCCCGCAGCATCTGCACCTGCGCCCGCGAAATGTCGCCGGTGATGCGCACCTGCCCTTTGCCCGTCTTGCCAATCATGCCATCGGCGGAAATGGCAAGCTTGAGAGTCACATAGGGGCGGTTTCTCGTCTGGCGCATGAGATAGCCGGCAAGAGACCGCCTGCCCTCCGTTTCCAGAATGCCGGCATCGACTTCGATGCCGGCTTCGCGCAGCATGTTGATGCCGCGCCCGGAAACGCGCTGATCGGGATCGGTGACGCTGATGACGACACGCGCCACCCCATAGGCAATCAGCGCCTCGGCGCAGGGCGGCGTCTTGCCATAGTGGGAACAGGGCTCGAGCGACACATAGGCGGTGGCGCCTCGCGCCGCCTCGCCCGCCTCGGCCAGGGCCTGAGGCTCGGCATGCGGGCGACCGCCCAGCGCTGTTACGGCGCTGCCCAAAACGACGCCATCCTTGACGATGACGCAGCCGACGGACGGATTGGTCGAGGTCAGCCCAAGATGCCTGCGCGACAGGCGGATGGCCGCGGCCATGAAACGCTCGTCCTCGGGCCGCGGCGCCATGGTCAGGGATCCAGCGGATCGCGGGCGATCTTCGCGTTGATCTCTTCGATCACGTGCTCGAAATCTTCCGCATGCGAAAAATCGCGATAGACGGAGGCATAGCGCACGAAGGCGACGTCATCGAGGCTCTTCAGCGCCTCCAGCACCTGCAAACCGATCTGCTCGGAGCTGATTTCGGTCTCGCCGGAGCTTTCAAGGCGACGGACGATGCCGGACACCGCGCGCTCGATCCTGTCCCTATCGACCGGACGCTTGCGCAGTGCGATCTCGAAGGAGCGCACCAGCTTGTCGCGATCGAACGGCACCTTGCGGCCCGTCTTCTTGATGACCATCAATTCGCGCAGCTGAACGCGCTCGAAGGTGGTGAAGCGGCCGCCACAATCCGGACAAATGCGCCGACGGCGGATGGACGTATTGTCCTCCGCCGGGCGCGAGTCCTTGACCTGGGTGTCTTCTGAGCCGCAGTAAGGGCAGCGCATGCGCTCTCCTTAGCCCATGTAGCCGTACATCGGGAAGCGGTCAGTGAGCTTGACCACTTTCTCGCGCACGGCAGCCTCGACGGCGGCATTGCCTTCGTCGGAATTGGCGACCTTCAGGCCATCGAGCACTTCGATGATCAGATTGCCGATTTCCCGGAACTCGGCTTCCTTGAAGCCGCGCGTCGTACCGGCCGGCGTGCCGAGGCGCACACCGGAGGTGACAAAAGGCTTTTCGGGGTCGAACGGAATGCCGTTCTTGTTGCAGGTGACATAGGCGCGGCCAAGTGCGGCTTCCGCACGCTTGCCGGTGGCATTCTTCTTGCGCAGGTCGACCAGCATCAGGTGGTTGTCAGTGCCGCCGGAGACGACGTCGACGCCGCCGGAGATCAGCGTTTCGGCAAGCGCCTTGGCGTTCTTGACGATCTGAGCCGCATAGTCCTTGAAATCAGGCTGCAGCGCTTCGCCGAGGGCAACGGCCTTGGCGGCGATGACGTGCATCAGCGGACCACCTTGAAGGCCGGGGAAGACGGCCGAGTTGAACTTCTTGGCCAGATCCTCGTCGTTGGTAAGGATCATGCCGCCGCGCGGGCCGCGAAGCGACTTATGCGTGGTCGTGGTGGCGACATGGCAATGCGGGAACGGCGACGGATGCTGGCCGCCGGCAACGAGACCGGCGATGTGGGCCATGTCGACCATCAGATAGGCACCGACGCTGTCGGCGATCTCGCGGAAGCGCTTCCAGTCCCAGATTCGGGAATAGGCGGTGCCGCCGGCGATGATGAGCTTCGGCTTGTGCTCTTCGGCCTTGCGCTGCACTTCGTCCATATCGAGCAGGTTGTCGCCTTCGCGAACGCCGTAGGACACGACGTTGAACCACTTGCCGGACATGTTGACCGGCGAACCATGCGTCAGGTGGCCGCCCGAATTGAGGTCCAGGCCCATGAAGGTGTCGCCCGGCTGCAGGAGCGCAAGGAAGACGGCCTGGTTCATCTGCGAACCGGAATTCGGCTGGACGTTGGCAAAGTTGACGCCGAACAGCTTCTTGGCACGCTCGATGGCAAGCTCTTCGGCGATATCGACGAACTGGCAGCCGCCATAATAGCGCTTGCCAGGATAACCTTCGGCGTACTTGTTGGTCATGATCGAACCCTGCGCTTCCAGAACGGCGCGCGAGACGATGTTTTCCGAGGCGATCAGTTCGATTTCGTGACGCTGACGACCAAGCTCCTTGCCGATCGCACCAAAGATTTCCGGATCGGTATCGGCAAGCGAGCGATTGAAGAAGGGTTCGGTGGACGCATTGGTCATCGTGAAAGCTCCTGAACGGGCCGGAACGGCAATGCAGACGGTATTAGCGTCAGGGTCGCCGGAGAGCAATACGATCAGCGACATTTGCTGGGCAAACTACGATGAGCGACGCCGGCGAACGAAAAAGCCGCACCCTGCGATGCGGCTTCCATGTCGATGGGGTTCGAACAACGCCGATTATTGAACCGGCTGCTCCATGCCCTCAGTCGTATTGAGCGCCAACTGGGAGTTGCCGTCGAGATTATAGATATCGTCGCGGAACTGGACGATGCCGTCGCGGGCGCTCCAGGCGGAGATGTAGACGAAATAGACCGGTACTTCCGACGCCAAGGTGATCGGCGTGTTGACGCGGCTGGAGATGACCTGCTCGATGTGCTGACGCGGCCAGCCCGGGGTTACGGCGAGCAGCCAGGTCGCGAGGTCGCGCACGTTCTGAACGCGCACGCAGCCCGAGCTGTCGAAACGCATCAGCTTGTTGAACAGGCCCTGCTCAGGCGTGTCGTGCATGTATTCGTTGTTGGGATTATGGAAGTTGATCTTCGTGGACGCCATGGCATTCGTCTTGCCCGGATCCTGACGGAACATCAGGTCCGGCGCCTTGTCCGAATTCCAGTCGATCGTCTCGGGTGCTACTTCCTGGCCCTTGCCGTCGATAAGGCGAATGTTGTTCTTCGTCAGGTAGGTCGGGTCCTTGCGCATCAAGGGCACGATGTCCTTGATGACGATGGAACGCGGCGCCGTCCAGTACGGGTTGAGGATGACCTCGTAGATCTTTGAATTGATGATATGCGTCGGCCGCGATTCCCGACCGACGATCGCCTGGTGGCGCAGCGCGACCTGACCATCCTCGACGGCTTCGACACGTGTCGCCGGAATGTTGACCATGACGTGACGACGGCCGAGATCGGACGGGAACGTCTGGAGACGAACAAGATTGGTGTTCAACTGCTGCAGGCGGACATTGGCGGGGATGTTCATCGCCTTCAGCGTGAAATCACCCAGGACGCCATCCGCCGGCAGGCCGTGACGGGCCTGGAAACGCTTGACCGCGCCGTCGACATAGGAGTCGAAGGCAGAGGACATACCAGCCTCACGCGGCAGGTCGCCTGTGATCATCAAATGCTGGCGCAGCGACTGTACGGCCGGATCGGTCACACCGAGCTGCAGCGGCTGCTGGCTTGTCGGATTGATCTGCGGCCATCCGCCGTTGGCGGCAATGCTCTGATATTGCGCGATCGCCTGCTGAATATTCGATACGGAATCTGGCCCAAGGATTGGCGCATTCGACTGGACGGCGGCGGCGGTGCGCGCCGCAGCCTTCGCGTCGAATTGGTCGTCCCAATTGCCACGCGAGCGGTCGTTGATCAACGCCTCAAGCGGAGTTGCGTTTTGTGCAAGGGCCGGAGCGGCCAATGCGGCAGCGCCAAGAGTTGCAGCCGACCGCAGGAAAGAGCGGCGCGAAAAGGGTTCCATTCCGTTTTTCTTCGACATGTCCTAACCGTTCAACGCTGCGATCCAAATCATGCGCAGCCAAGAGAGGAAGCAGTAAATAGCGCAAGCTCGCGCCAAGTAACGCCGCTCAGTATCAATCAGCGCCCTTAAAGCACCACCAAAAACTTCGCCACGAACTATCACAATATTGCGAAGCGAAGACCTTTGGGCCATAAGATCGATTTCGAAAGCGCTGCTTGCCGTCCGTTTCCGCTGTCATAGCAATATGGCCAATTCGTGTCGTTCGGCATGGAACTTGCCTTGCCGCGCGACGCGGAAATAAAAGCCATGTTGCAATTGCTAAAATACCACAGCTGCGCGTGGTTCATAGCGTGTCTTGAACCGGCGTCAATGGCGCATGCGTCCTGCGGATTGGATATGACACAAGGCAAGGAGCGGACGTGGCAAAAACCGCACAATTATAGCGCCACAACGCATTCAAGCCGGACACGGGCAGCCGGACACGCAGGGCAAGCCGGACACGCAGGGAACGTGTCCAGCTTGTATTTACTGGAAGGTCTTATGATCGATCGGTACCGCTACTTACATGCGGTAAGCGATGCTATCGTTCCAGAAGCGGTCGAGGCGCTGCAGGAGCTTGTTCATCTGGGTGAATTCGTCGGTGCCGATGCCGCCGACCTTGTCGATAGAGCCGATGTGGCGCTCATAGAGCTTGGCAACGGTTTCGGCGATCTCCTGGCCGGTTTCCGTCAGGCTGATGCGGACCGAGCGACGGTCGATGCGCGAGCGCTGATGGTTGATGAAGCCGAGGTCGACCAGCTTCTTGACGTTGTAGGAGACGTTGGAGCCGAGGTAGAAACCGCGCGAGCGCAGTTCACCGGCCGTCAGCTCGGAATTGCCGATATTGAAAAGGAGCAGCGCCTGGACGGCGTTGACGTCGTCGCGACCCTGACGGTCGAACTCGTCCTTGATAACATCAAGCAGGCGGCGGTGCAGACGCTCGACTAGGTGAAGGGATTCCATGTAAAGAGCCCGGATGTCGTCAACCTGCTGATCCCGAGCGTTTGCAACTGCCTGCGGCTTGATTTTCGTGTTCATCATGACTTGGCCTCACTCTGTTTTGTTTGGCGGTGTCGTTTTCTTCCCGCCTTGAGTGAGACCCTATCGAATACACATAAAATTCTACTTAAACTGCAGGCTTAACAGCATCTTACCAGGAAGTGTTGCTGTCTCAGGGTAAATCAACCATTACCTGCTGGCGACGACGCCGGCGTTTCTCCTGCCACAACAGGACGCGGAAAGCGCAATAAATCACCGCGACACAGGCATGCAAGATCATGATCAGCGGATTGGATCCGAATATCTCCGGCCAGACGCCGTACATCAGCCCCTGCCCGCCTGCGGCCAGCACCCACATGACCGGCCCCCAGGAGACGGTGAGCCACAATCCGAGCGCGGCAACGGGAAAGACGACGGCAAGACCGGCACCTGCGACCTTCCACGGCAGGGCCAGCAGATCGAAGCGGGCATGACCGTCCAGCGAATAGCCGACCAGCATCGCCCAGTATTGCAGGCCGAGCCAGAAACAGGCGATCGCGATCAGCCGCAGGAACAGCACGAACAGGATGCCCGTCAGCGTATTCTTGGGTACGGTCGAAGAATCAGGTTCCATGCGCGAACAATACGTAGGAGGCATCGGCCTCGCCAGAATATAATGGCTGCGGCCTTTCGCCTGGTTTTGAATCCTGGGGACAGCGTGATAGGTACGCGGCCTATACAGAGTGCCATAAATAGACGAAGAAGGATGGCGGCATCATGGAGAACAAGACGCATCTCGTTGACGAGATCACCGGGCATCGCCGCATGCGACGCAACCGCAAGGCCGACTGGACGCGCCGCCTGGTGCAGGAGAACCGGCTGACGGTCGACGATCTGATCTGGCCGATCTTCGTGATCCCGGGCACCGGCATCGCCGAGCCGATCCCGGCCATGCCCGGCGTCAACCGCATGACGGTGGACAAGGCCGTGGAAGCGGCCAAGGAAGCGGCCGATCTCGGCATTCCCGCGCTCGCCACATTCCCGAACATCGAAATGGAGCTGCGCGACGAGACCGGCTCCAACAGCCTCGAGAAGAACAATCTTATCAATCTTGCCACTGCCGCCATCAAAAAGGCCGTGCCTGGCATCGGCGTCATAACCGACGTAGCGCTCGACCCCTTCACCAGCCACGGGCATGACGGCATCCTGCGCGGCAACGAGATCGTCAATGACGAGACGGTCGAACAGGTGGCGCGTGCCGCGGTCTACCAAGCGGATGCCGGAGCAGACATCATCGCGCCTTCGGAAATGATGGACGGCCGCATCGGCGCGATCCGCCAGGCGCTCGATGCCGCAGGCCACCAGAGCGTCGGCATCATGAGCTATGCGACGAAATTCAGCTCTGCCTTCTATGGCCCTTACCGCGAGGCGATTTCGACCGGCGGCCTGCTGAAGGGCGATAAAAAGACCTATTACATCGATCCGGCCAACGGCACCGAGGCGGTGCGCGATGCCGCGCTCGATGTCGAGGAAGGCGCCGACATGCTGATGGTCAAGCCCGGCCTGCCCTATCTCGATATCTGCTGGCGGCTGAAGGAGGCGTTCGGTCTTCCGACCTTCGCCTATCAGGTCTCCGGCGAATACGCGATGATCAAGGCAGCCGCCGCCAACGGCTGGATCGACGGCGAGAGAGTGATGCTCGAAACCCTGCTCGCCTTCAAGCGCGCCGGCTGCGACGGTATCCTCACCTATTTCGCCGTGGATGTCGCCAAGCATCTCGCGCGAAAATAGCGCCGTACCATTCGCTTATTGTATTTGCCGGACCTGATACCATATGTTCGGCAAATGTTTCCCCAAGGAGGAAAGCAATGAGCCTGAACCCCAGCCCGCTCTATGCAGCACCGGATGACTGGCGCGCCTATAGTGGCGTGCTGAGCCGGCGCATCTTTGCATTCATCGTCGATTACATCATCGTCGCGCTGCTCTGCATTCCGGCTGCCGTCGTGCTGTTTTTCGTTTCGATCCTGACGCTGGGGCTTGGCTTCATCCTCTACCCCGCCCTCTTCGTCATCGTAGCCGGTTTGTATTTCGGCTGGACGCTCGGCGGCCCCTACCAGGCTTCGCTCGGCATGCGCGCCATGGGCCTTACCATGGTCCGCGTCGACGGACGCCGAATGGATTTCCTGACGGCGATCGTCCATCTGGCACTGTTCTGGATCCTGAACTCCGTCTTGACGCCGCTGATCCTGCTGGTAGGCCTGTTTACCGATCGCAGTCGGCTGGTGCACGACCTGCTGCTCGGCACGGTCATCGCCCGCACGGCCTGAAACACGCACGTCGCGATGTCAAATAGACGATCCCTCGCGGGGTAAAACCACCCGCGAGGTGGGATCCGAGTGCATCATGAATTAGGAAACTTCGATCTTTAGCGAAGGACGTAGTTGACGTTTTCTAAACTTGAGCCATGCTTGTAAAAAACAGGTGCCGAACGAAAGGGCAATCAACGGCAGATGAACACGCAGTCGACGCCTTCTCCGCAGTTTTATCTGACGGCACCGGCCTCCTGCCCGTACCTGCCGAACGAGATGGAGCGCAAGGTCTTCACGCATCTCGTCGGCCCGCGCGCGGCCGAGATGAACGATATCCTCACCCAGGGCGGCTTCCGGCGCTCGCAGAACATCGCCTATCGGCCTGCCTGCGAGGCCTGCCGCGCCTGCGTGTCGGTCCGCATCCTTGCCCAGGAATTCGAGCCCACCCGCTCGATGCGGCGCATTCTGGCCGCCAATAGCGACGTCATCGCCACCGAATTTCCCGCGCAGCCTTCGAGCGAGCAATATTCGCTCTTCCGCCGCTATCTCGACTATCGGCACCAGCACGGCGGCATGTCCGACATGACGGTGCTCGACTATGCGATCATGGTCGAGGATACGCACGTGAATACGCGCATCATCGAATATCGCCGCCGCGAGGAAGGCTCGGGGCTGGAACAGCGCCCGAAAGGCGAATTGCTGGCGGCGGCTCTCACCGACGTCATGAGCGACGGGCTGTCGATGGTCTATTCCTACTTCAATCCCGACCTCGACGCACGATCGCTCGGCACCTTCATGATCCTCGATCATATCAAGCGGACGAAGGCGCTCGGCTTGCCGCATATTTACCTCGGCTATTGGGTCAAAGGCTCGCGCAAGATGGACTATAAGACGCGCTTTCAGCCCCAGGAGCATCTGACCCCGCGCGGCTGGGAGCGTTTCGATCCCGCAGCCGACGGCGATAAAGATAACCTGCGCTGAATGTTTCCCCGTCTTTCGGATCATCAAAAGGGCCTGCTGCTGGCGACGCTTGGCGGGCTCGTGTTATCGATGGATATACCGCTGATTCGGCTTTCCAGCGGTGAGGTCTGGTCGGTGCTGTCAGCGCGCAGCCTTGCGACCATCGTCGTGGCGCTTGCCGCACTTTTCGTTATCCGCCGTGTTAAGGGGTCGCTGCGGGGCGTGCTGCCAGGCTGGCTCGGACTTCCCGTCGGCTTCTTCTACGGGCTGACGACCATCGCTTTTCTCCTTGCCGTCTATTACACGACGGCGGCGAATGTGGTGTTCATCATCGCGCTGAACCCGATGTTCACCGCGCTTCTCTCCTGGATCTTCCTCAAAGAGCGCCCCGCCCTTTCCACCTTCATGACCATGGCGGTCATGATCCTCGGGGTCGGGCTCATCGTTGGTGACGGCATGGAGGGTGGGCATATGCTTGGCGATGCACTTTCGGTGCTCGCATCGTTTTCCATCGCCTGCGCCATCACTATCAGCCGTGCCTCCGGCCGGGATATGGGCTTCGCTTCCTTGCTGGCCGCCGTCATCCCGGCTGCCGTCGGGCTCTATCACATTGCGCCCTCCGGTTTTTCCGTCGAACATCCCGGCTGGATCCTCTTCGACGGTGCCGTGCTGATGCCGCTTTCCTTCTGGTGCCTTGCGACAGGCACGCGTTTTCTCTCCGCGCCGGAAGTAGCCATGTTCTATCTGCTGGAAACGATCCTCGCGCCGATCTGGGTCTGGCTGATCTTCCTTGAGGCGCCGACGAACATGACACTCGCCGGCGGCGCCATCCTGATCCTGGCGCTTGCTGCTCATTCGCTCTGGCAGGCGCGGGTCAAGGCGAGAGCGGCGTTAGCGGCACAGGGTCTTGCGCATTGAAACAACAGCCGCCCGATGTTATAACCAGGTTATTACATTGGAGCTGAACCCATGAACGTTACCATCCGCAAGATCGGCAATTCCGAAGGTGTGATTATTCCGAAGGAAATCCTTCACAGACTCGGCTTGAAGAATGGCGATGCATTGGAAATACGCGAAATAAACGGCAACATCGAGTTGGTTCCGGAGCGCGCCGATCTCGCCGAACAACTGCGGGCTGCGCGGCTTGGCATGCAGAAATATCGTGCCGCTCTGCGTGAACTTGCAAAATGACCGAATACAAATGGCTCTCCCGCGAAGCCATCGAGATCATGCACGAGGAACAACTCGCCGAGCATGGTGGCTTGCCCAGTTTGAAGGATGAAAATGCTTTGGAAGCGGCGTTGGCCCGTCCGCTCCACAAGGCTGCATATGGCGAAAATGACGTATTCGCTCTGGCCGCCGCCTATCTTTATGGCCTGGTGCGGAACCATCCTTTTTCCGACGGGAACAAAAGAACTGGTTACCTGGCGGCGTTCACATTTCTCTACATCAATGGCTATTTGATCGAGGCAGACGATGGGATGATCGTTGCATTCGTACTAGGTGTCGCAGCCGGAGAAATCGATGAAATCGGCGCCACGCACTTCTTCAAAGACTTCTGTATTCCGCTCGCCGGGTGACGGGCTGCCGTATCAGTCACCCCGGCCCTTCGCTAGGGCTCAGGGCGTTCGTCGCTGCAATCGACCCAACGGGCCGATTGCTCGGACCTAGGTCCATCGATTCTCACCCAGAAAACCGGCCACTTCTGGGGAAGCCCTTTGGGACGGCACGGCCGGCGCCGGCGCGGTCGCCCAACCATTCCACCAATTCGTCCTTGTTTTTGGTGAAGGTGCGGCCGGCACTGTCTTCCCAGGTCAGGCCATCGGCAATCGCGAAGCACCTGATATCGGCGACGCCGCCATCCTTGTATTTCTGAAGGCGCACGCCCTTGCCGCGTGACATTTCCGGCACCTGCGAAAGCGGGAAGATAAGCATCTTGCGGTTCTCGCCAACCACGGCAACGTGATCGCCGGATATCGGGACGAGAAGCTTGGTCTCGTCGGGATAGGAGACATTCATGATCTGCTTGCCCTTGCGGGTATTGGCGACCAGTTCCGCCTCGGCAACGATGAAGCCGTTGCCCGCAGTCGATGAGATCATCTGTTTGCGCTGGGGATCGTGGACGAAGGCGGTCAGCACGTCCTGATCGTTTTCCATGTCGATCATGATGCGCAGCGGCTCGCCGTGGCCACGGCCGCCGGGCAGCTTGTCGCCACCGAGCGTATAGGCCTTGCCGCCGGTCGTAACGATCAGAATCTTGTCCGTCGTCTGCGCCGGGAAGGCAACCTTCAGTCCGTCGCCCTCCTTGAAAGTCAGCGACGAGGTATCGGAAATATGACCCTTGAGGGCACGGATCCAGCCTTTTTCCGAGACAACGACGGTGATCGGCTCCTTCTCGATCATCGCCTGCTGAATGGCGGCATCGTCGGCCTCCGGCGCCTCGGCAAACTGGGTACGGCGGCGGCCAATATCGGTCGCCTTGGCGAATTTCTTCTTCACCTCGCCGATTTCCCAGGAAACCGTCTGCCACTGCTTTTCTTCCGAATCCAGCAATGCCTCGATGTCGGCCTTCTCCTTGGTCAGGCCGTCGAATTCCTTGCGAATCTCGAACTCTTCCAGCTTGCGCAAGGAGCGCAGCCGCATATTGAGGATCGCCTCGACCTGATTATCCGTGAGGCCGAAGCGCTCCATCATCACGGGCTTCGGCTCATCCTCCTCACGGATGATGGCGATGACCTCATCGATGTTGAGATAGGCGACGAGCAAGCCGCCGAGGATTTCGAGGCG
Organism: Rhizobium sp. BK289; assembly: GCF_014193575.1. Lineage (NCBI taxonomy): Bacteria > Pseudomonadati > Pseudomonadota > Alphaproteobacteria > Hyphomicrobiales > Rhizobiaceae > Rhizobium > Rhizobium sp. BK289. Next base: position 62,013 of record NZ_JACHZO010000007.1, read on the forward strand.
CTTTTCAATTGCCGCCAGACGGAAGCGCGAACGGCGCAGCAGGACTTCGCGGCGATGATCCAGCCATTCCCTCAGCACCTCGTTCAGGGCCATGACCCTGGGGATACGTCCCATGGACAGGACGTTCATGTTGAGAGGGAAACGACTTTCCAGCTCAGTCAGCTTGAACATCGATTCCATTAGGATGGTCGCGTCGACCGTACGGCTCTTCGGCACGAGAACGACACGGATATCCTCGGCGGACTCGTCGCGGACATCCTCGAGCAGCGGCAGCTTGCGCGCCAGTAGCAGTTCGGCGATCTTTTCGATCAGCCGTGACTTCTGCACCTGGAACGGAATCTCCGTGATAACGATCTGGTAGCCGCCGCGACCGAGATCCTCGATCTCCCATTTGGAGCGGACACGAAAGCCGCCGCGACCGGTCTTGTAGCTTTCGATAATGCTCTGGCGATCATCGATGATGATGCCGCCGGTCGGGAAATCCGGGCCTGGAATATACAGTTCCACCAGCTTCTCGACCGTCGCATCGCGATCCTTGATCAGATGCAGCGCCGCGTCGCAGATCTCGTGGACGTTATGCGGCGGGATTGATGTTGCCATGCCGACGGCAATGCCCGAGGAACCGTTAGCGAGCAGATTGGGGAACGCGCCCGGCAGGACGACCGGCTCGGAATTCGACTCGTCGTAGGTATCGCGGAAATCGACCGCGTCCTGATCGATCCCTTCGAGCAGCAGTTCGGAAACCGCCGTCATCTTGGATTCGGTATAACGCATCGCGGCCGGGCTATCGCCGTCGATATTGCCGAAATTGCCCTGGCCGTTGACCAGCGTGTAGCGCTGCGAGAAATCCTGAGCGAGACGCGCCAGCGCGTCATAGATCGACTGGTCGCCATGCGGGTGATAGTTACCCATCACCTCGCCGACGATCTTCGCGCATTTGCGGAAGGCTGAGTTCGGGCGGAGCCCCATCTCGCTCATCGCATAGACGATGCGGCGATGCACCGGCTTCAGCCCGTCGCGGACGTCGGGAAGCGCGCGTTGCGTAATGGTCGACAGAGCATAGGCCAGATAGCGCTCTTCGAGCGCGGCCTTCAGGTCGACCGGAACGATGTTGTCGTCGCCGTCACCGGGCGGCGGTGTCAGATTTTTTCCCATGGTCCTTGACTATCGGAGATGGCGATTCCCGGCAAGAAATCAGCGGAAAGCACCTGTGGATGAAGGCATTTCGGCCATTCTGCGAGATGGCCACCGATGCATTTTTGCTGCACTGGGACGCTACATTCATTGTCATTGGATTTTCAAAGAAAGATCAATATAAGTCGGCGCAGTACACGCGCAATCTGTACACCCCCGCCGATACCACCGGCTCAACGAGGAAACGCCATAATGACTTTCTATCGGACCACGCGGCTGATGCTCTGCAGCGCTGCCATCCTGTCTTTCGCAAGCTCGGCTTTTGCCCTCGACGGCAACGACTTGCTGAAGAAGATCAACGACATCTACGGCCAGCAGGGCGCTTCGATTGCAGCTGGGGGTATCGATATCGACGGCAGCACCGTGACGCTGAAGGGGGCAAGCTTCAAGACGGCCGACATGGGCGAGGCCATCCCGCTTGGCGACATCACCCTGGATGGCGTCGAAGAAAGCAATGGTGGCTACACGATCGACGAAATCGACTTCGCGGATGTCGATTTCAAAAAGGATGGCACAGCCGTTTCCGCCAGCGATCTCAAGCTGAGCGGCGTCGAAATCCCGGCTGATGCCACCAAGGGCGATCTCGGCTCGCTGCTCTATTACAAGAGCGCCCATGCCGGTGAAATCTCCGTCAGCAAAGACGGCGCAGAAGTGTTCTCGATCGAGGACGCCGACGCAACGATGAACAAGCGAGACGACAAGTCGGGCCTCGACTTCGACGCAAAGATCAATGGCATCAAAGCCGATCTCAGCAAGGTCGATGACCAGAAGTCCAAGGAAGCGATCGAAGCGCTCAAGCTGCAGCAGATCGATGGGACGATCGCGATGAAGGGCAGCTGGGAGATCGGTCCCGGCACGATCGACATCAGCGAATATTCCTTCGACTTCAAGGATATCGGCAAGCTGAACCTCGCCTTCAGCATTTCCGGCTATACGCCTGCTTTTGCCAAGTCGCTGCAGGAAGCGCTCAAAACGGTTCGCTCCAATCCGAACCAGCAGGAAGCGCAACAGTCGGCCGGCCTTGCCATGCTGGGCCTCCTCCAGCAGCTGACCTTCAACAGCGCCCAGATCCGTTTCGACGATGCTTCGATCACCGCGCGCGCGCTCGATTTCGCCGGCAAGCAGCAGGGCGTCACCGGCAAGCAGCTCGCCGATACGCTGAAGGCGATGACGCCGATCATGATGGCGCAGCTCAACATTCCGGAACTGCAGAACGCTGTTTCGTCCGCCGTCAACGCCTATCTCGACAATCCGAAAAGCCTGACCGTCACCGCCGCCCCCGGCAAGCCGGTGCCGGTGCCGATGATCATCGGCGCCGCCATGGGCGCACCGACGACGATCCCGCAGGTGATCGGTCTCAAGGTTTCCTCGAACGACTGAGCAGCCGTTCGCTTGCGATGCTATTCAGAAACCCGGCGATTTCGGTCGCCGGGTTTTTCTTTGCGAGTTAAGTTTCCTGCCTCGGCTGATACGTCTTCAGTTCGCTGAGCGCATGGGACGACAAGGCAAGCAGTTCCTCCGTCGTCGCACCGTCGCGCGCCTGGACGGACATGCCCTGCACGATCGCGCCGAGAAAGCGAGCGAGCGAGCGAGCATCGACATCCGGCCGCATATCACCTTCCGCAATACCACGCTCGATCCGTGCGGCGAAGATATCCAGCGTCTGCAGGCGCATCGATGCGACATGATGGGCGATCGGCTCGTTCTCCTCGGCGCAGTTCAGGACCGCCGTCGATATCATGCAGCCTTTCGGATGTTCCGGCGCAGTGAAGATCTTGGCGGAATTCGTCAGAAAGCGCTCGAAGGCGGTCACCGTATCCAGTTTGTCCTGAAAGGGGTTGCCGGGCTCCGGCCGGGGCATGCGCCGGTATTGATCGAGCGTCTCGCGATAGAGCTCGGCCTTCGAACCGAAGGCCGCGTAGAGGCTTTGCGGCGTGATGCCCATGGCCGCCGTCAGATCGGCAATGGAGGAACCGTCATAGCCATGCTTCCAGAAAGTATCCCGCGCGGCGGCGAGAACCGTTTCCCGATCGAAAGCGGGCGGACGCCCACGCTTGCGTGGTGAAGAATTTTCCATCTCTTCCTTATTTTTCACAATGGTCACTCTAGAATTATTTCCCGATCTGGTTTATTCAGGAATGGTCATTGTGATTATAGAAGGTTTTGCTCCATGAGTCTTCCCCTGGAAAATTCCGCGCTTGCGAGCGGCGGCAGCCTTACAGAAGGCGTCGACATCGCAGTTGATTCCGCCTTGTCGGACAAGAGGCTGGTCGGAGTGGTGGTCCTCATCGCCCGCGATGGAGAACTGGTCTACGCCCGCGCGGCCGGTCTGGCGGATCGGGAAAACAAGGTGGCCATGCGGGAAGATGCCATCTTCCGCCTCGCCTCCGTCACCAAGCCGATCGTCGCCATCACGGCCATGCGGCTTGTCGAACAGGGCCGCATCGGGCTCGACGATCCGATCACCAAATGGCTGCCGGATTTCCGGCCAAGGCTGCCGGATGGCGGTGAAGCCGTGATCCGTATCCAGCATCTTCTTACGCACACCTCCGGGCTGATCTACACATTTGCGGAGCAACAGGACGGCCCGTATCATCGTGCCGGTGTATCCGACGGCCTAGACATACCGGGACGATCGCTGGACGACAATCTCAAGCGTATCGCCGGCGCCCCCCTTGCCTTCGCTCCCGGCGATGGCTGGCATTATTCGCTGGCGATGGATGTCCTTGGCGGCGTCATCGAGAAGGAAACCGGCGTTTCTCTCGGCGATGCGGCTACGGAGCTAGTCATGAAGCCGCTCGGTCTCTCCGACACGGCCTTTTCCGTCCGCGACCGCAACCGACTGGCTGCCGCCTATGTGGATGGCAACCCCGAACCGCAACGCATGGGAGACGAGGCGCTCGTTCCGATCTTCGACGGCACGATCCGCTTTGCACCCGATAGGATATTCGATCCCACTTCCTACCACTCCGGCGGCGCCGGTATGGCCGGAACGGCAAGCGACATCCTTGCAATTCTGGAAACGATCAGAAAGGGCGGAGCTCCGCTGTTGTCGGCCGATACGGTGAAGACCATGATGACCGATCAGGCGGGCGGGCATATGCAGGCGCAGCAGGCCGGCTTCGGTTTCGGCTACGGCTGGTCCGTCGTCCTCGATCCCGTGGTCGCTCAAGTCCCCTTCTCGGCTGGCACGATCAAATGGGGTGGCGTCTATGGGCACAGCTGGTTCGTCGACCCCAAGGAAAGGTTGACTGTCGTGGCGCTCACCAACACGACGCTCGAAGGCATGTGGGGTCAGTTCACCATGGATCTGGCGAAAGCGGTCTATGCCGCGATCTAGCTGATGCCAGCAGGCAAACAAAAACCCGGCGATTTCGGTCGCCGGGTTTTGCATTTTGTCAAACCTTGGAGGACTTAGTCCTTCTTCACCGGCGGTACCGGGCGGATCGCCAATTCGCGCAGCTGCGTCGGCGTGGCGGCCGAAGGAGCGCCCATGAGCAGATCCTGCGCCTGCTGGTTCATCGGGAAGAGCGAGATCTCGCGCAGGTTCTTGGCTCCGACCAGCAGCATGACAATGCGGTCGATACCGAAGGCAGCGCCACCGTGCGGAGGCGCACCATACTGGAAGGCGCGGTAGAGACCGCCGAAGCGCTCTTCGACGTCGGCCTGGCTGAGACCGACCTTTTCGAAGGCGGCGACCATCGTCTCCGGCGACTGGTTACGGATCGAGCCGGATGCGATTTCGAAGCCGTTGCAGACGGCGTCGTACTGGAACGCCTTGATCGTAAGGGGATCCTGGGTCTGCAGTGCCTCAAGGCCGCCCTGCGGCATCGAGAACGGGTTGTGGGCGAAATCGACCTTCTTTTCTTCCTCGCTCCATTCGAAGAATGGGAAGTCGACGATCCAGCAAAGTTCGAAACGGTCGCGGTCGACCAGGTTCAGCTCCTCACCGGCCCTGGTGCGTGCCTCACCAGCAAACTTGTAGAACTTGGCGGGATCACCAGCAACGAAGAAGCAGGCGTCGCCGTCATCAAGACCGAGCTGGGTGCGGATCGCATCCGTGCGCTCTTCGCCGATGTTCTTGGCGAGCGGGCCGGCACCTTCGAGCTTCTCGCCTTCCTTGCGCCAGAAGATGTAGCCGAGGCCCGGCTGGCCCTGGCTCTGCGCCCAGGCGTTCATGCGGTCGCAGAAAGCACGCGAGCCGCCGGTCTTGGCCGGGATGGCCCAGACTTCGACCTTGGGGTTGGAGGCGATCATGTTTGCGAAGACCTTGAAGCCGGAGCCGGCGAAATGCTCGGTTACCGCTTCCATGACGATCGGGTTGCGCAGGTCAGGCTTGTCGGAGCCGTACTTGCGGATGGCTTCGTCATAGGGAATGCGCGGCCATTCCTTGGTGACCGGCTTGCCTTCGGCAAATTCTTCGAACACCTGGGTCATCAGCGGGCCCATGGTGTTCCAGACGTCTTCCTGCGTGACGAAGCTCATCTCGAGGTCGAGCTGGTAGAATTCACCCGGCAGACGGTCGGCACGCGGGTCTTCATCGCGGAAGCAGGGTGCGATTTGGAAATAGCGGTCGAAGCCGGCAACCATCAGCAGCTGCTTGTACTGCTGCGGCGCCTGGGGCAGCGCGTAGAAGGTGCCGGGGTGGATGCGGCTCGGCACGAGGAAGTCGCGTGCGCCTTCCGGCGACGATGCCGTCAGGATCGGGGTCGTATATTCGGTAAAGCCGACTTCTCCCATGTGGCGGCGCATGGAGGAGATGATCTGCGTGCGCTTGACGATGTTCTTGTGCAACGTCTCGCGGCGAAGGTCGAGGAAGCGATACTTCAGGCGCACGTCTTCCGGATAGTCCGGCTCGCCGAAAACAGGCAGCGGCAGCTCCTTGGCGGCGGAGAGCACTTCGATCTCCTGGGCGTAAAGCTCGATCTCGCCGGTCGGCATGTTCTTGTTGATCGTGTCTTCAGTGCGCGCCTTCACCAGACCGTCGATGCGGATGACCCATTCGCCGCGAACGGTTTCGGCGAGCTTGAAGGCCGGGGAATCAGGGTCGGCAACGACCTGGGTGATGCCGTAGTGATCGCGCAGGTCGATGAACAGCACGCCGCCATGATCTCGGACGCGATGAACCCAGCCGGCAATGCGGACGGTCGAACCGACGTCGGACTTGCGCAGGGCGGCGCATGTGTGGCTGCGATAGCGATGCATAATATTATATCCTGGACTTGGCGGGCGGCGGCGAAAGGACACGCAGACCCCTCGCCCGCCGACGAGAAAATCGGGCGGAAAAGCGCATGGTGCGCCCGATTTGTCAAGGCTCGAACGCCGGAAGTCAGCTTAAAGCTGTTTTCAGTCGCTACCCAAAACAGCATCCGCAAGTGGCCGCTGCGGCGGTTTGGCTACCTCGATGCTATTGCTGAACAGCGAGGTCAACTTTAAACAGGCATCCTTATATCGTCGCCCCGGAGCATGACATGCCGATCCTCACCCGCCGCAATCTCCTGAAAGCTTCAGCCGTTGCCGGAGCCTATGGCGTTGGTTTCGGCATCGCCGGAAGGCTTATGGGCAAGGCGGCCGCAGCCGAGCCGCTCACGCTGAAGACAGCCAGGATCGAAGCCAATCTCACCGATGGCGGCAAGACCAAGAACGTGTTGACCTATGGCGATGCCGGCACGCCGCCGGTCGTGCGCATGAAGAAAGGCGAACCCTTCGCCGCGCGGCTCATCAACGGCATAGACGATCCGACCACCATTCACTGGCATGGCATCCGGCTTCCCAACAATATGGACGGCGTGCCGTTCCTCACCCAGCCTTATATTTATACCGGCGATCATTTCGACTACACCTTTACGCCGCCGGATGCCGGCACATTCTGGTATCACCCGCATTGCAATACGCTGGAACAGATGGGCCATGGCATGACCGGCGTCATCGTCGTCGAAAACCCCAAGGATCCCGCCTTCGATTCGGAAGTGGTGCTCAATCTGCGCGACTGGCGCCTGGGGGGAGACGGCCAGTTCATCGCCCAGTTTCGGCCGCGTGATGCGGCCAAATCCGGCACCTATGGAACGGTCCGGACCGCGAACTGGCAGCAGCAGCCGCAATATGATGCCCCTTCCGGCGGGCTTGTGCGCCTGCGCATTGCGATCACTGACGTCACACGTATCTATTCCTTCCGCATGGACGGCGCGGAGGCGACCGTGATCGCGATCGACGGTAATCCCGTGCCGCAGCGCTTTCCGCTCGATCTTCTGCAGCTCGGACCGGGGCAGCGGCTGGAGCTCGCCGTGCGCATGCCCGACAGCGAAGGTGCGCTCGTCAGGCTCGAGGATATCAAGGGCACCGATCCCAAGGTGCTGGCAACGCTGCGGGCAGTCGGCAGCTCTCTGAAGCGCGATCTCCGCGATCTGGCGCCGCTGGAAGACAATCCCGTGCAGAAGGCCGATCTTGGCGCGGCAACACATATCCCGCTCATTCTCAGCGCCACGGCGGAAAACACCGCCGACAACAGCATCTGCGGTTCGCTCGGCTACAGCTTCTGGGCCATCAACAAGGTGCCGTGGCCGGGCGATACCCCGGACCCCACAGCGCCGCTTGCCGAACTCAAGCTCGGCAAGAGCTATGTCATCGACATGGAAAACGTCACTCCGCACAGCCATCCGATCCATCTGCACGGAATGAGCTTCACGGTTATCTCCTCCTCGACGCGGCAGGTACAGCCATTCGTGTCGGACACCTATCTGATCCAGCCGGATGAAAAGGTTCAGCTCGCCTTCGTTGCCGACAATCCCGGCGATTGGCTGCTGCATTGCCATATCATCGAGCATCAGAAGACGGGCATGACCAGTTACGTGCGTGTGGCATAAGCAGCGGCAAACAGCGCTGGCCCCAGCGGTTTCCACCGAAGCGCCATCCGCTTCCATTAATTTCCGTCAAAAGCGAAATGCGGCAAAGGCTTTGCCCGCGAAAGTATTGACATATCCGGCTGAAAGGAGAAGGAAGTTAAGGAAGTATTTTACCATTGAATGTGTTGATATGATCGAAACTACCGCCCAATTGGAGGCGGCCTGCCAAGAGCTGGCCAAGTCGGAATTCATTACCATCGATACGGAATTCCTGCGAGAAACGACCTTCTGGCCGGAGCTGTGTTTGATACAGATGGCAAGCCCTACGACCGAAGTGCTGGTGGATCCGCTGGTCAAGGGGCTGGATCTGGCACCCTTCTTCGAACTGATGGCCAACCCATCGGTCTTGAAGGTGTTTCATGCTGCGCGCCAGGATATCGAAATCATTTTCCATCGCGGCAACCTCATTCCGCACCCGATCTTCGATACGCAGGTCGCGGCGATGGTCTGCGGCTTCGGCGATTCGGTTTCCTACGATCAGCTCGTCAGCCGCATCAAAAACGTCCATATCGACAAGTCCTCGCGCTTTACCGACTGGAGCCGGCGCCCGCTCTCGGAAAAGCAGCTCGACTATGCACTCGCCGACGTGACGCATCTGCGTGACGTCTATCTCTCGCTCAAGGAGCAATTGCAGCGCGAAGGGCGCGCCTCCTGGCTGCAGGAGGAGATGGCAATCCTCGAAGCGCGCGAGACCTACGACCTGCATCCGGACGATGCCTGGCAACGGCTGAAGATGCGGCTGCGCAAGCCGCAGGAACTGGCCGTCCTTAAATTCGTGGCCGCCTGGCGCGAACGCGAGGCCCGCGCCCGCAACGTCCCGCGCGCCCGCGTGCTGAAGGATGATGCGATCTATGAGATTGCGCAGCAGCAGCCGAAGGATACCGAAGCGCTGGCGCGTCTGCGTACGATCCCCAAGGGTTGGGAGCGCTCGGCCGCCGGCACGGCCGTGCTCGAGGCGATCAATGCGGCGCTGGCGTTGCCGAAATCGGAGATGCCGCATCCGCCGCGCCATCAGCAGGCGCCAGAAGGCACGGCTGCCGCTTCCGAATTGCTGAAGGTGTTGCTGAAGCTGATTGCGGAAAAGCATGGCGTCGCGCCGAAAGTAATCGCCAACAGCGACGATCTCGACAAGATCGCCGCCGAGGGCGAGAAGGCCGATGTCGCGGCCCTAACCGGCTGGCGTCGCGATCTTTTCGGCGAGACGGCTTTGCAGCTGATACAGGGGCAAGTGGCCCTGCGCTTCGTCGGCAAGCGGATCGAGACGGTCGCCCTCTAGCCGCGACATTCTCCTTTCCCGGCGCCTTGCGATTGCGTATGATTCGCGCATCGAGATAGCGGCCGCCATCACGATTGCGCCGCAAATCTCGTGGAATGAACGTCTTGTGTAATCGTTATCTTCGATGACGTTCCAGTTCGCCGGCGCAATCCCGCGTCGATGACAGGCGTCGTTTCTCGGCGGAAAAGTGAATGGACATCTTCCATTCGATGCGCAACTGGATCCTGACGTCGCTGTTCGTCGCTTCGACGGGCGTCATCTATGGCAAGCTATTCTTTCCGCAGGCACCGATGTACATCGGCGCGGTCTTCGCACTGTTCTGCGGCATGCCGCTGCTGGTCTTCGAACGCCGCATGATCCTGCCGCGGCTGAACGACTGGATGCATCGGCTGCCGACACCGGCCTTCATCCTTTCGGCCCTCGTCGTCGATTTCCTGCTGATGAGCGCCGGCTATGCCATGGCGGGCAGTATCATGAAGCTGCTCGGACTGGTCGATGGCTCCTGGAAAGACCTCACGCTGCTGAAGATTGATGTCTATCTCTACGCCGTCGTCGTGACCGCCATCGTCATTTTCATCGGCCGCGTGCGGGAGTTGCTCGGGCGCGACGTCTTCTCCAGCCTGTTGACCGGCCGCTACCGCAATCCGGTGCAGGAGGAGCGTGTCTTCCTCTTCATTGATCTCGTCGGCTCGACGGCTTTTGCCGAGGAACATGGCGACCTGAAAACGCAGGCATTCCTCGGCGCGGTGTTCGGCGCCATGGCTGAGCCGGTGCGGCGGCACAAGGGCGCGATCGACGACTATATCGGCGATGCCGCCATCATCACTTGGCCGCTTCAACGGGGCGTCAAGAATGCCAATTGCGTGCGCTGCGTCTTCAATATCCTCGACGATATCGAAAAGAACGCCGAGACTTGGCTGAAATCCTACGGCCGCGTGCCGCGTTTGCGAGCCGCTCTGCATGGCGGCAGCGTCGTAACGGCGGAAATCGGCGTCGACCATCACAAGATCGCCTATTTCGGCGACACGGTGAACACGACCGCAAGGCTGGAGTCTCTCTGCAAAACGCTGGAGCGCCAGGTGCTCATTTCCAGCGATCTTGCCAGACGGATGGAGCTTCCCGAAGAGATCATCAAGGAAGAGCTTGGCGAACATGCCGTTCGCGGCCGCGATCAGCACCTTGGCGTCATCGCCCTTCATAGGCAGAGCCGGGAGGCTCTCAAGGCGATCCGCAGCAGATTGTAGGCGGTGCAAAGCCAGGCTGCATTTCGAGATCGGCGCACGCCTGAGCTTCACATCTCACGGGTTGTCCACAGTCACCAAAACTTCACCTGGGCGTTAATTCGCCGACATGGCTCGCCTGTTAAGCGGGATTGTTTCGCCACTCCTCGCCAACAAGGTGACATGATGACCCGAATTCTTTCCGCCTCCACGGCACTCTTCATTCTGCTTGCCGCCTCGGCCCAGGCCGACGAGCAGCAATTCAAGGCAAAGCTCGTCGGCCAGGCCATCCTGCCGGCCAACACCATCACTGCCGCCCCCGCCGATGCGGCCGATTTCCTGAAAACCTCAGGCAAATTGACGACGCCGGATCGCAAGCGCACGGACGCACTTGGCACCGTGCCGGGCAAGGATGGCGCCCGCGTCACCGACCTGAAGCTGCCCTTCGCCGGCCAGCCGATCCAGGGCTTCTCCGGCATCAAGACCATGCCCGACGGCACCTTCTGGACGCTCTCCGACAACGGCTTCGGCTCCAAGCAGAATTCTTCCGACGCGATGCTTTTCCTGCATCAGCTGAAATTCGACTGGGACAACGGCAAGGTCGAGGTCGTCAAGAACCTGTTCCTGTCCGACCCGAACAAGAAGGCCCCCTTCCCGATCGTCATGGAAGGCGCCGACAAGCGGTACCTGACCGGTGCCGACTTCGACATCGAATCGATCCAGCCGGTTGCCGATGGCTTCTGGATCGGCGACGAATTCGGTCCCTACCTGCTGAAATTCGATACGAACGGCCAACTGACCGACGTCTTCGCAACGACGCTCGATGGCAAGCCGGTCATGTCTCCCGACAATCCGCTGATCCAACTACCGGGCAATCCGACGCAGAAGATGCCGGCCTTCAACCTGAAGCGCTCCGGCGGCTTCGAGGGTCTCGCCATGTCGAAGGACGGCTCCAAGCTCTACGGTCTGCTGGAAGGCGCAATCTACAAGGATGACGGCCAGATGGAGAGCGTCGACGGCAAGACGGCTATCCGTGTCATCGAATTCGACGTCGCCTCGAAGAGCTGGACCGGCCGCAGCTGGCTCTATCCTTTCGCGGACAAGGGCGTTTCGATCGGCGATTTCAACATGCTCGACGAAACGACGGCCCTCGTCATCGAACGCGACAACGGCGCCGGCACGAAGGACAAGGCCTGCGCCGATCCCAAGCAGCCGAAGCCGGATTGCTTCGAGGCCCCGGCCGAGCTGAAGCGCGTCTACAAGATCGAGTTCAGCGACGCCAATGTCGGCAGGTCCGTCCGCAAGATCGGCTATATCGACCTGCTGCGCATCGAAGATCCCGATTACAAGCGCCGCCAGGGTGGTGGCGAAGGCTTCTACGACATGCCCTTCGTCACCATCGAGAACGTCGACCGCGTCGATGTCACGCATATCGTCATCGGTAACGACAACAACCTGCCCTTCTCGGCAGGACGCGCCGTCGACAAGGCTGACGACAATGAGTTCAGCCTTCTTGAAGTGGGTGATTTCCTGAACGCGAAATAAGTCGCGGCGAAACGGCCTCTCCCTGTTTTGCGGGGAGAGGCTTCAAAACTCTATTCGAAGCGGAAGGCCAGGCGGCGATTGGTGAGCTTGCCGAGCTGCTGCAGCCGCCCATCCAGCCTCTCGCCGGCAAAATCGTGATACTCGGCTGGAACGACGAATTCGAGATCCACATCCGGGTTTGTCGAACGGCGAAACGACAGATTGCGGACGATGCCGGGCATCGAGGCCGAGAAGAGATAGACGACACGCAGCAGGCCGCCGAGCAGCTTGGCCCGCTCGATGTAGAGCGGGGTTGCGATCGTTGCGAGCGGCTCGGTCGCTCCGTCGTCGTTCAAGCCCTCGAAACGGTAGTAGTTGGCAAGCGCGATGAAAGCGCGGCCGGCATGGGTGATGCCGACAAAGGAGGTGTGGGCGATGATATTCAGCGCCTGCAGGCCGCGATAATCAGGATGGGCTCGCCAGCTGATGTCGGCAAGTAGGCACGCTGCCTGGCGATAACGGCTCTCTTCTTCGGTCTCGGTGATACCGAAAAAGGGCATCATCCGCCCGGTCCAATCGGCAAGCTCGCGGGCATGTTCCGGCGAACGCGCCCGCAGGATGGCAAGCTCGCCTGCTGCGGTGAGCAGCGGATCGCTGTTGCGCTCCGCTTCGGTCAGCAGCGAGTAGAGATACCCCTCGCGGACGCCCTGTGCGGAAAAGGAGATAACGGATGGCTTCATGGCCGTCAGCACTTCGCGCATCGCGACCGCGCCGAAGGGCAGCAGCGAACGGCGATGCTTGGAAACCGCCTGCAGAGCCGGGTCCTTCGAATCCTTCGATTCGACGATCTGATCCAGGAAGCGGATCATTTCATCGAGCTGCACTTCATAGCCCTGCATCATGTGCAGCGGATATTTGCGGATTTCCATGTGCAGCTTGGCTACGCTTCGCCATGTGCCGCCGACTGCATAGAAAGTGCGGCCCTCGCCCTTGCTCAACAGCTTCGCCGTCTTGACATGCTTGCGCGCGAAGCTGCGCGCCTTTTCGATCGAGCCGCCGGAATATTCGGACAGACGCAGGCCGCCGAGCGGCAGCGTGATGCCCTTGCCGATCTCCCGGTCCTTGATGTCGATCAGCTCCAGCGAGCCGCCGCCGAGGTCGCCGGCAATGCCATCGGGGTGGAAAAAGCCGCTGATAATCCCGAGCGCGGAGAAGCGTGCTTCTTCTTCGCCCGAAAGCACCCGCACCTTGCGCTGAAGAATGGCTTCGGCCTGGTGAATGAACTGCGGACCGTTGCTGGCCTCACGCGCTGCGGCTGTCGCCAGCACATAGATGGTGGATGCGCGTGCCTGATCGGAGAGCGCCTTGAAACGATGCAGCGCGGCCAGTGCCCGCGCCACGCTTTCCTCATCCATCTTGCCGGTGAGCGCTATGCCCTTGCCGAGGCCGCATAGCACTTTCTCGTTGAAAAGGATGGTCGGAGACCGCGAATGGCCTTCATAGACGACAAGACGGACCGAGTTCGACCCGATATCGACAACGGAGACAGGGGCAATACCCGGAAGGCGCCCCTGGGCTTCAGACTCAACCATGAAGGTCCATTTTATTTGTTGCGGCCCGACAGCAGTCCAGCGATGAGTTTCGGTGCACTGGATTTCAAGGCTTCACCACGACCCGACAGGCTGGGGTTGGTCATGAAATACTGCTGCGCATTAAATGGCTCTTTTCCCTGGCGCACTTCCATGCGCCGTGAAGTCCCGTCCGGCAATATCTCGTAGCTCTGCTGATTGTCAATGATATTGCCCAGCATGATCTGCGAAAGCACCTGTTCATGCACGGTCTTGTTGGTGAGCGGCACGAGGGTTTCGACGCGGCGGTCGAGGTTTCTCGGCATCATGTCGGCCGAGCCGATATAGACCAGCGCCTTGTCCGACGGCAGGCCATGACCATCGCCGAAGCAGAAGATGCGGCTGTGCTCCAGGAAGCGACCGACGATGGACTTGACCCGAATCCTTTCGGAAAGGCCGGGAATCTGCGGACGCAGGCAGCAAATCCCACGCACGACAAGCTCGATATCGACGCCGGCGTTGCTGGCGCGATACAGAGCGTCGATGATATCGGGATCGACGAGCGAATTCATCTTCATCCAGATCGCCGCCGGACGGCCGTTCCTGGCGTGCTCGATCTCGCCCTCGATATGCTGGAGGATGCGCGGACGCAGCGTATAGGGCGAGACCGCAATCTTCATGCCCTCCTCCGGCTCACCATAACCGGTGATGAAGTTGAAGATATTCGCCATATCATGAGCGATCGTGGGATCGCAGGTGAAGTAGGAAAGATCGGTATAGATCTTGGCAGTGACCGGATGGTAGTTGCCGGTGCCGAGATGGCAGTAGGTGCGCAGCTTGCCATCTTCGCGGCGCACGACCATGGACATCTTCGAATGCGTCTTGAGCTCGATGAAGCCAAAGACGACCTGCACGCCGGCGCGCTCCAGATCGCGCGCCCAGCGGATGTTGGCTTCTTCGTCGAAGCGGGCCTTCAGTTCCACCAGCGCCGTAACCGATTTGCCGAGATCGGCTGCATCGATCAGCGCGCGGACGATAGGGCTATCGTTCGACGTGCGGTAAAGCGTCTGCTTTATCGCCAGAACGTCAGGATCCCTAGCAGCCTGGAGAAGAAACTGGACCACCACGTCGAAGGACTCGTAGGGGTGGTGGACGACCATGTCCTTTTCGCGGATCGCGGCGAAGCAATCGCCGGCATGTTCGCGGACGCGCTCAGGAAATCGGGCATTATAGGGCTCGAAACGCAGATCGTCGCGTGGGGCCTTGCAGATTTCCGACAGCGTGTTGAGCGCGAGAAGGCCGGGCAGAACCGCGATGCGGTTTCCCGGAACGTTCAGCGACTCCACCACGAACTGGCGAAGCTCGAGCGGCATTTCGGAGTCCGTCTCGATGCGGATCACCGAGCCGCGGCGCCGCCGCTTCAGCGCGGTTTCGAAGAAGCGCACCAGATCCTCGGCCTCTTCCTCGACTTCGATATCGCTGTCTCGGATGATGCGGAAGGTACCGGAGCCCTGCACCTCATAGCCGGGATAGAGCCGGTGGATGAAGATGTTCACCACATCTTCGAGCGTGATGTAGCGGATGACGTTGCTGGCATCCGGCAGGCGCACGAAGCGGTCCAGCGCCGGCGGCAGGCGCAGCAGCGCCGTCATCGGCTCGCGACCGTTCATGCTTTTCAGCTGCAGCGCGATCGAGAAGCCGAGGTTCGGAATGAACGGGAAAGGATGAGCTGGGTCGATGGAGAGCGGCGTCAGGACCGGGAAGATCGCCTGTTCGAATTCGGTATGGAGCCACTGGCGATCGGCATCGGAAAGGGCAGCGGGGCGGACGATCAGAATATCTTCCTTGGCGAGATATTGCTGCAGGACGGCAAGCGAGGCCTGCTGCTCCATCTGCAAATTGTCGATCTCGCGCAGGATATCGTCGAGCTGCTCGGCGGGCGTCTTGCCGTCCGGGGTGCGCACGAGGATCTTCTGGCGGACCTGACCTTCGAGGCCGGCGACGCGTACCATGAAGAATTCATCGAGGTTGGCGGCGGAGATGGAGAGAAAGCGGACACGTTCCAGCAGCGGATGAGCGGTGTTCAGCGTCTCTTCAAGGACGCGGCGGTTGAACTGCAGCCAGGAGAATTCGCGGTTGATGAAGCGCTCCGGGCTGGTCATCAATTCGCTGACCGAAGGTGCGGCCTCTGGATTTTCCTGGTTGGCGTCCTGATGTTCCGTGAGTGCCGAGTCCATGTTCCACCTACCCTCTTTCCAATCCTGTGCCACGTATATCAGTTTGACGACGGAACTGTGACAGTCGGTGTCAGCTCAATCCGGCTGACCGGAATTGCCCAGTTCATTCAAGACCTCAGCGGCCAACTGGCGCGTGATCCTTGTGCCCCGCCCAAGTGCCAGCCGGTCCAGCCTGTCGACGATCATCTGCGCCGCGTTGAGTGAGCGCTCCATGCGGTTGACGATATAAAGGACGAGTTTGTCATCGATATAAAGCTGGCGGTCGGCAAAGAGCTTGACGATCACCTGCGACAGCAATTCCTCGTCCGGCTCGCCGATCTCGACCACCGTCGTCGCCTTCAGGCGGGAGCGCAGGTCGGGCAGCGTCACCGGCCATGACATCGGCCAGAGCCGGCTCGTCATCAGGAGACTGGTACCGTTTTCGCGGACGCTGTTGATGACATGAAAGAGCTCGGTATCGTCAAAACCGAGGCGATCCACGTCTTCGAAGATGACGGGGTCATTCGCCGCTGCGACGGCGGCATCGGAACCGGCCACCGGATGAATGTGGACTGCCCCGCACCGTTCGGCCCAGATGCTGGCAAGATGCGATTTGCCGGAGCCGACGGGACCGGCCAGAATGACGACCGGCGACGGCCAGTGCGGCCAGGAATCGACGATCTTCACCGCCGCGCTCAAGGGATCGGCGACGAGCAGATCGTCGCGCCCGTTTGCGGGATCATGCGTAAAGGCCAAGGGCAGCTGCTCGGCGGCCTTGCGCCTTAGATCAGCGTTCTTTGCGTCGGTCATGTCTAGCTATTCTCGGTCTTGCCGGTCTTGGCTCTGCGCGCCTTGCCCGCTTCCGAGCGTCCGTAATAGAGATCGCTCTGAAGGTAGCGCGAAAGGGCGAAGCGGACAAGAACGCCGCATGCGGCGGCCGCCGGAACCGCGATCAACAGGCCGACGAAACCGAAAAGAGCGCCAAAGGCAAAAAGGGCGAACATCAGCCAGACCGGGTGCAGGCCGACGCTTTCGCCGACGAGCTTCGGCTGCAATATGTTGCCTTCGAGGAATTGGCCGGTGAAGAAGACGGCGAGCGTCAGACCGACCCAAAGATAATCGGGCCAGAATTGAACGAGCGCAACCCCGACGGCCAGAACAAGGCCAACCAGCGAGCCGACATAGGGGATGAAGCTGATCATGCCGGCGAAGAGGCCAATCAGCAGGCCGAAGTTCAAGCCGACCAGCGACAGGCCGACACCATAATATACGCCGAGGATGATGCAGAGCGACCCCTGCCCCCGGATGAAGCCGGCGATCGCCTGATCGATCTCGCGAGCGATCTGGCGGACGGTGGCGACGTGATCGCGCGGTGTCCAGTCGTCCACCTTGGCGATCATACGATCCCAATCGAGCAGAATGTAGAAGGCGACAACAGGTGTAACGACCATCAGCGAGATGATGTTGACCAGCGCCTTGCCGGAGCTCCAGATCTGCGCAAACAGCCCGCCGATGAAGCTAAGCCCGTCGGACATGATGCTGGAGAAATTGTCCTTGATGGCTCCGAGCTGGTTGCGGATCCAGTCCGGCAGCACCATCGTCTGCGCTTTGGCGATCAGCTGCTGCACCTGCTGCACATAGGACGGTATGTGCTGGATGAAGTCGTTGAACTGGTTGATGATGATCGGAATGAAGATCGTGAGCGCCAGTGCGAAGATCAGCACGAAGGAGACGAGGATCACCACCGTCGCCATCAGGCGGCTGAGGCCGATCCGCTCCAGCCGGTCGGCGACCGGATCGAGGAAATAGGCAACCGCCATGCCAGCGATAAACGGCAGCAGGATCGTGCTGAAGATGTAGATGAAAGCGATAAAGACGACGAGCACGATCACCCAGAACGTGACTTGGCGCTTGAGGCTCGCCCCGCTGACCTTTTGCTCCATCGTCTTCCCCGTTGTCTCGCGCCCGTTTGCCGTGTGCTTAGGACATAGGATGACGCCGCAATTATGGTCAAGTCTGCGGCCGGAAATCTGCCTTGGGCGATGGGAAGCGGGGAAAATCGCAGGGTTTGCGGCGCTTGCGCCTTGCATAAAGGGCCCTATCATGCAATGGCGAGCCGATCAAAGCCCTGTCATAATGGACGGGCGGCCATCGGAGGCGGAAGCATGAGCCAGTCTGGAAAAAACGGTCTGACCTATAGCGACGCGGGCGTCGATATCGACGCCGGCAACCTGCTGGTCGAAAAGATCAAGCCCGCCGTCCGTTCGACGCGCCGGCCGGGTGCGGACGGCGAAATCGGCGGCTTCGGCGGCCTGTTCGACCTCAAGGCTGCGGGCTTCACCGATCCGGTGCTGGTCGCCGCCAATGACGGCGTCGGCACCAAGCTGAAGATCGCAATCGACGCCAATTATCATGATACCGTCGGGATCGACCTCGTGGCCATGTGCGTGAACGATCTGGTCGTCCAGGGCGCCGAGCCGCTCTTCTTCCTCGATTACTTCGCCACCGGCAAGCTCGACCCGGACCAGGGTGCGGCGATCGTCGGCGGCATTGCTGCCGGCTGCCGCGATGCAGGCTGTGCGCTGATCGGCGGCGAGACGGCGGAAATGCCGGGCATGTATTCCCACGGCGATTACGATCTGGCGGGCTTTGCCGTCGGCGCCGCCGAACGCGGCCAACTGCTACCTTCGGGCGATATTGCCGAGGGCGACATCATTCTCGGCCTCGCCTCGTCAGGCGTTCATTCCAACGGCTTCTCGCTGGTGCGCAAGATCGTCGAGCTTTCCGGCCTCGGCTGGGATGCGCCGGCGCCATTCGCCGAAGGCAAGGCGCTGGGGGAAGCGCTGCTGACGCCGACGCGCATCTATGTGAAGCCTCTGCTGAAAGCCATCCGCGAAACCCATGCCCTCAAGGCGCTTGCCCACATCACCGGCGGCGGCTTTCCGGAGAACATTCCGCGCGTGCTGCCGAAGCATCTGGCTGCCGAAATCGATCTTGCTGCGGTTAAGGCGCCGCCGGTGTTCTCCTGGCTGGCCAAGACGGGTGGCGTCGAAGCGAAGGAAATGCTGCGCACCTTCAACTGCGGCATCGGCATGATCGTGGTCGTCGCTCAGGAAAATGTCGATGCCGTGAAGGCCGTGCTTGAGGCTGAAGGCGAAGCCGTCGTTACGCTCGGCCGCATGGTCGCGCGCGAAGAAGGCGCTCCCGGCACCGTCTATAAGGGCACGCTCGCTCTATGACCACGCCGCGTAAACGCGTCGTCGTCTTCATTTCGGGCGGCGGCTCCAACATGCTGGCTCTTCTGAAGGCCACGAAGGCAGCGGACTACCCGGCCGAGATCGTTGGCGTCATTTCCGACAAGGCGGATGCCGGCGGGCTGGCAAGGGCTGCGGCTGAAGGCGTTGCAACATTCGCTTTCGTGCGCAAGGAGTTTGCCGGCAAGGAAGCCCATGAAGAGGCGATCCTTTCGCAGCTTGACGCCCTCTCGCCCGATATCATCTGCCTTGCCGGCTATATGCGGCTGCTTTCCGGCCGCTTCATCCAGGCTTACAAGGGCCGGATTATCAACATCCATCCCTCTCTGCTGCCGCTTTTCCCCGGCCTGCATACGCATCAGCGCGCCATCGAGGCCGGCATGCGCATTGCCGGCTGCACCGTGCATTTCGTCACCGAAGGCATGGATGAGGGCCCGGTCATCGGCCAGGCGGCCGTGCCCGTGCTCAGCGACGATACCGCCGATAGTCTCGCCGCCCGCGTGCTGACGGTCGAGCATCAGCTTTATCCGCAATCGCTGCGGCTGCTGGCGGAAGGCAAGGTCAGGATGGAAGACGGCAAGGCCGTGAGCCTTGGCAAAAACCCTGCTGTCGATGGACGGCAGATTTTGTCACTGCTTGGGGACGCAGGTTAAATAGGGAATTCTGTGGCTAAACGCCCCTTCATCCGCCCTTCGGGCACCTCCTCCCCAGGGGGAGAAGGGAGAAGCGCTTCAGGTGCTCCCATTTCAGCAAAGTCATCGCGTTTGGGGTTATGCGACTTCCTTTGAAGCGGAAGTCTAGTCTTCCCAGCAAAGTGCTTTTTGCCGGGATCGGCGTTTATAGCGACCGGATGAGGGGGAGCCAGATGTCTCACCCTCACAATCCTCCTCAAGCCGCAATCGCCATCAACGGGTGCAGCGTGCCGTCGCTATAGACGATGCGGCCGCCGCGGAAGGTGGCGCGGATGCGGTGAACCGAGCCGGGCTCGACGGCCACCAGATCGGCAAGCTGGCCGACGGCGATTTCGCCGCGATCCGTCAGACCGGCCGAACGGGCAGCATTGGAGGTTGCCGTTGCAACGGCCGCCGGCAGACCGCCAGCAACAATGTCGGCGATCTTGAAGATCGCCGGCACGAAGGCCGCCGGGTGATAATCGGCCGCGATGATGCCGAGCAGGCCCGAGCGCGCCGCATCGAGGGCGCTGAGATTGCCGGACATCGACTGGCCGCGAAGCGCGTTCGGCGCTCCCATCAGGGTCCAGAGACCGCGGCGGCGGGCTTCCTCCGCAGCCGGTCCCGTCACCGGAAATTCGCTGATCGTCACGCCGAGATCGTGCATCGCCGCCACCTTCTCGGCACTGTCGTCATCATGCGAGGCCAGCGACAGCTTGTGCTTCAGCGCGAGTTCGACCACCTCATGGAGCTTGCGCTCGATCTCAGGATCCTCGCGCTGCGCGATGCGCTGTGCGACCACTTCCTCGGCGGCCTCCCGCGACATGGAGCGGCGCTCTGACATGCTGCGGATGTAGCTTTCGATGTCGTTATACTGCCCCTGCCCCGGTGTATGGTCGGTGAGCGAAACCATATCGACGGAGCCTTCTTCCAGGAGCCGCTCCAGGGTCGGCGCCGCGTCGAGATTGGTGATTTCGTAGCGTGCATGGACACGGTGGTCGATCAGGAGCTCGTCGCGCAGGCTGCCGATGCCGCGGATCAC
Source organism: Rhizobium sp. BK289 (assembly GCF_014193575.1). Taxonomy (NCBI): domain Bacteria; kingdom Pseudomonadati; phylum Pseudomonadota; class Alphaproteobacteria; order Hyphomicrobiales; family Rhizobiaceae; genus Rhizobium; species Rhizobium sp. BK289. The sequence continues at coordinate 82,880 of NZ_JACHZO010000007.1, forward strand.
TGCCGAGGTGGTTTCGAGCGAACGGACGTGGCCGTAGACGCTTTCGGTCGCAAAGGAGAGCGCGGCGAAGGCGGTGGTGACACCGGCCGCCGCCAGCTTCTTGTCCAGCTCGTGAATGCCGAAATCGATCGGCATCATCGCATTCGGACGCGGTGCGATCTCGCGCTCCACCATGTCACAGTGCAGATCGACGAAGCCCGGCATCAGCAAGCGGCCGCCGCCGTCGAAGATCGGATTTTCCACCGGATCCGAGCGGATTTCGGCAATCACGCCGTCCTCGATGCGCACCGCACCCTTCTCGACGACCTCATTGGGAAGAACGAGCGTGAAATTGCTGAGCCACATCGGCTTTCTCCTGAAACAGCGTCAATGAAGGAGGCTCGGAAACATTCGAATGTTTCCGGCCAGCACGCCCCGGTAAGCTTGATTCGTGACATTGTGATGAATGGGGAGCAGAGTTTCACAAAGCTTCCCCAAGGCAAAAGCTATTTCAGACTCGCGACATTCAAAACCGCCCATTGCAGCAGCATGATCGTCTTGGCGTCGGAGATATCGCCCTTCTCGATCATGACAATCGCATCGGACAGGCGAACCTCCAGGACCTCGATATCCTCATGCTCTTCCGCAAGCCCGCCGCCATCGGCGACACGGTCGGACGTGTCGATCACGGCGGCGAAGAAATGGATGACCTCGGTCGAGGAGCCGGGCGACGTCATCGATTTGAAGAGGAAGCGGATGTCGCGCACGCGAAAGCCCGTCTCCTCCATGGCCTCGCGTCGGATCGCCGCTTCCGGATCATCGCCGTCGAGCAAACCGGCTGGCACTTCGATCATCCAGGCTGGCTCGCCGACCAGCTGGGCCGGCAGACGATATTGCCGGACGAGTACCACGGTTTCATGGCTGGGATCATAGAGGAGAATGCAGGCGGCCGGCGTGCGATGATAGACCTCGCGCTTCAGCCGATGATTTTCGCCGCGCGAATCCGTGTAGTCGATCTCAAATGTGCTCAGCCGCGTCCATTGATCCGCCAGCGTCTCCTCGCTGACGATCTCGGCTTTCGCCTTTTCGAGTTTACTCATGCCACGTCCTTGCGAAGCCATACCTTGTTGTCGTGGACAGCCGCGCCGCCATAGGGCGCGACGGGATCGGCGCCGGTGAGTACGTTGATGCCCTCGCCGTCGACATGAGCCTTGTTCGGCCACAGCCCCTCGGCGATCAGCACGCCCGGCTTCACTTCCGCTGTCACGCGGGCGTGGAGGCGAATATCGCCTCGGCCATTGCCGATGCGGACCAACTCTCCATGGATGATCTCGAGTGCTTCGGCATCGGCCGGATTGATCATCACCTCAGGACGGCTTTCCTTCTGCCGCGATGTCTTCGTTTCCGCGAAACTCGAATTCAGGAAGTTGCGCGATGGCGAGGTCGCGAGCCGGAACGGATGCTCGGGATCGGCCACCTCGATGACATCGACCTGATCCGGAAACTCCGGCAGCTCGACATGCGGCCCGAGCAACCCGATCGAGGCCGGCGGGCGGTTCGGCGCCGGTTGATTGACCCAGTCCGGGCGGAAACGGAATTTCCCGTCGGGATGGGCGAAGCCCTTGATGAAATGGGCCTCCTCGAAATCCGGCTGGCGATCGAACCATTTGTGTTCGAGAAAATAATCGTAATCCGGCAGGCCGCTTCTGGACAGAACACGGTCGATCATCTCGCGAGCCGAAAAACCGAAGCCGGGGCGATCCGCAACGCCGAGACGCTTCGCCAGCTCCTCGATCACGAAGAGATTGCTGCGCACTGTCGGCGGCGGCTCCACAAGCTTCGGGCCGAGAAGGATGTGGTTCTGGCCGCCGGCACGATAGATGTCGTCATGCTCAACGAACATGGTGGCGGGGATGACGATATCAGCCATCTCGGCCGTATCGGTCATGAACTGCTCATGCACGGCGACGAAGAGATCGGAGCGGGCGAAGCCGCGCTTCACCAGCCGCTGCTCCGGCGCGATATTCACCGGATTGGTGTTCTGGATCAGCATGGCCGTGACCGGACCGCGATGGCGAAGCGCGACGGCATCGCCTGTCAGGGCGCGGCCGATCTGCGACTGATCGATCATGCGGATATCCTGATCCTTCATGGCGCGGCCGGTCAGTTCGCTCGCATCCATGCGGAAGATATCGCTGTTCGAATGGAAGGCGCCGCCGCCCTCATATTGCCAGGAGCCGAGCACCGTCGCGACCGAGGCTGCCGCATGCATGGCGATCGCGCCGTTGCGCTGGCGGGTAAAGCCGTAGCCGAGGCGGAAATAGGTCTTCTTCGTCGTCCCCACGAGCTTGGCGAAGGCTTCGATCTCGTCGACCGAAAGGCCGGTGATAGCGGCAGCCCATGCCGGGGTCTTTGATTTCAGGTGCTCTTCGAGGCCAGCGGGATCGTCAGCATATTTGGCCATGTACTCGCGGTCGGCATAACCGTCGCGGAAGGCGATGTGCATGACGGCGCAGGCAAGGGCCGCATCCGTGCCCGGCTTGACGATCAAGGCCATGTCGGCCTGCTTCATCGTCGGGTTGTCATAAATATCGATAACGACGATCTTGGCGCCGCGTTCCTTGCGGGATTTCACTGCATGGGTCATGACGTTGACCTGGGTAGCAACCGCATTCGTGCCCCAGATGACGACGCAATCGGTACGGCCCATCTCGCGTGGATCGGGACCACGCAGCACGCCGGTCGCCATGGTGAAGCCCGTCCAGGCCGGATTGGTGCAGATCGAGGAGAAGAAGCCGGAATAGCGCTTGGCATGGCGCAGCCGCTCGATGGAATCGCGCTGCACCCAGCCCATCGTGCCGGCATAGAAATAGGGCCAGATCGCCTCGCTGCCGTCCTTGGCTTCGGCCTTGATGAAAGCTTCGGCGATCTCGTCGAGTGCATCTTCCCAGGAAATTTCCTGCCAGCGCCCCTCGCCCTTTGCGCCGGCGCGGCACAGCGGCTTCATCAGGCGATCGGGATGGTAAAGCCGCTCGGCATAGCGCGCGACCTTGGCGCAGATGACGCCCGAGGTATAGGAATGATCGTTGGCGCCGCGAACCCGGCCGATCCTGCCGTCTTCCGTCAGATCGACCTCCAGCGCGCAGGTGGAGGGACAGTCATGCGGACAGGCCGTGTGGCCGACGCGCGATTTGGCTTGGATGGGGGTCGCAATGTTCATGATGTTTGTATATTTCAAGCGATGTCCGGCCACTAGAGACAATCCGGCCCATCTCAACAATTCATGCGGACTTCACCGACAATGAACTATCGGCACATCTACCACGCGGGCAATTTTGCCGATGTCTTGAAACACGCTGTTCTCGCGCGCCTCGTCCGCTACATGCAGAACAAGGACAAGGCCTTTCGCGTTCTCGATACCCATGCCGGCATCGGGCTTTACGATCTGTCGTCCGAGGAAGCCCAGAAGACCGGCGAATGGCGTGACGGCATCGGCAGGGTGCTGGAGGCGGAACTCGTGCCGCAGGTCGCCGATCTGCTGGAGCCCTATCTCGTCGCTATCCGTGAGCTAAACCCTGAAGGCGGCCTGAGGCTCTATCCCGGCTCGCCGAAGCTCGCCCGGATGCTGTTTCGCCCGCAGGACCGGCTTTCGGCGATGGAACTGCACCCGGACGATTTTCAGCGGCTGCACCGCCTGTTCGAGGGCGATCATCATGCACGCATCACCGAACTGGACGGCTGGCTGGCGCTCGGCGCGCATCTGCCGCCGAAGGAGAAGCGGGGCATCGTGCTCGTCGATCCGCCTTTCGAGGAGGAAGGCGAATATGAGCGGCTGATCGACGGCCTGGCCAAAGCCTGGCGCCGCTTTCCGGGCGGCACCTATTGCCTCTGGTATCCGATCAAGAAGGATGCGCCGATCAAGCCATTTCACGAGGCGCTGCAGGCGCTGGAAATTCCGAAGATGCTCTGCGCCGAGCTGATCGTCAAAAGCGATCGCGGCTTCACCGGGCTTACCGGCTCCGGCCTCATCATCGTCAACCCGCCCTTCACGCTGAAGGATGAGTTGCATGCGCTGCTGCCGGCCTTGAAGGATATTCTGGCGCAGGACCGTTTCGCCTCGCAGCGCGCCTTCTGGCTGCGTGGCGAACATTGAGATTTATCACATACACATCCCGCAGGTGATTTCATGAGACTTCTTTGCTCGCCCACCTCCCCCTTCTCCAGCAAGGTGCGCATGGCGGCACGCCATCTGGGCATCAAGCTTGAGGAGATCCATGTCGACACGAATGCCGGTCCGACGCTGCTGATCGACAACAACCCGCTCGGCAAGATCCCGACATTGCTGACCGGCGACGGCGAGGCGATTTTCGACAGCCGCGCCATCATGCATTATTTCGACCGGCGCGAGGGTGGGCTCTATCCAACGAAGAAGGGCAAGCGCACCGAGATCGAGGTTCTGGAAGCGCTGATCGACGGCACCAACGAGTGCCTGCTGTCGATCGTCTACGAGCGTCGTCTTCGCGAACCCGAGAAGCAGCATCAGCCCTGGATCGACCGGCAGTGGACGAAGGTCAGCCGCGCCCTCACCCATCTCGATGCAGAACCGCCGAAGATCGGCAAGAAGCTGCATGCGGGTCATTTCGCACTTGCCTCCCTCGTCGGCTATCTGCAGCTCCGCTTCGAAGGACAATGGGAAGCAGACCATGCGGGGTTGACGGACTGGGCGCGCAAGTTCGAGAAGCATTTCCCCGATTTTCCGGCGATGAAGCCGCAGGTCTGACGCTGTTCGGCTCAGCTCTGGCGAGCAGTCTCGGCCTTTACAAAATCGATAAAGGCGCGCAAAGCCGTCGGCAGCTGCCGGCGGCTCGGATAATAGAGGAAAAAGCCGGGATAATAGGGGCACCAGTCCTCCAGCACGCGGATCAGCCGGCCATCCTCTAAAGCCGGCAGCGCGTGATCCTCGAACAGGAAGGCAAGACCGGAGCCATTGACGGCGGCGTCCAGCATGATGTCGAGATCGCCGAGCGTCAGCGGCCCCTGCACCTCGATCTCCAGCTCGATGCCCCCGCGCTCGAACTCCCAGCGATAATATGTGCCGCTCGCGAAACGGTAGCGGATGCAGGGGTGATCTTTCAGATCGTGAGGCGTGAGCGGTTTGGGAAAACGCTGAAAATGCTCGGGCGAGCCGACGATCGCCGTCCGCTGGCGAGGACCGATGGGGACAGCGATCATATCGGCGGAGATGCGTTCGCCGAACCGTATGCCGGCGTCGAAACCGGCGGGGGCGATGCGCGATTTCGCGGCCGGCCATAACCACGGCCAGCCAGGCGATCCCGCACGGCTTGCAAAGTCGGTGATCACGCTTGCTCATTCGGCCAATCTGCCGCTGCGCATGCCCTTCGGCTCGGATACTGTCGGCGCGATCGAGACCAAGAATGACTATGTCGCCAGGGAACTGGCCGACTGGCGCGAACTGGCTGTCTCGACCGATTTTCCGAAGGACGCCGTGTAAACAGTCAGCCTATGAAACGGAAAAAGCCGGGGCGTAAACCCCGGCTTTTTCTTCATTCCATGCCGTCAAGTGATTAGAACTTGACACCGATACCGACCTTGACGCTCTGCTCGTCGTAACCACGAGAGAACCGACCGGAGTCGAGGTCGAAGTTCTTCTTGCCGTAGTCCGTGTAACGGTACTCGAGGCGAGCGGTGATGTTGTTGGTGATGAAGGTTTCAGCACCTGCACCGACCGTGTAGCCAACAGCCGTCTTGCTGTCGGACGAGGTCGCGTCTTCCAGCTTGTTCTGGCCAAGGGCCAGACCGGCCGTGCCGTAGAGCATGAACGGGTTGAAGTCGTAACCGATACGACCGCGAACCGAGCCGTTGACACCGTTCTTGGCGGTCAGGCCGTTGCGGGTGCTGTCGGCACCGGAGTAGCCGAGGTCAGCTTCAACACCGTATACGATCTGGCCCTGCTGCCAGTTGTAGCCGGTGAAGGCCTGGCCGCCCCAGGCGTAGGCGTCGCCGTTGCGGGTGAAGTGACCGGCGTTCCAGTCGCCGGCACCACCGATGTAGAAGCCGGACCAGTTGTTGACGGCCGGAGCTGCTTCCTGAGCGACGGGCGGCTGCGGAATCTGCTCGACAGCGTCAGCGGCGTGAGCTGCGGTGTAGCCGCCGAGAGCGAAAGCGGAGACCATGAGGGTCTTGATAAGAGTACGCATACTTTTCTCCTTTCAGTCCCGTGGGCCCCGCTTACTGTCCTTGACTTCGAAGCGCCACGAGCAATTAAAAATATCCCTCCCGGATCGAGGTTGAAATTGGAATGCAAATGAGGAATTGGAAGAGCCAAAATATGATATCATTGTGGCACAGACATGGCTGAATTTCGATGTTGCTTCATCGCAACAGAGGAATTGTTAACCATAACCAATGGTTAAAGCGTGTATACTTATTTTAATCTAAATATATCCCAAGCTTTACATAAGAAATCTCAAAGAGCGTCATTTGCTCTGCATCTTTTCATATGGTGTATCGACGCCCTATATGAGCGTCGATTGGATAACGACGAGCAAAAGGCAATCTCTTGAGCCAGGAAAAACTACGCACGGCGTTGATAACCGGCGCTTCCAAAAGAATAGGCAGGGCAATTGCCGAGGATTTGTCGGCTAACGGCTTTGCGGTGGCACTGCACGCCAACCAATCCCTTGCCGAGGCAACGGAGATTGTGGCGAAATTGCAGCAAATGGGCCGAAAGGCGATTGCGATCAAGGCCGATCTGCTAGATTTGGCCGAGACGTCAACCCTTGTCAAAAGGGCCACGGATGCTCTTGGCCCGCTCGATCTCCTGGTCAACAATGCCTCAGCTTTCCTCGGCGATTCCGCCGATCGTTTCGACGCGGAAGCCTTCGACGCACATTTCGCTGTGCATGTTCGCGCACCTTCTATCCTGGCTGCCGATTTCGTGCGGCAGCTTCCCGAGCCGCATCCAGGCCTGATCGTCAATATGGTCGACCAGCGGGTCTGGGCGCTGAACCCGCGCTTCTATTCGTATACGCTGTCGAAGGCAGCGCTTTGGACGGCGACACAGACGATGGCGCAGAGTTTCGCCCCCCGCATCCGCGTCAACGCCATCGGTCCCGGCCCGACAGTGCGCAGCGTGCGGCAGAGCGAGGAGGACTTTCAAGCGCAGATCGACGGCCTCATATTAAAGGCGGCGCCGGGGCTCGAAGAATTCGGCCGGACCATCCGCTTTCTTTTTGACACGCCCTCGATCACGGGCCAAATGATAGCGCTCGATGGCGGCCAGCATCTTGCCTGGGAAACGCCAGACGTGTCGGAGAGTGCGGAATGAATGGAAGAAAGCTGCCCGACGGCGGCGTTCTCTATGACGAATCAGAGGATATCGAGGACGACATCGAGGTGGAGGGCGATGCCGCCGCCTCCCCCGTTGCGCCCGTCGATTGGAACGAAGGCGGAAAGAACGAAAGCGGGCTTCGCGGCGCCGAATTGATCGCCGAATTCGTCAAACGGCTGCCGAACAACCCCGGTGTTTACCGCATGTTCAACGAGGCTGGTGACGTGCTCTACGTGGGCAAGGCCCGCAGCCTGAAGAAGCGCGTCTCCAACTATGCCTTGGGCAAGGTGCATTCCAACCGCATCGCCCGCATGGTGCGCGAAACCGCCAATATGGAATTCGTCACCACGCGGACGGAGACGGAAGCGCTGCTGCTGGAAGCGAATCTGATCAAGCGCTTGCGCCCGCGCTTTAACGTCCTGCTGCGCGACGACAAATCCTTTCCCTATATTCTGATCACGGGGGATCATCGCGCACCGGCGATCTTCAAGCATCGCGGTGCCCGCGCCCGCAAGGGCGACTATTTCGGCCCTTTCGCTTCGGCTGGGGCGGTCGGGCGCACCATCAATTCGCTGCAGCGGGCCTTTCTGATCCGCACCTGCACTGACAGCGTCTTCGAGACGCGCACGCGGCCCTGTCTGCTCTATCAGATCAAGCGCTGTTCCGGCCCCTGCACGCATGAGATCAGCGATGCGGGGTACGGCGAACTGGTACAGGAGGCGAAGGACTTCCTTTCCGGCAAGAGCCAGAACGTCAAGGCGCACATGGCGGAGGCGATGAATGCTGCCGCCGAGGATCTGGATTTCGAACGTGCCGCCATTTTCCGCGACCGTCTGGCGGCGCTCTCGCATGTACAGAGCCATCAGGGCATCAATCCGGCCGGCGTCGAGGAAGCCGATGTCTTCGCCATCCATCACGAGGGCGGCATCTCCTGCATCCAGGTCTTCTTCTTCCGCACCGGCCAGAACTGGGGCAACCGCGCCTATTTCCCGAAGGCTGATCCGTCGCTCTCCGGCGCCGAAGTGCTGAACGCCTTCCTCGCGCAATTCTATGACGACAAGCCGGTGCCGCGGCAGATCCTGCTGTCGGAGACGGTCGAGGAAATCGAGCTGCTGGCGGCTGCCCTCAGCGAGAAGGCCGGTCACAAGGTCACGATCCTCGTGCCGCAGCGCGGCGAAAAGCGCGATCTGGTCGAGCATGTCATCGCCAACGCCCGCGAGGCGCATGGCCGCAAGCTGGCGGAAACCGCCTCGCAATCGCGGCTGCTCGAAGGCTTCAGGGAAACGTTCAAGCTTCCCTACACACCGCAACGCATCGAGATCTACGACAACTCCCACATCATGGGCACGAATGCGGTCGGCGGCATGGTCGTCGCAGGGCCGGAAGGCTTCGTAAAAAACCAGTACCGCAAGTTCAACATCAAATCGACCGACATCACGCCGGGCGACGACTTCGGCATGATGCGCGAGGTCATGACTCGCCGTTTCTCCCGGCTGCTGAAGGAAGAAGGCAAGCCTGATCGGGCCGCTGCCGTGGAGGCTGCCGGCACCGATGCAGTCGACCAGCCTTTTCCCGCGTGGCCCGATGTCATCCTTATCGACGGCGGCCAGGGGCAGATGACCGCGGTACGTGCTATCCTCGAGGAACTTGGGATTACCGACAGCGTCATTGCCATCGGCGTCGCAAAGGGTGTCGACCGCGAGGCCGGACGCGAACGCTTCTTCGCCCCTTCGGGCGAAAATTTCACGCTGCCGCCGCGCGATCCCGTGCTCTATTTCATCCAGCGCCTGCGCGACGAGGCGCACCGCTTCGCCATCGGCTCGCATAGGGCGCGGCGCAAGAAGGAGATGGTGAAGAATCCGCTGGACGAGATCGGCGGCATCGGCCCTTCGCGCAAGCGCGCGCTGCTGCAGCATTTCGGCACCGCCAAGGCGGTATCGCGCGCCGCGCTCTCGGATCTCATGGCGGTGGAAGGCATTTCCGAAGCCGTCGCACGGCAGGTCTACAATCATTTTCACGAGGACGCCGCGAAATAGAAAAAGCTGGTCGCAAATTCCACGCAATGGCGGTGAAAAAACAGAAACAATATTGACGATAAGGTTGCCAAACCATCATCTAGGATTTGATCCCAAAAAGTGCGAAGCGGTTTTTGGAGAAGATCGAAACAATCAAATTCCCGGAGCAAGATGAGACCCGAAACCGAGCCTCATCGTGCTCCGTCGAGATAACCGAAACGAAACGATTTCCATGGCTTCGCGCGCTTACAGCATCCCCAATCTGCTCACCTACGGCCGCATTCTCTGCGTACCCCTGATCGTTCTGTGCTTTTTCGTCGAAGGTAAGCTGGAGGGCTCCGATTTCGCGCGCTGGGTCGCGCTGTGGATCTTCGTCATCGCCTCGATCACCGATTTCCTCGATGGCTATCTCGCGCGGATCTGGAACCAGACCTCCAATATCGGCCGCATGCTCGATCCGATTGCCGACAAGCTGCTGGTTTCCGCCATCCTGTTGCTGGTCGCGGCTGACGGCACGATTGCCGGCTGGTCGCTCTGGGCCGCCATCATCATTCTTTGCCGCGAAATCCTGGTCTCCGGCCTGCGCGAATATCTGGCGGCGCTGAAGGTCAGCGTTCCCGTGACGCGGATCGCGAAATGGAAGACGACGGCCCAGCTCGTCGCCATCGCCTTCCTTCTGGCTGGGCCGGCGGGCGACAAGGTGCTACCCTATACGACGGAGATGGGCATCGTCCTGCTCTGGGTCGCAGCGCTTTTGACCATCTATACCGGCTATGATTATTTCCGGGCCGGACTGAAGCATGTCGTGGATGAAGAATGATGACGAAACTCGTCTATTTCGCCTGGGTGCGCGAGCGGATCGGTAAAGCCGAGGAAGAGATTTCCCTTCCCGCCGATGTCGTCACAGTCGGCGATCTACTGAGTCATTTGAAGGGCTTGGGCGAGGAATACGAGGCGGCACTTCAATTTCCCCAGGCGATCCGCGTCGCGATCAACATGGAGCATGCGGAACACGATGAGCCGATCGCCGGAGCGCGGGAGATCGGGCTCTTCCCGCCGATGACCGGGGGGTGAGGAGCGGTCGGGCGAAGCCCGAGCAATCGATCCAGTGAATCGATTGCAGCGACGAACGCCCTGAGCCTTGGCGAAGGGTCAGGAGGCTGCTCAGCATGTTTGCGAAGCCGATCAAGGAAATTGCGATGATTTCACCATTGGTCAAAGTCCAGCGCGAGGATTTCGATCTCCAGGCGGAGATCGACCAACTAACCTCCAGGCGCCACGATATCGGCGCAGTCGTGACCTTCTCGGGCCTCTGCCGCGACGAAGGCGGCACTTTGGGTGCGCTGGAACTCGAACATTATCCAGGCATGGCGGAGGCGGAGATCAACCGCATCGCCAAGCTTGCCATCGAGCGTTTCGAGCTGCTTGGTCTCACCGCCATCCATCGCTACGGCAAGATCGCGCCCGGCGAGAATATCGTGCTCGTCATTGCCGCCGCACCGCATCGGCAGGCCGCCTTCGACGGCGCCAATTTCGTCATGGATTTTCTGAAAACCTCCGCGCCCTTCTGGAAAAAGGAGCATGGCAAGGGCGGAGAAGAAGGCGGCTGGGTTTCGGCCAGGGATGCCGACGATGCCGCGCGAGCCAAGTGGGCCGGCAACAAATAGGCTTCAGGGCACCACTCTTTCACGACGGCTGAGGACCAGCAGCAGCACGAGCAGCGAGAAGATGACGAAATCGCGCCACAGGAACGGGCCGTAAGCACCCCACATCGTCTCCGTCAGCCCAAGAAGTGCCGCTCCGCCCGCCGACTTCAACGGATCGGAATAGCCGCCAACCGCCGCAATCATCAGCACCTTCAGCCCGAACATCAGCCCCGCCCCGAAATCCATCGTTCCGTAATAGGAGGTGGCAAGTAGCCCGCAGATGGTCGCGACGAGTGCGGAGGCGACATAGGCGAGCAGGAAAACGCGATTGGCGCTGGCGCCGCAGAGCTCGGCGGCGAGAGCGTCGTCGGTCACCGCCCGCCAGATGCGCCCCCAACCCGTGCATTTCAGGACATAGGCGCCTGCCAGAATGACAAGGATCATCAGCGCCGTGTTGAGCAGCTGGATCTCTGTCAGCGTCACGCGGAAATCGCCGCTATCCCAGAAGACGATCGGGCCATTCAGGAAGGGCGGCAGCCAGATGCCACGCGTATTGGAGGCCAGCCGGGCGGTTTCCATCAGGATGATCATCATGCCGAGTGCCGCGACGATGACGGTATTCGGGGACTTTCGCGACAGCGGCAGCATGATCGCGCTGCCGACGAAAAGACCGGCGCCGAGCGTATAGCCAGCCGCGATCACGGCACCGAAGGCAAAGGCAGCCGGTAGGATCAGATACATTCTCGTGTAGCCGATATCGGTAAAAAGCACGAGCATCTGGCCGGCAAACGCAAACAGTGCGCCATAGGTGATATCGGCCCGCTTCATGACCCCGAACGCAATGGAATAGCCGAAGGCCAGCGCCGCATAGAGTGCAGCGAGCGGAACGGCATTCGCCAGTTGCTGCAGAAGATAGGCCATTCACTCCCTCCGAGGAACAGGTAAATAGTAACTGGCAAAATGAATTTTACCAGTTATAATTTTCCCTATGAGCTTTTCCTGGACCCCGCATCGTTTTTCCGGTGGCGCGCTCGCGCTCGATGTCGCCAACAGCGTCATCCTGCGCCATGACGACGAGCGCCGAATCGACCGTTTCGAAGCGCATGGACAGATGGAAAGCTTTCCGAAGGCAGCCACCAATTTCTGCGCGGAGCGGGCGCTCTTCGGCGATATCCTGCCGGTGAGACAGGAGAACAGAACCGATTTCATTGCCCTCCGCGAGTTGATCGACCGCTATTTCCGGGCACGCGTTCTTGGAGATGCTGCGGATCTGCTGCTTTCGGACCTGCTTGCGGCCTTGGCTCGCGTCCTGAAGCGCGCCTCACCCGATGGGCTCGATGCCGCGACGGTACATTCGACGCTGCGCCTCATCGCCATGCCCGATCCCGAGCGAATGAAGATCTGCCGCAACTGCGGCTGGCTCTTTATCGACCGCAGCAAGAACAAAAGCCGCGCCTGGTGCGACATGGCGGTTTGCGGCAACCGCGCCAAGGCAAGCCGGCACTACCGGCGCAAGAAGGAGGAGACTGCGCCATGACGATAAGAAGGATTATGCTGACAACGATAAGTGCCGGGATCATCGCCGGTCTGGCGCTGGCCGGCTGCCAGCGGAAGGACGATGAAGGCCCGACGCAGCTCACCGGCCGCCTTTTCGTCTTCAACTATCGCGTGGCGAGCGCAAGCTACATGATTACGCTGAAGAAGATCGCCCCAATCCCTGAGGGAACGACGGCCGTTGCTGAATTCGAAAATCCCGCCGGCGGTGATCCGCTTGTCGTCAACCAGAAGATCTATTCCTTCTGGGACAAGATCACGCTGGAAAGCCCGGACCTTCATTGCGTGCGCAAGGATCGCCCCTATTCCGTCTCGATCAAGCTGGTGGATGCCAGCGACAAGACGATCCAGACGATCAAGACCGAGGTCAAATCCGATCTGGACCAGACCGTGCTGCCGACGAAGCCGCTGGTCGTCGGCCCGGTCTATACCGCCAATCCAGATGTCTTCAAGGGCGATGGCAGTGCCGATTACGGGCATGATGCCGCCTGCCCGGCATGAAAAAAGCCGGGATGCGAAATCCCGGCTTTCATGAGTCATTTCAAATCGTTCAGCGCAGAAGCTGAAAGGCTGATTCAGCCGACGATTTCGGTTTCGGAGAACCAGTAGGCGATTTCGACGGCAGCCGTTTCCGGAGCGTCCGAGCCGTGAACGGAGTTTTCGCCGATCGACAGGGCGAAGGTCTTGCGGATCGTGCCCTCATCAGCGTTGGCCGGGTTGGTCGCGCCCATGATCTCGCGATTCTTCAGGATGGCGTTTTCGCCTTCCAGAACCTGAACGACGGTCGGGCCGGAGGTCATGCCTTCAACGAGTTCGCCGAAGAACGGACGTTCCTTGTGAACGGCGTAGAAGCCTTCAGCTTCGCGCTTGCTCATCCAGACGCGCTTGGAGGCGATGACGCGCAGGCCATTGTCTTCAAAAACCTTGGTGATGGCGCCGGTCAGGTTGCGCTTCGTCGCGTCCGGCTTGATCATCGAGAAAGTACGTTCAATCGCCATGGGTCCATTCCTTGTAATCAGAGAAAAGTGGGCGGTCTTTACCTGCCCCAAGGCCCGAAAACAAGGGGGATCGGCCAATTTCACGCCGCTGTCACAGTTGACGCAATCGATTCGCAATCGGCCGCTGGCACTGCGACGGTTTATTTGCAAACTTGGCGGCGACATCGCCGCACCATTGAGGAGAGGTCATATGCTCAAACATTTCAGGATGCTGGCCGACTACAATCGGTGGGCCAATGTGCAGGTCTATAATGCCGCAGCAGACCTCAGTGATCCCGAATTCCATGAAGACCGCGGTGCCTTCTTCGGCTCGCTCCACGGAACGCTCAATCATCTGCTGATAGCGGACCGGCTGTGGATGCACCGTTTTAACGGCACTGGCGGAGTGCCGGCGTCACTCGATACCGTCCTGCACGACACGCTTGAAGGACTTTACAGCTTACGGGAGGCGGAAGATCGAAATATCATGACCTGGCTGGAAACGCTCGATGCCGATGCACTTGCCGTCGACATTACCTATACCTCGATCCTGCGCCCGGGCGCCATCATCGTTCCCCTCCATGCGGCGGTATCCCATATGTTCAACCATCACACCCATCACCGCGGCCAGTGCCACACTATCCTCACATCTTTGGGGAAACCGTCTCTGGTGCTAGACCTCCTGCATTTCCTGCGCAGCGAAGGACAGCACTGGATGTAGCCAAGGGGAGAACCGTCGTTTCCCGTCTTCGCCCAGACGTTGATCACATGCCTCATTTTGTTGCGCTGTGGCGAGGATCGGCCGTTTTGTTCATGTTCCCTTAACCTGCGAACCTGCAGATTGACGAGATATATCAGCTCACGGTCAAAGGCAGGCATGAAGAACTCGCAGACAAGCGTTTCGGCATATTCCATCGATGACGATGAAACGGAAACCGAGCTTGAGGTTATCGGCCGCTTCATGACGCGGCTGAAGGTGAAAAACCTGCCGCGCAACTATCAGCTCTTCTATGAAGCGCTCTATGGCCAGGACCGCTGTCTTGCCGAAGAGATCGAGGCGCTTGGCCCCCTTCCCTCGCAAAGCGGGCTCGACGAGATCGGCCTGAAGCATCGCCTGGTCAGCCATTGCGGGCTGGTGGCGCGCAAATCGGAAAGCGATGCGGCCGAGATGCTGCGCGAAGTCGCCGATCAGCTCGCCAAGGGGCTGATGAAAAAGCAGCATTTTGCTCGCGAGATCGACACGACTCCACATGCCAATGCTGCACTCGACAGCCTCAATGCCTCGCTCAGCAATCTCATGCTCTACGAAACGGAGCTGACCGAGCGGCTGCGTAACTGCGCCAACCTCTCGAAATCCTCGCAAAAGGCCAGCGTCTAAGCGACTTCGCACTCTTGCCTTCGGCGCCGAGTTCGGCCAAAACCGCGCCATGATTTCGATTTCAGATCTTTCCGCCCGCATTGCCGGCCGCCTGCTCATCGACCATGCCAGCGTGACGCTTCCGCCGGGCACGAAGGCGGGCCTCGTCGGCAAGAACGGTGCCGGCAAGTCCACGCTGTTCAGGATCATCACCGGCGATCTCGCCGCCGAAAGCGGCTCGGTCTCGATCCCCCGCAATGCCCGCATCGGCCAGGTGGCGCAGGAGGCCCCCGGCACCGAGGAGCCTTTGATCGATATCGTCCTGGCAGCGGACAAGGAGCGCTCCGCACTGCTGGCGGAAGCCGAGACCGCGACCGATCCGCACCGCATCGCCGATATCCAGACGCGGCTTGCCGATATCGATGCGCATTCGGCCGAAGCGCGCGCCGCCAGCATCCTGGCCGGCCTCGGCTTCGACCACGAAGCGCAGAAGCGCCCGGCCTCCTCCTTCTCAGGCGGCTGGCGCATGCGCGTCGCCCTTGCGGCCGTCTTGTTTTCCGAGCCGGATCTCCTGCTGCTCGACGAACCGACGAACTATCTCGACCTTGAAGGCACGCTCTGGCTGGAGGATTACATCCGCCGCTACCCGCACACGGTCATCATCATCTCGCACGACCGCGATCTGCTGAACACGGCGGTCAATTCCATCGTGCATCTCGACCAGAAGAAGCTTACCTTCTATCGCGGCTCCTACGACCAGTTCGAACGGCAGAAGGCCGAGGCGGACGAGCTGCAGATGAAGGCAAAGGCGAAGAACGACGCGGCCCGCAAGCATTTGCAGAGCTTCATCGACCGCTTCAAGGCCAAGGCCTCGAAGGCGCGGCAGGCGCAATCGCGCATCAAGGCACTGGAGCGCATGGGCACCGTCGCCGCCGTCATCGAAGACCATGTGATGGGCTTCAGCTTTCCGGAACCCGAAAAGCAGCCTGCCTCGCCGATCATCGCGATCAGCGGCGGCGCTGTCGGCTACGAGCCCGGCAAGCCGATCCTGAAGCGCCTGAACCTGCGCATCGATGCCGACGACCGCATCGCCCTGCTCGGCTCGAACGGCAACGGCAAATCGACCTTCGCGAAGTTCATTTCCGGTCGGCTCGGCGCAGAGAGCGGCGATATCAGGCTGGCGCCGAACCTGAAGATCGGCTTCTTCGCCCAGCATCAGCTCGATGACCTCATCCCCAACCAGACGGCCGTCGAGCATGTACGCCGCCGCATGCCCGAAACGCCGGAGGCGAAGGTGCGCGCCCGCGTCGCCCAGATCGGGCTTGCGACGGAGAAGATGGACACGCAGGTCAAGGATCTCTCCGGCGGCGAGAAGGCGCGGCTGCTGATGGGCCTTGCCGCCTTCGATGCACCGAACCTTCTGATCCTCGACGAACCGACGAACCATCTGGACATCGACAGCCGCAATGCGCTGATCCAGGCGCTGAACGATTATTCCGGCGCCGTCATACTGATCTCGCACGACCGCCATCTGATCGAAGCCACCGTCGACCGGCTCTGGCTGGTGCGCGACGGCACCGTCTCGACCTTCGATGGCGATCTTGAAGAATACCGCAGCCTCGTCGTCGCCAGCCCGAAGTCGAAGGACGAGAAAGTCAAGACGAACGGCATCGACGAGTACGTTTCCAAGGCGGATCAGCGCAAGCTCAATGCCGATCGGCGCGCGTCGCTTGCGCCGCTCAAGAAGAAGATCAATGAAATCGAATCCTTGACCGGCAAGCTTGAGAAACTGATTCAGGCCCTTGATGCAGAGCTTGCGGATCCGGCCCTTTACGAAAAGGCGCCGGCAAAGGCTGCAGAAAAGGCAAAACAGCGCTCTGATGCCGCTGAAAAACTCGCCGCAGCCGAGGAGCAATGGCTGGAACTTTCATCGGAATACGAAAGCGGCATGGCCGGCTGAAGCACATCGCGATCTTAACCGTTTCGCAGCCGATCCTAACCGATCATTAACCATAACTGCGGAAAATGCGCTCAACTTTCATGGACATATTGTTGAGCGATTCTGATGAACTACCGTGTGTTGCTGGCTGGCCTCGCCATGTCCCTGGCTCTCGGAGGCTGTGCCACGAAGCCGGCCAACGAAGCGTCGCTCAAGAGCAGCTATGCCGCCGAAGAGCCGCATCACAAGCCGCTGAAAGCCAATGACCCCATCGAGATGGAGCCGAAGAAATGGCTCGTCGCCGATCTCGAAACCCGCGCGGCGGTGGACGCCGGCGCACCACACGATCTTGCCGGCCGCACACTGGAAGTCTCCTCGCTCAAGGACATCAGGCTCGCCGATAAGGAGGTCATCCTGACCTTCGACGACGGCCCCGCACCCGGCAAGACGGATCGCATTCTCGCCACGCTCGACAGGTTTGGCGTCAAGGCCGCCTTCATGATGGTCGGGGAAATGGCGCAGGCGCATCCGGCGACCGCGCGCGAGGTTCTCGCCCATGGTGACGCGATCGGCAGCCACACGTTCCGCCATCCCGATCTCGACAAGATGACCTTCGACGCGGCGATGACCGAGATCGCCCGCGGCAAGGACGCCGTCACCAAGGCGATCGGTACGGATGTCCCCTTCTTCCGTTTCCCCTATCTTGCCGATTCCAAACGCCTGCGCACGGCCATTGCCGCTAGGGACATGATCGTCATGGACGTGGATATCGACAGCAAGGACTATTTCACCTCGACACCGCTTTCGGTGGTGGATCGCACCATGAAGCAGCTCTATCAGCGCGGCCGCGGCATCGTCCTGATGCACGATATCCATCAGCGCACGGTCAGGATGCTGCCGGTTCTTCTGAGCCGCCTCGAGAAAGAGGGCTTCAAGGTCGTCACGCTGAAATACAAGCACGCTCCGGCCCCGGCGACCAATCTGGTGGCCCAGGCCGGCACCAAAATGGTGCGCTGAGGTAGACTTGCAAACGAACGCCGCCGCAGACAACTAGATCAATGGTTGCGCGGCGTTCAGATACGCTTGAAACACGCCGAACAGCATGATTAGTTGCGGCGTGATCACGAAGAGCGGGCCAGCCCGCCCGCTCGTATCCGGGGGGAGTAACATATGGATCGTCGTTCATTTCTGAGGAAAGCCGGCGTCGCCGGCGCCGGCTCGGTTGCAGCTGCTGCAACACTTGCTGCTCCGGCCATTGCCCAGAGCAATCCGAAGATCAATTGGCGCCTGACGTCATCGTTTCCGAAGTCGCTGGATACGATCTATGGCGGCGGCGAAGTGCTGTCGAAATATGTGTCTGAAGCCACCGACGGCAATTTCAACATCCAGGTGTTTGCGGCGGGCGAAATCGTGCCGGGCCTGCAGGCAGCCGATGCGACTTCGGCCGGAACCGTCGAAGCCTGCCATTCGGTCGCCTATTATTATTGGGGCAAGGATCCGGTCTGGGCCCTGGGAGCTGCCGTTCCCTTTGCACTCAACGCACGCGGCATGAACGCCTGGCAATATCACGGCGGCGGCATCGACCTGTTCAACGAATTCCTGGCAACGCAGGGGCTGATCGGCTTCCCGGCGGGCAATACGGGCGTGCAGATGGGCGGCTGGTTCCGTAAGGAAATCAATACCGTCGCCGATCTGAAAGGCTTGAAGATGCGTATCGGCGGCTTTGCCGGCAAGGTGGTCGAACGCCTCGGCGTCGTGCCGCAGCAGATCGCCGGCGGCGACATCTATCCGGCACTGGAAAAAGGCACGATCGATGCTGCCGAATGGGTCGGCCCTTATGACGACGAAAAGCTCGGCTTCTACAAGGTGGCACCCTATTACTACTATCCCGGCTGGTGGGAAGGCGGCCCGACCGTGCATGTCATGTTCAACAAGGCGGCTTATGAAGGCCTGCCGAAGGCCTATCAGTCGCTGCTGCGCACGGCCGCGCAGGCGACCGACGCCAACATGCTGCAGAAATACGATTACCTGAACCCAGCCGCCATCAAGCGCGTCGTCGCCGAAGGAGCGAAGCTCAGGCCCTTCAGCACCGAGATCATGAATGCCTGCTTCGACAAGGCCAATGAAGTCTATGCCGAGATGGAAGCCAACAACCCGACCTTCAAGAAGATCTGGGAATCGATCAAGGGCTTCCGCGGCCAGCACTATCTCTATGCCCAGGTCGCCGAATACAGCTACGACGTCTACATGATGACGCTGCAGCGCGCCGGGAAGATCTGACCAGCTCGCGGTTTTAAGACAACAACCCCGGAGCGGCGCTCCGGGGTTTTTCGTTGCGCTCCAATCAGGACAAAACGAGGCGTACCGTGCTCAATTGAAAGACGGCGGCTGACTGAGGTCGTTGGCGGGTGCGTTCTGCTGCCCGCCACCCTGATCCGCCGGCTTCCCGTCAAACGGATTGCCGCCCGGAAGCTGCAACCCCGGCAAGCCGTTGCCATTGTTCTGGCCGGGCACGCCGAAACCGGGAACCTCGATCTTGATCGAATTCGGATCGACCGCAGCACCCGCGCCCTTGTAGTGCATGACCATCTGCGGGAACATGATGGTCAATGCCACCATCAGGATCTGGATACCCACGAACGGCACGGATCCCCAATAGATCTGCCCTGTTGTGACGGGCGCGATCTGCTTGCCCGTCACCCTGTCGAGATAGGGCACGCGCGCCGCCACCGAGCGGAGATAGAACAGCGCGAAGCCGAAGGGCGGATGCATGAAGCTCGTCTGCATGTTGACGCCGAGCAGCACGCCAAACCAGATGAGATCGATGCCGAGCTTTTCGGCAGCAGGTGCCAACAACGGCACGATGATGAAGGCAAGCTCGAAGAAGTCGAGGAAGAAGGCTAAAACGAAGACGAGGATGTTGACGGCGATCAGGAAGCCGACCTTGCCGCCGGGCAGCGACACCAGCAGATGCTCGACCCAGAGATGGCCGTTGACGCCATAGAAGGTCAGCGAAAAGACGCGCGAGCCGATCAGGATGAACAGCACGAAGGCCGAAAGCCGGGTCGTGGATGTCAGTGCCGAGCGGATGACCTCCATGTTCAGCCGGCCTTTGGCAGCCGCCATTATGAGAGCGCCCACGGCCCCCATGGCGCCGCCTTCCGTCGGCGTCGCGATGCCGAGGAAGATCGTGCCGAGCACGAGGAAGATCAGCGCCAGCGGTGGAATGAGGACGATGATGACCTGCTGGGCCAGCCGCGACATCACGTTGAGCTTCATCCCCTTATCGAGCACGGCGATCGCATAGATGAAGGCAACGCCAACCGTTGCGCCGAGAATATCGGCGTTTTCGCCATAGGCGGGTGTCAGGTAAACATGTGCGGCATAGGCCACGCCGGCGCATATCAATAGAGCAACGAGCAAGGACGTGACGCCGGAGCCAAGCGAGCGAGCCTCCTTGGGCAAGGCGGGCATGGAGTTCGGCTTCACGATCGACATGATCAATACATAGAGCATGTAGAGACCGGTCAGCACCAAACCGGGAATCAGGGCGCCGGCATACATGTCACCGACCGAACGGCCGAGCTGATCGGCAAGCACAATCAGGACGAGCGATGGCGGAATGATCTGCGCCAGCGTGCCGGAAGCGGCGATGACGCCGGAGGCCACACGCCTGTCATAGCCATAGCGCAGCATGATCGGCAGCGAGATCAGTCCCATGGCGATAACGGAGGCCGCAACGACGCCGGTGGTGGCGGCGAGCAGCGCGCCGACGAAAATCACCGCATAGGCGAGACCGCCGCGAACGGGTCCAAACAGCTGGCCGACCGTATCGAGCAGGTCTTCGGCCATGCCGGATCGCTCCAGCACGATGCCCATGAAGGTGAAGAACGGGATCGCCAGCAGCGTGTCGTTCGACATCACCCCCCAGAAGCGATCCGGAAGGGCATTAAGGAGCGGCCATGAGAGATGGATGGTGCCGCCCGAAAAGGGTGCAAGCTCGACGCCGATCCAGAAGAACAGCAGCCCGTTCGCAGCAAGCGCGAAGGCGACTGGATAGCCCAGGAGCAGGAAAATGATGAGCGAGGCGAACATGATCGGCGCCATGTTCACGGCAATGAATTCGAGCATCAGCGCGCCTCCCCGGCAGGGGTTTCGACATCGAGCGGCGCATGCGTCGGCACGTAGGGGGTCGGATCATCCATATCGCCGCGCATGACCGCGATCTTCTTGATGATCTCGGAGACACCCTGCAATGCCAGCAGGAAGAAGCCGGCCAGCAGCAACGCCTTGCCCGGCCAGATGATCAGGCCGCCGGCGCTGGAGGAAACCTCCCCCGACAGGAAGGAGGTGCGGACATAGGGCACGAGGTCATAGACCATCAGGAGTGCGAAGGGCATGAGGAACAGACAATGGCCCAGCAGGTCGATCCAGTGTTGCACCCGGCGCGGCAAGGAGCCGTAGACGATATCGATGCGAATATGTTCGTTCTGGCGGAGCGTGTAGGCGGCCGCGAGCATGAAGGCGGCGCCGAACAGATACCATTGCGCTTCCAGCCATGCGTTGGACGAGGTATTGAAGACCTTGCGTACGACCGCATTTCCGGCGCTGACCAGGACAGCGACCAGGATGAGCCACGAGACAGATTTTCCAATGATCTCAGTCGCATAGTCAACGAATCGGCTGAAGCCGAGCAATGCTTTCATGAATTTTCCCCCCGCAGCGATTCTTTCCGAAGCTCTTCTTGCTGCACGAAGCTAGAGTGCCGATTTCAAACGGTGAATCAAGAGCCTGCGCGGGTTTTCCAAACGTGATGACGGCCGGATACAATGTTCGTGCATTGGATCCAGTTGTCGCATTTGCGATTTGCCGCCCTTGCCCACATGCGGCATTCTGATAAAGATCGCATCAATAATCATACTAATCGAGAGACACCCATGTCCCCCATCAACCTCGCTATCGTCGGTGTCGGCAAGATCGTCCGCGACCAGCATCTTCCGTCCATCGCGAACAACGCGGATTTCAAACTGATCGCCACGGCGAGCCGCCACGGTACCGTAGAAGGCATTCCGTCCTTCACGACCATCGACGCCATGCTCGATGCCGTACCGGCGGTCAATGCGGTGTCGCTCTGCATGCCGCCGCAATATCGCTATGAAGCCGCTTACAAGGCGCTTTCAGCCGGCAAGCACGTTTTTCTTGAAAAGCCGCCGGGTGCGACGCTGAGCGAAGTTGCCGATCTCGAAAACCTCGCAAAAGCCAAGGGCGTTTCGCTCTTTGCAAGCTGGCATTCGCGCTACGCCCCGGCGGTGGAGGCAGCAAAGACCTTCCTCGCAGGCACCACCATCCGCAGCGCTCACGTGATCTGGAAGGAAGACGTGCGCCATTGGCACCCGAACCAGGAATGGATCTGGCAGGCCGGCGGCCTCGGCGTCTTCGACCCGGGCATCAATGCCCTGTCGATCGTGACCCACATCCTGCCGCCGCTCTTCCTGACCGGCGCGACGCTCGAATTTCCGGAGAACCGGGATTCGCCGATTGCCGCCGATCTGCACTTCAAGAGCGGTCAGGGCCTTCCGGTTCATGCTGAATTCGACTGGCGCCAGACCGGCAAGCAGAGCTGGGATATCGTTGCCGAAACCGATGCCGGCCAGATGGTTCTCGCCGAAGGCGGCTCCAAGCTTTCGGTCAATGGCGAGCTGAAATTCTCCGCGCCAGAAGCCGAATATCCTTCGCTCTATCGCCGTTTTGCCGAGATCGTCAAAGCCGGCACCTGCGATGTCGATGTTTCGCCACTGCGCCACGTCGCCGATGCCTTCATGCTCGGCAAGCGCAAATTCGTCGAAGCATTTTACGATTGATGGGCTTTACCCGATGGAGACAACGCGCCCCGCAACATGCTAGCGTGGCGCATTATCTTCATCGGGGAGTTGCCGATGGCAACGGAAAATGTGCAATCTTTCGGGCTCGGCGTCGGCAATAAATCGGTCAAGCTTGCCGAGCCAAACCAGAGCTGGCGCGAGGCCTATCTGCTGGAGGAAGCTGCCATCCGCAGCGCCCTTGGAGACCTCGCCGTCGATGTGCAGCATTTCGGCAGCACCTCCATTCCCGAAATCAAGGCCAAGCCTATCATCGACATAGCCGTCGGTGTTCGGCGCTTCGAGGATGGCCTTGCCTGTATCGAACCGATGGCATCGATCGGCTATGTCTATGCCGGTAGCAATATCGTAGCGGACGATCATATTTTCGGTCGCGATATCGAAGGGGATACTCGCACGCATCTGGTCCATGTGGTCGAGCATGGCGGCCTGAATTGGCGCCAGTTCATCCTCTTCCGGGATCGGATGCGCAAGCGCCCGGACCTCGCACATGCCTATGAGGCGCTGAAGGTCGAACTTGCGACAAAATATGCCAATGACCGCGCAGCCTATACTGCCGCCAAGAAGGACTTCATTCAAAAGATCCTGGCGGAGGACGATTAGAGCGACCCAAGTTTTCACGGGATCTCAGAAAATCGCCGCGCAGTTTTCCTAAGCCTTCTTTTCCCAACGGCCATCCTGCGTCTGCTGCCAGTAGGTGAGATTATGCCCCTCGCCTTTCAGGCGCTTCCATTGCGCGCGCGCGCTTTCCAGCTGTTCCTGATCGTAGCCATCGAACATCAGCACGACGCGCTGATACGTTCCGACATCCGTAGCCTCGGCGCCATCGATAAAAAAGCGCACGGTCGCATTGTTGACGTTGTCGGAAGAGATGGTCAGAAGCACAGGCTGCTTGTCCGCCATCTCGCCTTCATCCGTGCCGTGCGGCAGGAAACTGTCTTCGCGATAGGTCCAGAGATGGCTATCGAGGAGATCGCGGCGCGCCGGCTCGCGCATCTGCACGGCGACCTGCCAGCCACGCTCGACACTCTTGTCGATCAACGGCGGCAGGGCGTCTTCGAGCTTCGATTCCGTCAGGTGATAGAAGAGAACGTCGGTCATGCCGTCTCTTCTAGAGCAATTCTAGGAAAAGTGCGAAGCGGTTTTCCGTCCGGAATTGCATCACACCAAAAGGATAGAGCCTTTTCGCTTTTCTTCGAATCGCGAAAAGGCTCCATCTCACAAAATTCGGCTGGTCACGATTCGTAGTTGGCGCGGACCAGCTGATCGAGCAGGCGCACGCCAAAACCGGAACCCCAGGACTGGTTGATCTCGTCCTGGACCGAGCCCATCGCCGTGCCGGCGATATCGAGATGCGCCCACGGCGTTTCCCCGACGAAGCGCTTGAGGAACTGGGCGGCGGTGATCGAGCCGGCATGGCGGCCACCAGTGTTCTTCATGTCGGCGAACTTGCTGTCGATCATCTTGTCGTATTCCTTGCCGAGCGGCATGCGCCACAGGCGCTCGTCGGTTACGAGGCCGGCTGCCGTCAACTCGCCCGCCAGCTTGTCGTCGTTGCAGAACAGGCCGGCCTGCAGGTTGCCGAGCGCGACGAGGATGGCGCCGGTCAGGGTCGCCAGGTTGATCATGAACTGCGGCTTGAAACGGTCGTTCGTGTACCAGAGCGCATCGCAGAGAACGAGCCGCCCCTCGGCATCCGTGTTGATGATCTCGATCGTCTGGCCGGACATCGAGGTGACGATATCGCCGGGACGCTGCGCATTGCCGTCCGGCATGTTCTCCACTAGACCAATGACGCCGATGGCATTGACCTTAGCTTCTCGCGCGGCCAGCGTATGCATGAGACCGGTGACGGCTGCCGCACCGCCCATGTCGCCCTTCATTTCTTCCATGCCGGCGGCGGGCTTGATGGAAATGCCGCCGGTATCGAAGACGACCCCCTTGCCGATAAAGGCGACCGGCTTCTCCTTCGCCTTGCCGCCCTTCCATTGCATGACAACCAGGCGCGGCGGCCGGGCAGAACCTTGCGCGACGCCGAGCAGCGCGGCCATGCCGAGCCGGCGCATCTCGCGCTCCGTCAGAATCTCGATCTCGACGCCAAGCTTTTCCAACTCCTTGGCCTTGGCGGCGAATTCCACGGGGCCGAGGACATTCGGCGGCTCGTTGACGAGATCGCGTGCAAGGAGGACACCGCCTGCGACGGCTTCGGACGTTGCATAGAGTTTCTTGGCGGCTGCGGCCTCCTGGGTGACGATCGTCACCTTCACCGCCTTGCGGGAGCCGTTCTTTTCGTCATCGTCGCCCTTCTTCGTCTTATATGTATCGAAGCTATAGGCGCGCAGGAGCATACCCAGGGCAAAATCGGCGGCCTCCCTGCCACCGACCTCGACTGCCGGCGCGTCCAGGAAGATGGTGACTTTCTCGACGTTGCGGATCTTTGCCGCAGCCGTGCCGCCGAGCCTCAGCCAGTCATGCGCAGCCAGGTCCCTGGCCTTGCCGGTACCGAGGACAATGATCCGATCGACGGGCGAGGCCTCGGGAGCGATGATATCCAAAGCGCTCAACGCCTTGCTCTTGAAGCCGGCCACGGGCGCGGCCCTGGCGAAAACATTGGCCGGATCGGCGCTCTCAGCGCCCGCCGGCAACTCACTGTCCGTGCCTTTCAGGAGAATGGCCAGACCGCCGCTGAGGCGGGCCGACTTGGCGAAGGAAATCTCGAATTTCACAGACATTTCTGCTCCGATAAACATGCGTCGTAATAGAAGAACTTTGCACAACCATCATTCTAGGTTTGACTAGCGAACACAAGCACTCGGCAAAGCATTCGCCAAAGAAGCCCGTTCCACGGCTTCAAATCCCTGTCATTTAAAGCGGTTAGCCTACACGCAATGGTGTTTTATCCGCCCTTCGGGGCGACCCGATCCTTTGCCGGAAAGCCGTCTTGATCATAGATTTCAACAGTTTCGATCGCGAAGACCGGTTCCCCGAGGTTCTGCGGCCGCGTACCGCGGGTGATGCCTTCATCGGCCTCTTCTGTCTCTGGTGGGTACTGCTTGGCCTCTTCTCGGTTTTCCCACGAATCGATCTCGCCGTCGCGAACATGTTTTTCCTGCCGCAGCAATGTCTTGCGAGCACGCGCCCGGGTCAGATATGCGGCATCTTCCCCTATAATGCAGACACGCATCTGCGGCTGCTGCGGGAGATATTCTTCCAGCTCCCCTATATCGTGGCCGCCGTCCTCGCCTGGATGCTGTTCCAATGCTGGCAGCATCACGGAGCGACCTTCAACAGGCTGCGGGCGTGCAATCTGAAGATTGCGCTCGGTTCGCTGCTGATCGGCCCGGTACTGATCGTCAATCTCTGGCTGAAGGCCTTTTCGGGGCGCCCGCGCCCGAGACAGACCGACCTCTTTGGCGGCACGCTCGATTTCGTCCATGCCGGATCCTTCGCGGGAAAATGCGTCAGTAACTGTTCGTTCATCTCGGGCGAAGCGGCGGCCGCCGGCTGGCTGTTCTGCCTGATCTTCATCATCCCGCAGCCATACCGATCCGCTGCCGCCCCGCCGATCGCAGCCGTTTCGATCCTCATTCCCGCGCTTCGGGTGGCTTTTGGCGGGCATTACCTCTCCGATGCCGTGCTCGGCTGGCTTTCATCGCTTGTCATATTCGCAGCGCTGCTCGCATTATCCCAAACGACACACGACAGAAGAATCTCGGAAAATTAACGATTTTTTTTCGAGTTGGTTGTCGCCAAAAAAACTTAAACAGCGTAGATGAGGGTGAATCTCTGCCGGCTCGCACGGCAGCTGTTGCGTTTAAGGGCCGGCATGAAGTTATTCGAGACATATATCGTACGGCGTGTCGGTATGATGTTCCTGGTAGCGCTGCTGCCAGTGCTCGCCATCATCTGGACGACCCAGGTGCTGCAGCGCATCAATCTGGTGACGGATAGCGGCCAGTCGATGGGCTCGTTCGCCAAGCTTGCGACGCTCATCCTGCCGACGATTATTCCGATCGTCCTGCCCTTCGCACTGGTCATCGGCATCACGCAGACCCTGACGGCGATGAATAGCGATTCGGAGCTGACCGTCATGGAGGCGGCAGGCGCGAAACGCAGCATCATCATCCGCCCGATCATGATTCTCGCCATGGCCATCAGCGTGTTTTCCTTCTTCGTCGACAACGCCGTCGAGCCGAGAGCCCGCGTCGCCGCCCGCCAGATGGTGGCCGAAGCCTATGCCGACCTTCTTTCCACCGTGATCGAAGAGAAGAATTTCCGGCGCATCGAAGACGGGCTCTATGTACAGATTTCGCAGCGCATGTCGGGGCGCATCCTCAAAGGGCTGTTCGTGGTCGATTCCCGCGATCCCGCCTTCGATCTCATCTATTATGCGAAGGAAGGCGCCGTCGATCCGAGCGGTACGTCGCTGCTGATGAAAGATGGCGAGGTGCATCGCAAGACGGCCGACGGCAACGTCTCGGTCATCAAGTTCGATTCCTATTCCTTCGACCTCTCCGATATGACCCAGAGCCGCGGTCAGGCGAATTTGCGCGCCAGCGATCGCAACCTCGGCTTCCTGCTCAATCCGGATCCGAACGATCCGGATTACAAGACAAGACCAGGCAGCTATCAGGCCGAGTTGCATCGGCGCCTCAACGAATGGGCCCTGCCCGCGATATTCGCGCTTATATCGCTGGTGATTGCTGGCGATGCCCGCTCCCATCGCGAGGCGCGGCTGCACCCGATGGTGTCGGCCTTGACGATAGCCTTCGCGCTGCGCTGGGCCGATTTTTATGCGGCCAACCAGATCGATAATTCGCCTCGCTTCGTCGGCATTCTCTACGCCATCAACATCATTGCCGCCGCTATCGCGATCGCGCTGCTGACGCGTAACCGGAAGATGTCGATGCCGGTATCGATCCGAAATCGCATGAGCAACTGGCGGCAACGCATTCAGGATCGCATGCCGGCGGCGCCGGGCGGCGGCTCCAATGGGAGCGGCGCATGATCTTCGGCACGCTCGGGCGTTATTTCTTCACGCGTTACATCGTGACGACGTTCTGGTTCTTCCTGGGCGTCATCTCGATCGTCTATCTCGTCGACTTCAGTGAAACCGCCGGCCGGCTGGCCGGGCTGCCCGGCTATACGGTCCCGCTCGGTCTGGTCATGACGGCAGTGCGATTGCCGTTCATTCTGCAGCAGACAGTGCCGTTCATCGCTCTCTTCGTCGGTATGACGGTGTTGATCGCACTCAATCGTCGCCGCGAGCTGGTTATTGCACGCGCGGCCGGCATCTCCGTCTGGCAGTTCATGACGCCGTTCATCGTGGGCGCCTTTTTCGTGGGATTGCTGACCATGCTTGCCCTCAATCCGGTCGCCGCATGGGGGCAGCGCCAGGCGGAAACGATGGAAGCCGACCTGCGCGGCGACCCTTCCTATCACAACAGGCTTTCGATCCCGTGGCTGCGTCAATCGAATGGCAAGGACGATACGATCATCGGCGCCAAGGCCATTCTGGACAATGGAACGACGCTGATGGGCGTCGTCTTTATCCACTTCGATTCACAGGGAAATATCGTCCTGCGGCAGGACGCGCAGTCGGCAAAATTGGAAGATGGTTACTGGCTTCTTAACAATGTCGTCGAACGGCGGCCGGGCGAAATACCCGATCATAAGAGTTCGGTACAGGTTCGTACGAATCTGAAACAGGATTTCGTTTCGCAGCGTCTGGCACAGCCGGAAACCATTGCTTTTTATGATCTTTCTAATCGAATAAAGATCGCACACTCCTTCGGCATATCGACCAACGCACTTGAGACACAGTTTCATTCGCTGCTATCGCAACCATTCCTTCTCATAGCAATGACGCTAATCGCAGCAACCGTGTCGCTAAAATTCAGTAGATTCAATCAATCGCGCTCCGTGATTCTGGGTGGAATCCTCTCCGGCTTCGTGCTTTATGTTGTCACCGTGCTTGTAAAAGCATTCGGGAGCAGCGGAGTGGTTCCTCCCTACGTGGCGGCATGGATACCCGTGATCGTCGCATTGGCATTCGGAGCAACGATCCTGCTTCATCAGGAGGACGGCTAAGTGGCGGCAGGCAACCGCGAGAGTATTAAAAAGATTGTGGCTGCCCTCGTTACGGGCACGGCTGCATGTGCATATATTATGAGCCCGGTCGCTGTTTACGCCCAGGCCAACGACAATAATAACGGCGGTGCCGGCACTGTTACTTCCCCTATCAAGGTGAAGGTGCCGGAAGGCGCAAAGCTGGTCCTTTCGTCCAACGAATTGGTCTATAACAAGGATACGCAGATCGTCACCGCAAGCGGTGCGGTCCAGATCAACTATGGCAGCTACAAAATGGTTGCCCAGAAGGTCGAGTATAATCAGAAATCCGGGCGAATGACGGCTCTCGGCAATGTCGAGCTGATCACTCCGGACGGCAATCGCATGTACGGTGACAAAATGGACGTCACCGACAGCTTTTCCGACGGCTTCGTCAACGCCCTGCGCATCGAAATGCCCGACAACACCCGCATGGTCGCCGAAAAGGGCGAGCGGGTCGGCGGCAACCAGCTGATTCTGACGAAGGGTGTTTACACCGCCTGCATGGCCTGCTCCGAGCAAGGCCGGGCTCCGCTATGGCAGGTCAAGGCCCAGCGCGTCGTCCAGAACGGCGTCACGCATACCGTGCGCCTGGAACATGCCCGCTTCGAACTGTTCGGCCAGCCGATCGCCTATGTTCCGTGGATCGAGGTTCCGGACAATACGGTCAAGCGGAAATCCGGCTTCCTGTTTCCGTCCGTGAGCGTCTCGGAGCGCCTCGGCGTCGGAGTACGGGTTCCTTACTACTACGTCATCTCGCCGAGCATGGATGCGACGGTCACCGCCACGGGCTTTAGCAATCAGGGGTTGCTGCTCGAGGGTGAGTTCCGCCAGCGTTTCGAGAATGGCACGCATATCCTGCGCGTTGCCGGCATCAATCAGATGAATCCGGACGCCTTCGCTGCCGGTACGACTGATGCCGAGAACAAAACTCGCGGCATGATCAACTCCAAGGCCGACTTCAGGATCAATCCTCGCTGGACTTTCGGCTGGGATGTCATGGTGCAGAGCGACAACAACTTCTCGCGCACCTATGGATTGGACGGGCTGAACCAGAGCACCCATACGAACCAAGCCTATCTGACAGGTATCGGAAAGCGCAATTTCTTCGATATGCGCGCCTTCTATTATAATGTGCAGGACACGGATAATAACGCCACGGCACAAAAGCAGCAGGCATACGTCTATCCGAGCATCGACTATCACTATGTCGATCCGAAATCGGTCTATGGCGGCGAGCTGTCGGCAACGATGAACTTCACGCACCTGTCGCGTGAGAAGACATCCGCACTCGACAACGTATTCAATCTTGGCGATGCCAACTTGAACGACCGCTTCCTCGGTCTCTCCGGCGACTATACGCGCTTCAGCACTGAACTGCAGTGGCAGCGTACCTTTACGACCGATGAAGGCCTTGTGTTGACGCCATTGGCGGCGGCGCGCGGTGACGTCTATGGTCTGGATATGAATTCGCCGAACTCCTTCGGCGGACCGTTCAGCTATCCCGGAAATTACGACACCAGCGACTATGCCGCCCGTGGCATGGTCACGGCGGGGCTCGAAGCCAAGTACCCATTCCTGATCACGACAAGCAACAGCACGCATGTCTTCGAACCGATCGCACAGATCTATGTGCGGCCGGATGAGCAGCTTGCCGGCCGCTTGCCGAATGAGGATGCACAGAGCTTCGTCTTCGACGCGACCAACCTGTTCGATCGCGACAAGTTCTCGGGCTTCGACCGCATCGAGGGTGGCACCCGTGCCAACATCGGATGGCGCTATACCGCCAGCTTCGACAGTGGCTACAAGCTGCAGCACATCTTCGGGCAATCCTACCAGCTCGCGGGACGCAATTCCTTTGCGCAAACGGATCTGGCGGGTGTCGGTTCGGAATCCGGACTTGAAACGACTCGCTCCGACTATGTCACCATGTTCGGCCTGACGACGCCGCAGGGCATCTCGCTGTCGACGTCCTATCGCTTCGACGAAAAGGACTTCGCCTTCCGCCGCGGCGATACAGCCGTCGGCTTCTCGAATGATGTCTTCCAGACGTCCTTGATCTACACGCATATTTCCGCGCAGCCGCAATATGGTTTCACCAGCAATCAGGATGAAATCCAGTCGCGTGCGCAGATCAGATTCAAGGAATACTGGTCGGTCTTCGGCACGGTCAGCTACGATCTCAACAGCAATGAGATCACCCGCCAGGGCGTCGGTCTTTCCTACGAGGACGAATGCACGATCTTTACCGTGTCATTTCTCGACAAGAAGGATACGACAGCCAGCTCGGCCAGCAATTGGTCGATTGGCGCTCGTTTGACCTTCCGTACGTTGGGCGACGTCAATCTCGGCAGCGTCCAGGACGCAACGTTCTGATATAGACCGAAGTTGCAAGGAGCCGGCTTAATCGCCGGCTCTTTTGCGTTGAAACGGCCCGCTATTCGCGGCGTCATTGTTTCGCCGCAAGGATTTTGCAATTCATCGCGCTTGATGTAGACATGTGGCGCAAAGTTGCCGTATTGCGCCAAGGCGCAGCGATATGGCGCAAGGCCGGCAGGAAAGACCTTTGGGAAGGGGTAGTTGATGTTTTCTGGAAAGACACCGATGCGTGCTCTATTGTTCGGAGCAGCGGCTTTGGTTATGGCGAGCTTCACCGTGCCGAGCAGCGATGTCGCTTTCGCGGCCAGCGAGGTAAAAGTCCTCGTTAACAGTCAGGTGATCACATCCGGCGACATCGCCAAGCGCGTCGCTTTCCTCAAGCTGCAGCGCCAGAAGGGCGACCTCAACAATCTCGCCAAGGAACAGCTTGTCGACGAAACGCTGAAGCGTGCGGAAATCTCCCGCCTGCGCATGTCCGTTTCGACCACCGATGTCGATGCCGCCTTTGGACGTTTCGCGTCCAGCAACAAGATGTCGCCGGCTCAGCTCAGTCAGATTCTTGACAAGGCGGGCGTCGGTGTCGACCACTTCAAGTCCTACATCGCCGTTTCCATGAGCTGGCCTCGCGTCGTCAACGCCCGCTTTGGCGCGAGAAGCCGCATGTCGAATGACGATCTCGTAACGCGCATGACCGAGAACAAGACGAAGCCGGTCACGACGGAATATTTCCTGAAGCAGATCGTTTTCGTCGTGCCCACCGCAAAGCGCAATGCCATCCTGAACAAGCGTAAAGCCGAGGCTGAGGCATCGCGCTCCAAATTCCCCGGTTGCGATCAGGCAAAGGTCTTCGCCGCAACCATGCACGATGTTTCCGTCCAGGATCTCGGCCGGGTGCTCGCACCGGAAGTTCCGGAAATGTGGAAGCCGCTGCTGGAGAAGGCTTCCGGCAACACGACCGCTCCCATCATAACCGACCGAGGCGTCGAATATGTCGCCATCTGCTCCCAGCGTCAGGTGAACGATGACGTCGCCGCCGCCGCCGTATTCCGCGCCGAGGATATTGGCAAGGACAAGGCCGGAGGAGTCAGCGCCAACGACAAGAAATACGTGGATGAACTGCGCTCCAAGGCGCAGATCGTCTATCGCTGATTGACGATGCCGCCGCGCTCCTCCCTCCCCCTTGCGCTCACGCAGGGGGATCCGGCTGGCATAGGCCCCGACATTACGCTCGCCGCCTGGCTGCGCCGCGGCGAGCTTGATCTGCCTCCCTTCCTGTTTCTCGGCGACGCCGGCATTCTTGCCGCGCGTGCTTCGCAGCTCGGCTTGACGGTGCCCCTGAAGGTGGCAGATCCGGCGACCGCCTGCGACATCTTCCGGAATGCGCTGCCCGTCCTGCCGATCGAGGCCGGAATGGACATCATCGCCGGCGAACCGCATGTCGCCACCGCCAAGGGCACGATCGCAGCCATAGAAATGGCCGTGTCGCTGAGCATGAGCGGCCAGACCTCCGCTGTCGTCACCAATCCGATTGCCAAATCGGTGCTCTATGACGCCGGCTTCGGCTTTCCAGGCCATACGGA
Organism: Rhizobium sp. BK289; assembly: GCF_014193575.1. Classification (NCBI taxonomy): domain Bacteria; kingdom Pseudomonadati; phylum Pseudomonadota; class Alphaproteobacteria; order Hyphomicrobiales; family Rhizobiaceae; genus Rhizobium; species Rhizobium sp. BK289. The sequence goes on from NZ_JACHZO010000007.1 coordinate 115,644, forward strand.
ATTCCTTGCGGATCTCGCGACGCGCGCGACCGGAAAACCGGTCATGCCTGTCATGCTGCTTGCCGGTCCCAAGCTTCGAGCCATTCCCGTCACCATCCATATTCCCCTGAAGGATGTGCCGCAGGCACTGACCTGCGAGCTGATCGTCGAGACCTGCCGGATCACCGACCATGACCTGCGCCACCGCTTCGGTATTTCCAAGCCACGCCTTGCGGTTGCCGGTCTCAATCCGCATGCCGGCGAAAATGGCGCGCTCGGCAAGGAAGACGATGAGATCGTCCGTCCCGCGATCGATATCCTTCGCGGCGAGGACATCGATGCCTTCGGCCCCCTGCCTGCCGACACGATGTTCCACGACGAGGCCCGGCGGCGCTATGATGTTGCTGTCTGCATGTATCACGATCAAGCACTGATCCCGGCCAAGGCGCTCGGCTTCGACGATTCCGTCAATGTCACGCTTGGCCTGCCCTTCGTCCGCACGTCCCCCGACCACGGCACGGCATTCGGTATCGCCGGCAAGGGCATTGCCAAGGAAGACAGCCTCGTCGCAGCCCTCAGATTGGCGAGCGAAATCAGTGGCAAGACCGGAAACGTTCGCTGATGGCCGCACTGGATGGTTTGCCGCCCCTTCGCGATGTGATCCAACGTCATGGCCTCGACGCGCGCAAGGCGCTCGGCCAGAATTTTCTTCTCGATCTCAATCTGACGCAGAAGGTCGCCAGAACGGCGGGCTCGCTGGAAGGCGTAACCGTCTTCGAAGTCGGTCCCGGACCGGGCGGCTTGACGCGCGCCATCCTGGCGCTCGGCGCTGCCAAGGTCATCGCCGTCGAGCGCGATGCGCGCTGCCTGCCGGCACTGGCGGAAATCTCAGATCACTATCCCGGCCGGCTCGAGGTCATCGAGGGCGATGCGCTGAAGACCGATTTTGCGGCTCTTGCACCGGAAGGACCGGTCAGGATCATTGCCAACCTGCCTTATAACGTCGGTACCCAGCTTCTGGTCAATTGGCTTCTGCCGGCGCAATGGCCGCCCTTCTGGCAATCCCTGACCTTGATGTTTCAGAAGGAAGTCGGCCAACGGATCGTTGCGCGGGAAGATGACGACCACTATGGCCGGCTTGGCGTGCTCTGCGGCTGGCGGACGGAGGCTCGCATGGCCTTCGACGTGCCTCCACAGGCCTTCACGCCGCCGCCGAAGGTAACCTCCACTGTGGTGCATCTCACGCCGAGGGAGAACCCGATCCCATGCGATGTCGGCAAACTTGAAAAGATAACGCAGGCGGCCTTCGGCCAGCGCCGGAAGATGCTGCGCCAGAGCCTGAAGCCGATCGGCGGCGAGGCGCTTCTGCTGAAGGCGGAGATTGATCCGCAGCGCCGTGCCGAAACGCTTTCAGTCGAAGAATTCTGCCGATTGGCGAATTGCCTTTGATCGGATCAGAGCTTCTGATCGGGATCAGAGCTTCGGCGTTTCTTCCAGCAAGTCCCGAACGAAATCGAACATGCCATGCCGGCGGTCGCGGCGCAGGCGTTCGGCCTTGACGATCGACTGCACCGCGTCGAAGGCGACGTTCAGATCATCATTGACGATGACATAGTCATATTCGCGCCAGTGAGCGATCTCGGCGCGCGAATTGGCAAGACGCATGGCGATCACCTCTTCGGAATCTTCGGCGCGGCGATGCAGGCGCGACTGCAGTTCGGTCATCGTCGGCGGCAGCACGAAGATGGAGACGACATCGGCGGGCATTTTTTCCTGAAGCTGCTGGGCGCCTTGCCAATCGATATCGAAAAGCATGTCGCGGCCTTCGGCCATCGCCGTTTCCACCGGTTCACGCGGCGTACCATAGAAATTGCCGTGCACTTCGGCCCATTCCAGCAGCGAGTCGGAATCGCGAAGGCGCTCGAACTCACGCTGCGAGACGAAATGATAATGCACGCCTTCGATCTCGCTCGGCCGGCGCTGCCGCGTCGTGACGCTCACGGACAGACTGACCTGCTTATCCTTGTCGAGCAAGGTTCGCGCGATCGTCGACTTGCCCGCGCCGGATGGCGAGGAGATGGCAAGCATCAGCCCCCGACGGGCGATCGGAATGGATGTGGATGTCGCCGGCTTCATGGCCTACTCCAAATTCTGGACCTGTTCGCGGAACTGGTCGATAACCACCTTCAGCTCGATGCCGGCGGCAGTAACCGCCGCTGCATTCGACTTCGAACAGATAGTATTCGATTCCCGGTTAAATTCCTGTGCAAGAAAATCGAGCTTGCGGCCGACGGGACCGCCCTTGGAAATCAGATCGCGCGCGGCGGCCACATGCGCCTTCAGGCGATCGATTTCCTCGCGCAGGTCCGCCTTGGTCGCCAGAAGGGCGGCTTCGGCATGCAGCCTGTCGCGGTCGAGACCCGACGAGCCTTCCAATAGCATCGAAACCTGTGTCGCCAGTCTCGCGGCAATCTCCTGCGGCGATCGGGACGGATCGCGCTCGACGGTCGATGTCAGCGCCTCGATGGTAGTGACCTGGCCAAGCAGGACCTTGCCAAGCGCCTCACCTTCCCGCCGACGCATCTCACGCAGATCGCCAAGCGCGGCTTCAAGGCCCGCCATGATATCGGCATCGCGCGCGGCAAGCGCCTCTTCGTCTTCCACGGCCTCCTTGAACTCCACGAGACCGCGCACGGTCATCAGGCTCTCCAGCCGCAGCGGCGCGGGATCGACGATGCCGGCAAGCTGATCGCGCAGCGCCAGAACCGCAGTCAACGCTTCCTGGTTTACCACGACCTCGACGCGGCTCTCCTCGACCGACAGTGACAGGCTGACCTGCAGGTTGCCGCGGGAAAGCCGGTCGGCGATCGACTTGCGGATATCGGCCTCCAGACGCTCGAGGCCTGGCGGCAGGCGCAGACGGATATCCAGCCCCTTGCCGTTCACGGAGCGCAGCTCCCATGCCCAGCGGCCACGGCCACTGGTTCCTTCACGCCGGGCAAAGCCGGTCATGGACTGCAATTCCATGCAAGCCTCCGATAGTTCCTATCCCCAATCACCGAAGATCTTCGTATTGTGGGTCGATGTAAAATGAATCCGCACCATGCTTCTTATGGAGGCTGGGGCGCGGCAAAGATCAATTGGTCTTTTTCTTCTGCTGGGCACCCGAGCCGGGCGCGACCGCAGCGTCGTCCGGCTGACCGTCCACGGCAATGGTGCTCGGGTCTTCGCCCTTTTCGGCAACGAGCTTGCGCCAGCGCCGGACATTGGCATTGTGCTCATCCAGCGTGGCGGCGAAGACATGGCCGCCGGAGCCATCGGCCACGAAATAGAGATCCTGCGACTTCCAAGGGTTGGCGACGGCTTCCAGAGCATCCTTGCCCGGATTTGCGATCGGCGTCGGCGGCAGGCCCTTGATGAGGTAGGTGTTGTAAGGTGTGTCCTTCTTCAGATCGGACTGATAGATGGGACGATCGGACGGCTTTCCTTCACCACCGAAAAGACCGTAGATGACGGTCGGATCCGACTGCAGGCGCATCCCCTTGCCGAGGCGGTTCAGGAAGACGGAGGCGACATGGGCGCGCTCATCCGCAAGGCCGGTCTCCTTCTCCACGATAGAGGCGAGCGTTACGAAATCCTGCTTGCTTGCCAGCTGCACGCTTGCGTCGCGCTTTTCCCAGACCTGGTCGACCAGCTTCACCTGCGCTGCCGCCATCTGCTGGATGATTTCCGCGCGCTTCGTGCCGCGCGTGAACTTATAGGTATCCGGCCTCAGGCTGCCTTCCGGCGGCAGGGCCGACGGCAGATCGCCCTCCAGCACGACATCGGCCTGCAGCTTGTTAAACATCTGCCGCACGGTCAATCCCTCCGGCAAAGTCACCGAATAGAGGATCGACTTGCCCGACTTCAGCAGCTCCATGATGTCCTTCATGGAGGCGCCGGCCTTGATCTCGTATTCGCCGGCGCGAAGGGTCTCGCCATCATGCAGATACGTGGCCGTCAGCCAACGGAAGATGCGCTCGTTGGTAATGATGTTGTTGGATTCCAGGCGATTGGCGATCTCGCTGAGACCGGCACCATTGCGCACGATGAAATTCGTATTGGTCGTCAGCGGACCGGGACTTTGATAGGCCGAAAACGCATAATAGGCACCTCCAACCGCGGCAACAGCGACGAAAACCGCCAGCGTCATCAGGAAATTCAGGAAGATGACCATCTGGCTGCGAGCCTTGCGCGAGCGCTTCGGCGGATCCGGAACACGCTCCGGACGCAGGGCTTCATTCGCCGATTTCGGGATAATCGGCCCTTTCTGCCCGTTCGGAGTTCCGTTGCTCTGGTTCGTATCGCTCACCGGCAATCCCTTCCTTTTTGTGATTGCCTGCTCTTTGGCCAAGCAATGCGGCAAAAAACAGGTTCAGAAGATAAGACGAAACCCGCCGGGTTCCGACTTCGACCGATCAGACATCGCCACGAGGCATCCGCGGTTTGCGGACACGGCAATATTCAAAGCGGGGCGCAGGCTTGCCGAAGATGCTCCCGCTTTGAATTTACGCGCCGTTATTATGCTTCATATCGGCGCAAGACAAGCGACGCATTCGTGCCGCCGAAACCAAAGGAGTTCGACAGCGCGACATTGATCTCGCGCTTGCGGGCCTTGTGCGGCACGAGATCGATAGCGGTCTCGCGTTCCGGATTATCCAGATTGAGCGTCGGCGGGGCAATATTGTCGCGAATGGCGAGCGTGGCGAAGATTGCTTCGATCGCGCCGGCTGCCCCGAGGAGATGGCCGGTCGCCGATTTGGTCGACGACATCGAGATCTTCGACGCGGCATTGCCGACCAGCCGTTCGACCGCGCCGAGTTCAATCGTATCGGCCATGGTCGACGTGCCGTGGGCATTGATGTAGTCGACATCGGCAGGGGTCAGACCGGCGCGCTTCAGAGCCGAAGTCATGCAGCGGAATGCGCCCTCGCCATCCTCGGACGGTGCGGTAATGTGATGGGCGTCACCGGAAAGACCGTAACCGACGACTTCGGCATAGATCTTGGCGCCGCGTGCCTTGGCGTGTTCCAATTCCTCGAGAACGACGATGCCGGCGCCCTCGCCCATGACGAAGCCGTCACGATCGCGATCATACGGGCGCGAGGCCTTCTGCGGCGTATCGTTGTACTCCGTCGACAGCGCCTTGCAGGCGGCAAAGCCTGCAAGCGAGATGCGGCAGACCGGAGCCTCGGCGCCGCCAGCGACCATCACGTCGGCATCGCCGAGCATGATCAGGCGAGCCGCATCGCCAATGGCGTGCGCACCGGTGGAGCATGCGGTGACGACGGCATGGTTCGGGCCGCGCAGCTTGTGGCGGATCGAGACCTGGCCGGAAACAAGATTGATGAGACGGCCGGGAATGAAGAACGGCGAGATGCGGCGCGGACCCTTGTCGCGCAGCGTATAGCCGGCTTCGACAATGCCTTCCAGGCCGCCGATCCCGGAGCCGATCATGACGCCCGTGGCGATCTGATCCTCATCCGTTGCCGGATGCCAATCGGCATCGGCCAGCGCCATATCAGCGGCTGCCATGCCATAGATGATGAAGGGATCGACCTTGCGCTGTTCCTTCGGCTCCATCCAATCGTCAGCGTTGAACGTGCCGTCGGTACCGTCGCCGACAGGAATGCGGCATGCGATCTTGGCCGCGAGGTCTTCGACCTCGAATTCAGTTACGAGGCGCGCCCCGTTATGTCCGGCGATCAAGCGCGACCAGGACACCTCCGTGCCACAGCCCAAAGGTGATACCATGCCGGTACCCGTGATAACGACACGTCTCATCTCCCGCAGACCCCCGTCTTTTTATGATGATATGCGTATAAGCCTGTTCCGACCGGCATAGCCGGACGAAATAGGGCGGACTCTTCAGCCCGCCCCTTCAAAAAGCGCGAAAGATTAGGCCTGGGCCTTCTCAATGAACTTTACCGCGTCACCGACCGTGAGGATCGAGTCAGCAGCGTCGTCGGGGATTTCAACGCCGAATTCTTCTTCGAAGGCCATGACCAGTTCGACGGTGTCGAGCGAGTCCGCACCCAGATCGTCGATGAAGCTTGCGCTTTCAACAACCTTGTCGGCGTCAACGCCAAGATGATCAACAACAATTTTCTTTACGCGTTCTGCGATATCGCTCATGTCGGTTTCCTCGACCTTATGTCCTGATGAGAATGCCTTGTGACATCCCTACCCTAATTCAAACCTGCAGCATCAGTCCTGACGCCGCTGGCAAACCCGTTCAACCCGGCATTGAGATCCGGTCCGGCGCCTTCAAAACGGCCCAGTCCGTCTGCATTTTCCGGACGACTGTTCACAGTCATGGCCCGCTTAACACGGTTTAAGTCCGTCGCAAAGCCAGAAAATAGCCGGCTCCGGGTTGCTCAACATGCTATTGGAGGGAAAGTTCCCTCCAATGAGCAATTCCTTTTAGATCATTGCCATGCCGCCGTTGACGTGGATCGTCTGGCCCGTGACGTAGCTGGCTTCAGAGGAGGCAAGATAGGCGACGGCCGAGGCGACTTCCTCACCGGTGCCCATGCGCCTCATGGGAATGGCGCCCATGATCGCTTCCTTCTGCTTGTCGTTCAGCTTGCCCGTCATCGCGCTTTCGATGAAGCCGGGGGCAACGCAGTTGACCGTGACGTTGCGGCTCGCGATTTCCTGCGCCAGTGACTTGGTGAAGCCGATCATGCCGGCCTTGGAGGCGCAGTAGTTCGCCTGTCCGGGATTACCGGTGACGCCGACGACGGAGGTGATGTTGATGATGCGGCCATAGCGGCGGCGCATCATCGGATGGGTCAGCTCGCGGGTCAGGCGGAAGACGGCGGTAAGATTGACTTCCAGCACGCTGTCCCAATCCTCGTCGCTCATGCGCACGAACAGACCGTCCTTGGTGATGCCGGCATTGTTGACGAGGATATCGACGCCGCTGAGCTCCTCTTCCGCCTTGACGCCGAGCGCCTTCACTTCGTCGCGATCCGAGAGGTTCGCCGGGAAGATCTTGACGCGATCACCGAGTTCGGAGGCCAGCGCCTCCAGCTTTTCGACGCGCGTTCCGTGCAGGCCGACGATTGCGCCCTGCTTGTGCAGGAGCCGGGCAATTTCTTCACCGATGCCGCCGGATGCGCCGGTTACCAGGGCCTTGCGGCCGGTCAAATCAAGCATGTGTGTCCCTCGTTTCCTAATCTATCAGCCGAGCAATGCGGCAAGCGCCGTGTCGATATCAGCGGCATTGTTGACGGCAATGCCGTTGACCGATTTATCTATACGACGAGCGAGGCCCGTCAGCACCTTGCCGGCGCCGATTTCATACAATGTCGTCACATTGTTGGCGGCGAACCATTCCACCGTCTCGCGCCAGCGCACCTGACCGGTGACTTGCTCAACAAGCAATTTGGCGATCTCGTCCGCATCAGTGACTGGAGCGGCCCGGACGTTGGCGATGACGGGCACCACCGGATTGGCCTTGGCGACGCCGGCAAGCGCCTCACGCATCGCTTCGGCGGCCGGGGCCATCAAGGCGGAATGGAAGGGCGCGGAGACCGGCAGGAGGATCGCGCGCTTGGCACCCTTGCCAGTCGCAAGCTCGGCGGCCTTCTCGACCGGTGCTTTCTCGCCGGAAATGACGATCTGGCCGCCGCCATTGTCGTTGGCGATCTGGCAGGCGCCGAGCGCGGAGGCTTCGGCACAGACGGCGACGACATCGGCATGTTCAAGCCCGATGATCGCGGCCATGGCACCGACGCCGACAGGAACTGCCGCCTGCATGGCGTTGCCGCGGATGCGCAGCAGACGCGCGGTATCGGCAAGCGAGAAGGTGCCTGCGGCACAGAGCGCGGAATATTCGCCGAGCGAATGGCCAGCGACATAGGCGACCTTGCTCTTCAGATCGAAGCCGCGGGCCTGCAGCACCCGGATGACGGCAAGCGACACCGCCATCAGTGCCGGCTGCGCATTGGCCGTCAGGGTCAGCTTGTCTTCCGGGCCGTTGAAGATGACGTCGGAGAGCTTTTCACCGAGCGCTTCATCGACTTCCTCGAAGACGGCGCGCGCCTCGGCGAAATTGTCGGCAAGGTCCTTGCCCATGCCGACGGCTTGGCTGCCCTGGCCGGGAAATGTGAAAGCAACAGTCATTATAAAGCGTCCTTTTGGGGGTCGTTTTGCTTCCCAATGACATTGTTTGCGCCGGAGTCAATAGTGCAAGCCCTTTCGCCAACGGCTTTTGCGCCTGCGAAACGCAATGATTTTTTCCTTGCGCTCGCTCAGATCGAGCCTAAATTTGCGCGACCTCATTCATTTTGACCTTCTTCCATCCCCAAGGTTTTCCCATGAAATATAAGAGATTAGGCCGCACCGATATTTCCGTTTCGCAGATTTGCCTGGGCACGATGACCTGGGGCACGCAGAACAGCGAAGCCGAAGCCCATGAGCAGATGGACTATGCCGTCGATAAGGGCATCAATTTCTTCGATACCGCCGAAATGTATCCGACGACACCGGTCGGGCCGGAAACCCAGGGGCGCACGGAAGAGTATATCGGCAGCTGGTTCGAGAAGACCGGCAAGCGTAGGGATATCGTGCTCGCCACAAAAGTCGCCGGCCCTGGCCGTGAGTATCTGCGCGGCGGACAGGGCGCCGACGCCGTCAATATCCGCGCGGCGATCGACGCCAGCCTGAAGCGGCTGAGGACTGATTATATCGACCTCTATCAGGTTCACTGGCCGAACCGCGGCCATTTCCATTTCCGCCAGAACTGGCGCTACAACCCCTTCAACCAGGATCGCGAGAAAGTCATCGCCGAGATCACCGAGATCCTGGAGACGATGGGCGAGCTCGTAAAGGCCGGCAAGGTCCGTGCCGTCGGTCTCTCGAACGAGACCACCTGGGGGATCCAGAAATATCTGACGATTGCCGAGCAGAAGGGCCTGCCGCGCGTCGCCACCACGCAGAACGAATACAACCTCCTCTACCGCCATTTCGACCTCGATCTGGCTGAACTGTCGCATCACGAAGATGTCGGCCTGCTCGCCTATTCGCCGCTCGCCGGAGGTATCCTCACCGGCAAATATGTCGGCGGTGCCCGCCCGGCCGGCTCGCGCGGCTCGATTAATCTCGATATCGGCGGCCGCCTGCAGCCGCTGCAGGAACCGCCGGTTAAGGCGTATCTTGAAATCGCCGCCAAATACGGTATCGACCCGTCGAAGCTGGCGCTGGCCTACTGCCTCACCAAGCCCTTCATGGCTTCCGTCATCATCGGCGCGACGACGATGGCGCAGCTCGAAACCGATATTGCTTCAGCTTATGTGACGCTGCCGGAAGAGGCATTGGCCGAGATCGAGCAGGTGCACCGGAAATATCCGATGCCGATGTGAGGAGCGTGCTGGTCGGATTCAAAATGGGTAAGCGGGCAAGTTTGCCCGTTTATTCGGCCGTCGTGGTGGAAGCTCTGCAGCAGATTTCGCGAACGTAGTTGTTACCATAAGTAACGAAGGCGGTCGGAGGGATGGTTTTGGTATTAACCAAAGGCTGAAATACAAGGGAATTAACAGCTCCCTCGTACGTCCCAACAATCGTGACGGCATAACTCCCCTGTACGGTTAAGTGAACTGCCATTGGAATAAATGACTGCTTGGCCAAAACCATTGCGGGCTCTAAAGATTTTTCAGTGGTTATTTCAATGTATTGCCTCCCAAGCTGTTTTTCTTCAAATTCACGCACCCATACCGACGTTTGGGGCATATAGCCGGTTTTTTTGCCGATCAACACGCGATACCAGTCGCCGGTGCTCTTGATAATCTGTAACTCGCTTCCATTCGCAAAAGCCGCAATCGTCTTGGAGCGGATATCCCGCCCGGCTTTTAATAGAGCCGAACCACTATCATCTTGAACAATGCCGTTTCTTGGGACAGGAACTTGCAGAAGCGGTGGCTTTTTGCTCAGCGTCTTTGACGTTATGCGTCCATCAGCAATCGGTGCCTGAGCTTTACCAGACGACGATTCGACCTCAGATTCATGAACTTCTTGAAACGAGACCGTCGTAACTCGAAACCGTGTCATTTCGCTCGATGACAGATAACGAATATCATTGCTGTCGTATTTTAGGGCAAGTTGCAGCAAACTAGGATCGACGCCCATTTCGTTCATATAGGAAATCACATCGGCGGTTTGCTGTTGAACGGCCGCAACGGCATCTTCGACATTCATTCCACTCGTATCGCTGAACGAGGATTTATGAACACCAATCGCACCCGGCTCGGCATAACGGGTAACCCCGCCAAGAAATGACAAGGAACAAGCCGAGGCGCATTCCGAGCCCCGGGCAGCCACGGTTTGAAGGCCTAAAGACCGGATCAGACGGCCAAACTCCATGGCCTTGTATACGTTTCCGCCGCCACTGAAGAAACTAACGGAAAACGCATGGCTGGAAAGAACTTCATTGCGAAATAAGGCCAAGTCATCGTCAGCTTCGAACTGACCGCTCACCATGATAAACTTGGAACCATCTTTCAAGCTATGCGCTTCGTAGCTTAATCTCGCTGCTGCATCTTGAGCGAGAAGGATGAGGCCCAAAGCAAGACCTGCCAAAGCAAAGTTTTTTCGCATTACTTTCACAACTCAGCCCCCAAATATCAGCCAGGTCATGAATTCCACAGGTCCCATCATTTCACAAGTCATGATTGCAGCGCATGTTTCAAGAGTTGCCCGGTTCCAAGGCCGACATGGAACGGGCCCCAATATCGCTAGGAATGTCCTGCCGACTGCCGCAAGCAACTATTGCTTCGTCTTCGGCGCAATCGCCAATTCGGAACCATAAGCCTCCTTCAATTCTTCCTGCCCTTTCACACGGTCCACAGACTTATGAAGCAGGATCGAGCGATAGCCTTCCGAACTCCGCCCTTCGATCAAGGTGACATCGGCGTTTCCTGGATTGTCCGAGCGCTCGAACCAATCGACCGGATAATGCAGGAAGTTCATCTCGAAGGCCCGGTTGGTGACGCCGTGGCCGACGATGATGACATTGTTCCTGCCGTTTTCGGCATCATGCATGACGGTCTGCAGAAACAAGCGAACGCGCTGGGCGACATCGGCACGGCTCTCGCCATCCGGCGGACGCGCATAGAACTTGCCGTTGTTATTGCGCAGTCTTGCCCATTTCTCGAACTCGTCGGGAAATTTCCGCCTCTGTTCGGCATGGTCGTAGATTTCGGTGAAGAGCCCGAAATCCTGCTCGCGCAGGAGATAATCCTCTCTGGTATCCCCGATGAGTTCGGCAGGCAGAACCTCAAGCAGGGCATCCTTGCTCTGCCGCGTCCTCAGGAAGGGAGAATACCAGACGTTCAGCCTGCGCAAATTCGGCTGGTGGCAGCCCTTTCAGATAGGCTGATATCGCCTGGCCTGCCTGCAGCACCTGCCGATGCCCCCACTCGGTCAGCGGAACATTGTGATCGCCGAACTGCCGATAGGCCCGGTCATCGATATTGCCGAGGGATTCGCCGTGCCGAACGAGAAAAATGCGCATGAACCGTCCCCGTTGCTGCAATTGGCATCCTATCATATGGGAGAGTGCGGCGGGTGCAACGCTGCGGCGACGGGAGCTCGCGATTTGTCCCGAGCATCGACGCCGCTTACAGGCAAAACGGCATAATTTCGCCCCTACCCTTGCCTTTCGAAGAAAAATCCGTATAAGCCGCCCTGTTCGCAACCCGGTCTTCTGGCTGGTGGCTGAACGGAGGGCCGGTTTCCGATAAGGGAATCGTTCGGAACGGAAGCGTTCCAGCCTCCCGTGTCTCCGCTCTCGACCGTCTCGGAAACGCTTTTCTTGCTTGGGTTTACCCTCTCAGGAGCAGTCGTTGAGGCTTAGCCGCCGAATATCGGGTTCAGACCAACGCAAGAAAGGCAAAGCTATCCATGGCGCTTTACGAACATGTATTCCTTGCCCGGCAGGATATTTCCGCTCAGCAGGTCGACGCCCTCGTAGAACAGTACAAGGGTGTCATCGAAGCTCACGGCGGTAAAGTCGGGCGTATCGAGAACTGGGGCCTCAAGTCCCTCACCTACCGCATCAAGAAGAACCGCAAGGCTCACTACGCCCTGATGGACATCGATGCTCCGGCCGCTGCGATCCAGGAAATGGAACGCCAGATGCGCATCAGCGAAGACGTTCTGCGTTACATGACGATCGCTGTCGAGAAGCACGAAGACGGCCCGTCGGCCATGATGCAGAAGCGCGACCGTGACGATCGTCCGCGCCGCGATGGCGACCGCCCGGAGCGCAGCTTCGGCGATCGTGGTCCGCGCCCGGATCGTGGTGACCGCGAAGACCGTCCGCGCCGTCCGCGCGAAGACCGCGTATAAGGAGATTTGAGAATGTCTGAAGTTTCCTCCGCACCCGTCCGCCGTCCGTTCCATCGCCGCCGCAAGACCTGCCCGTTCTCGGGCGCCAATGCGCCGCGCATCGACTACAAGGACGTTCGTCTCCTGCAGCGCTACATTTCCGAGCGCGGCAAGATCGTTCCGTCCCGCATCACGGCCGTTTCCCAGAAGAAGCAGCGCGAACTCGCCCAGGCGATCAAGCGCGCCCGTTTCCTCGGCCTGCTGCCCTACGTCGTCGCTTAATAGCGCCTGACGCAGAATGAATTTGAGGGAAGGCAGCGATGCCTTCCCTTCTCCCTTTCGCGATGGGCGCGGATCGGAACCTTGAAACCCCATGTTGGGGATAAGCTTTCAGGCCCGCGTGGCGAAGGCATCCTCTAACTGCTCGATACGAAGCAGGACAGCGACGTGAAAAAGTTGAACGCAAAAGAGCTTGGCATCGGCGCGCTCGCCGGTCTGACCGCCGCCCTACTCGTGTATGGCGCGACGGTGCAGCCATTGCTGTTCATCCTGTTCGGCGCACTTTCCGCTCTTCCGATCCTGATCGTCGGCCTTGGCTGGGGCAACATGGCCGTCATCGCTGCCGTCGTCGTTGCCGGGCTTGTCGGCACGATCGCGCAGTCGGTCTATTTCGGACTGTTCGTCGTCCTGTTGACGCTGATCCCCGCTTGGCTCAGCCATCTCGCCAATCTGGCGCGTCCCGCCTCCGAACTTGGAGGACCGGATAATCTGATGGCCTGGTATCCGCTCTCCGACATCATGCTGCACCTGTGCGGCCTCGCCGCCGTCGTCATCATCGTCGCCGGCGCGGTCATGGGCTACAACGCCGATCTCGTCGGCCAGGTCGTCGATCTCTACGTCAGGGCCGTGAACGAACAGCAGCCGGCGTTGCCGCTCGATCCCATAGCGATCCAGAAGACCAAGAGTCTCATGCTCTACGCGATCCCCGTCGCCTGGGGCATGATCTGGGTCATGATGCTGCTCGCCGCCTATTATGTCGCGACCCGCATCGTCGCGGCCTCCAGCCGCAATCTGCGCCCGCGCGAGGATATTCCCTCGGCGCTGCGCATGAACCGCAATGCGATCTTCGTCTTTCTCGTGGCGATCGTCGCCATCTTCTTCGGCGGCGTCCTGGCCCTCATCGCCGCCGCCGTTCTCGGTGCCTTCGGCGCGGGCTTCATCGTTTCCGGCTTTGCATCGTTGCATTACCGGACGCGCGGCAAGGACTGGCGCATACCCGTGCTGGTCATCTGCTACCTGATGTCCTTCCTGCTGACGCTGCCGCTCTTCATCGTTCTCGTTCTCGGCCTTTACGATATCCGCAAGGCGATATCGCTGACCCCGAACAAGAATGCCGATATATCCAAACAAGACACGAAAATCTGACATCGAAAGGAACAAGAAAATGGAAGTCATTCTTCTCGAACGCATCTCCAAGCTCGGCCAGATGGGCGAAACCGTCAAGGTTCGCGATGGCTTTGCCCGTAACTATCTGCTGCCGCTCGGCAAGGCGCTGCGCGCCAACGCCGCCAACAAGGCTCGTTTCGAAGCCGAGCGCGCCACGCTCGAAGCCCGTAACCTCGAGCGCAAGAGCGAAGCTCAGAAGGTTGCCGACGTTCTCGCCGGCAAGTCCTTCATCGTCGTTCGCTCGGCTGGCGAAACCGGCCAGCTCTACGGTTCGGTCGCTGCCCGTGACGTCGTCGAAATCCTCGCTGCAGAAGGCTTCAACATCGGCCGCAGCCAGGTTCACATGAACACGCCGATCAAGGCCATCGGCCTGCACAATGTCACGATCGGACTTCACGCCGAAGTCGAAATCACGATCGAGCTCAACGTTGCCCGCTCCGCCGAAGAAGCAGAGCGTCAGGCCAAGGGCGAAACCCTCACCTCCGCCGACGCCATCTACGGCGTTGACGAAGACGCGCTGCGTCCGGAAGACTTCTTCGATCCGGAAGCTGACCGCGACGGCGAAGACGAAGCTTGATCTTCAAGCCTTCGCAGGATTGCGTATGAAGAAGCCTGGGTCTTGCGGCCCAGGCTGTTTTGTTGGTCGAAACGTATGGGCCATCCTCGCCCTTCGAGACTTCGCGCCTCAAGGTGAGGATGGAGCGCGCTACAGTATAAGGCTCAGCGCAATATGCCGCCCTGCACAGGACAAAGCGTGATATTCAGTCACCGTTCCTGGGCTCCGGCAACGGAGCGGAATCCTTGTCGATCGAAACGACGACGGACATGCCGGGCGCCAGCTGATCCGCCAGAGGCTGTCCATCCTCGATCTTGACCCTGACGCCGATACGCTGGGCGACCTTGGTGAAATTGCCCGTCGCGTTGTCTGGCTTGATGACGGCAAATTCGGAGCCCGCTGCCGGAGAGAAGCGCTGGATGCGGCCTTTGATCTCGCGATGCCCGAGCGCATCCACGGAGATCGTGGCGGGCTGATCGAGCTTCATGCCGTCAAGCTGCGTTTCCTTGAAATTTGCGATAACCCAGACGTCCTTCGGCACGAGGTTCATCAGCTGCGTGCCAGGCGTCACATACTGGCCGAGGCGGACGCCGACTTCGCCGACGCGGCCATCCTGCGGCGCCCTGATCGTCGTATTGTCCAGATCGATACCGGCAAGCTGCACGGCAGCCTCCGCACCGCTGACACCGGCTTCGAGCGACGCACGGTTGACAATGATCGTCGTCAGGTTCTGCTGGGAGACGTCGAGGCCTGCTTTCGCCTGGTTGAGCGAAGCCTGGGCCTGCTGCAATGTGGCCTGTGCCTGCTCGGAATCGCTTGTCGTCGAGACACCTCTGGAAACCAATGTCGTGACGCGATCGAAGGCAAGCTGGGCGCGCTTCAGGGCTGCGTTGGCGCTGTCGATCTGCGCCTGGCTTGAAACGATGCCGGCCTTGGCGGCCTGCTCCTGCTGCTGCGAATTGGCGAGTGCCGCCTTCTGTCCGTCCAGCGTTGCGCGCGCCTGCGCCACCTTCTGCTTGTAGATGCGGTCGTCGATCTGGGCGAGCACATCGCCCTCCTTGACGAGCTTGTAGTCCTTGATCGGCACGTCGGTGATATAGCCGCTGACCTGCGGGCTGATGGTGGTGACATAGCCTTTGACATAGGCGTCGTCCGTGGTCTCGACCGCGGTTTTGAACGGCGGCAGATGCCAGGCATAAAGCACCAGCATGACGCCGCCGATGCCGGCGAGAACCGCGATGACTTCGATGGGGGAGCGAACGAGCCTCGACATGGAGCTATTTCATATCCTCATGGGTTGGATGTCACGGCCTCAGCCCGATCGTCGGCCAGGCGAGCCCTGATGAAGCGGAAAAAGACATGGATTGAGAGGCCGGCAAGCGACAGGAAGGCGATTACGGCGGCAGTGAAGAAGGCGTCTCCATAGGCGAGCATGTTGGCCTCGCGGCTGACCTGTGCGCCGAGCAGCGCTACCCCCTCTCCCTTCAGAAGCATGCTGTCACCAATGACTTTGCCATAGGAGGATGAAAGCTGGCTGACGCGTGCAGCCACATGCGGATCGGTCAGCAGCACGCGCTCGGTCAACACCGCGGAATGGAACTTCTCGCGAATGATGATCAGCGTGCCGTAGAAGGCCGAGCCGATGAGGCCGCCGATGCTCTGCGTGAAGGTGAAGACGACGAAGAAGGTCACCAGATAGGGCGGTCCCTTGGATATAGCCTCCTTGAAGCCTTGCGACATGGAGGGCGGCAGGAACAGGGCCGCGCCGCCCGCGACCAGCGCCTGACTGAAATACATCTGCTCGGGCCGCGTGAGGTTCGTCACCTGCGAATCCATCAGAGAACCCACGCCCATCAGAATGAGGGCGACGAACTGGATCTGCCAGCTGAAGCCATAGCTCATGAACACGGTGCAGATGAGGCCGCCGATGATCGAGAAGGCGAGGATGATCCAGTACAGAATGGAGAGCTGATCGTAGAGCAGCCCGACGGCATTCTGATAGAAGGTCATGATGACCGAGGTCTGCTCGGCGGCAATGATGCGGAAGACCAGAAGGATCGCCGTCAGATGGAGAATTTCCGGCCGCAGCAGCCAGCGAACGTCGATCAAAGGCGTCGACCGCCTCAGTTCGACGACGATGGCGACGGTCAGTGACGTGATGGCAATCGCCAAGACGACCCCGAGCCATGGCACCTCCAGCCACCAATAGAGGCGCCCGACCGACAGGGCGACGGCAAGACAGCCGAAACCGATCGCCACGAGAAGATAGCTGAAGATATCGCCCAGCACGATGACCTTGACGCGCGGCGGCGGTGTCAGCGGCAGCAGATAAATGATCGGCATGACAAGCAGCGCCAGCGCCATCTCAAGCGTATAGAGGCCGCGCCATTCGCCATAATCCAGCAGCGAGGGCGACACGAGGCGGGTGATGGGAGCGGCAAGCAGCGTGTTCATCATCGCCAGGCTGACTCCGATCGTCATCTTCTTGGCCGGCTCGAAGGCCTCCAGCATATAAAGGAAGCCGAGCGTCGAGAGCGGCGCGCCGGCAATCCCGCTCAGGAAGCGGACGACGATCGCCGAATGCAGGTCGGAGACGAAGAGATTGAGCAGCGAGGCGAGCACGAAGCCGAGAATGCTGACCTCGGCGAAATTGCGCACGCCATACTGAAGGCGGATCTTTACGAGCGCGATGGCGAGGCTGACATTCGGCGCCATATAGGCAGCAGAAAGCCATGCGGATTCGGTGGTGGTCGCCGCGATGGTTCCCTGGATCTGCGTAAGGTTGGCAAAGGCGAGATTGAGACCCAGGCCCTGGGTCAGAAAGAACATGACGGATGCCGCAATGTAGAGCGGCACTTTCCAGCCCGGCATAGGCGGCGGAGCGGGCGGGACGGCGTTGGCTTCCGCTTTGGCGACCAGGCCCGGATCCCCGCTCATGCATTACCTCATGATTTACCGATATTCTGAAGATTGGCAGTCATGGCACGGATAACCTTGAGCGCCATGCCGACATCGTCGTCCGAAATCCCCTCCAAGATATCCGCGCGCACACTGGTGGCAAGAGCCTCGACCTCGGCGGCAACGACTTTTCCGGATTCCGTCATGAAGATCTGCTTGGCGCGGCGATCGGATACCGCGGCACGGCGCTCGATGAAGTTCTGCGCCTCCATGGCATCGAGGATGCGCACGAGCGTCGGCGTTTCAAGCTCCAGCTCGTCGGCAAGTTCCCGTTGGTTGATGCCGTCCCGGCGGGAGAGTTTGCGAAAAACCCTGGCGCGGGAAAGAGTCATGCCGCGCTCGCGAACGAGCGCGTCAAAGGCCGCCCTCAGCTTGCGATTGAACGCAAAAAGGTCGTCGAAAAGCTCTTGTCTTGATGGCGCACCGGACATTATTGCAACTTTATACTATTAGCATCCTACCCTAATTAATAGGGAATAACCGGATTTCCATAGCTTTTCAAGCATGATAGCCGCAACGATTGATGTACACGGCGAAAGACCCAGCTAAAATATCCCCACTGATGGTTTGCTTACGTGATTCGTGTGTCGATCATTGCGTTGCAAAATGGCGACAAAGGATTTTTTACGTGGCGGAAACTTGTCCCTGTGGACGAGTGGAACAACGTTGATAGGTCGAACCTATTTATCTCCCTTGGCGCGCCGGCAAGCTTTGCTTGGTTGACCATGACACCGGATCGTCGCAAACCAGTCGACACCCTAAAGTACGAAGAGATGGAAAATGAACGAAGCTGCGCGCAAGCTCGCCGCCATTGCTCCCGCCGACCAGCACTATCGCGAAGCGCCCAACAACATAGAGGCGGAACAGGCTCTTCTCGGCGCCATCCTCGTCAATAACGATGCCTATTACCGCGTCTCCGACTTTCTGAAGCCCATCCATCTTTACGAGCCGCTGCACCGGAAGATCTTCGAGGTCGCCGGCGACATCATCCGCATGGGCAAGACAGCCAACCCTGTCACCATCAAGAACTTCCTGCCGGCGGAGGAAAAGGTTGGCGACATGACGGTCGCGCAATATCTCGCGCGTCTCGCCGTCGAAGCCGTGTCGATCATCAATGCGGAAGACTATGGCCGCGCCATCTACGACCTGGCACTGCGCCGGGCGCTGATCACCATCGGCGAAGACATGGTCAATATCGCCTATGACGCGCCGCTCGACATGCCGCCGCAGACGCAGATTGAGGATACCGAGCGCCGATTGTTCGAGCTCGCAGAAAACGGCCGCTACGACGGCGGCTTCCAGTCGTTCAATGATGCTGTGGCACTGGCGATCGACATGGCGGCCGTTGCCAAGGAGCGTGACGGCGGCCTCTCCGGCATCTCCACGGGCATCCACTCGCTCGACAGCAAGATGGGCGGCCTCCAGCGCTCCGACTTGATCATCCTTGCAGGCCGCCCTGGCATGGGTAAGACCTCGCTTGCCACCAACATCGCCTATAATATTGCCGCCGCCTACGAGGGCGAGGTGCAGCCTGATGGCTCGATGAAGGCGAAGAACGGCGGTGTCGTCGGCTTCTACTCGCTGGAAATGTCATCGGAACAGCTTGCCACGCGTATCATCTCCGAGCAGACGGAAGTCTCCTCATCGAAGATCCGCCGCGGCGACATCAACGATGCCGATTTCGAAAAGCTGGTGGCCTGCTCGATGATGATGCAGAAGGTGCCGCTCTATATCGACCAGACGGGTGGTATCTCCATCGCCCAGCTTGCGGCCCGCGCGCGTCGCCTGAAACGCCAGCGCGGCCTTGACGTTCTGGTCGTCGACTACGTACAGCTTATGACCGGTTCGAAGAAGTCGGGCGAGAACCGCGTTCAGGAAATCACCGAAATCACCACGGGCCTGAAGGCGCTCGGCAAGGAGCTCAACGTTCCGATCGTGGCACTCTCCCAGCTCTCGCGTGCGGTCGAAAGCCGCGATGACAAGCGGCCGCAGCTTTCGGACCTTCGCGAATCCGGCTCAATCGAGCAGGACGCCGACGTGGTGCTCTTCGTGTTCCGCGAGGAATATTACGTGAAAAACCAGGAGCCCCGCGATCCGAACGATCCGAAATATGCGGAATGGGAAGCGCTGTTCGACCGCGTGAAGGGCACGGCCGATGTCATCATCGCCAAGCAGCGTCACGGACCGACGGGCACGGTGAAGCTCGCCTTCCAGTCGGAATTCACCCGATTTGCCGACCTCGCCGACCCGTCCTTCACGCAGTATGAAGAACATTGACGCTCGCCGCGTCAATGTTCCGCCAGGATGAGGACCGCTTCGCACTTTTGCCGGAAAGGCTTCAGAGTCCCGCAGCCCGCAGCAAAGCCACCGTCGCAACGCCGACAACAACGCTTGCCAGCATCGGCAAGCGGCGGGAGACGATGGCGGTGGCGGCGCAGGCCAGCGCCTCCGCCCAGCCGGTAGCAAAAGCTGTCGGGGCAATGACAGCCATCAGCACGGCCGGTGGAATGGCTTCGATTGTGGTTCGCCTGCGCTCGTCAATCCTAACGTAGCGAATCAAGACGAGACCGCCAACACGGGTGAAGATCGTTGCAGCAGCCATGGCGAGGATGGCAAGCAGCGTGTTGAGATCGAGCGTCATGCCGTCTGCTCCCGCGTCTTGCTTTTCCAGAAAGCCACTGCCAGTCCCGCCAGCGCGCCGGCAGCAATATGCCAGACACCAGGCACGAACTGGTGGACTGCAACGGCTGCAATTCCGCTTGCGGCAAGCACAGCGCCGGTTTCCGGTCCTTTCCAGAAGCCCATGACCAGCACGATGAAGACGGCCGGAAAGGCGAAGTCGAGACCGATGACGGCGGGATCGCCGAGAAAGGCGCCAAGCAAGGCACCCGCAAGCGACGAGCCGATCCATGCCAAGTAGAAGGGCGTGACGATGCCCGCATACCAGGCGGGCGTGAGCCGCATCGTGCCCGCGCGGAATTCCGCCATGGCCCAAATCTCATCGGCGAGAAACAGCATGGCGAGATAGCGCTTGATGCCGGAGAAAGACTGCATCTTCGTGCCGATCGAAGCGCTCATCAGCAGATGCCTGACATTGACGAGCAGGGCCGCAAAGCCGACGCCGATCCAGCTTGCGGGATGTGTCCAGATATCCATCGCCACGAATTGCGAGCCGCCAGCGAAGACCAGCGCGCTCATCAGCATGGCCTCCAACGGCGAAAGCCCCTTGGTCGCCGAAATCGCGCCGAACACGAGGCCGATCGGCAGGACGGCGACGATCAGCGGAAAAATGGCACGCATCCCGGCTTTGAATTCGCCGGCCGGCCGGCTCTGCTGCAACATTGGCAACCTCCACTTCAACAATGATGGAGAGGTAGCCGACGGCAGCGGGCGCTGTATTGAACGAAAGTGATCAGAGTTCCATCCGGAATCCGCAATGTGTTTTCAATATCCGCAGAGAAGCGAAAATGCGCTATGTTCCTATTTCCCAGCGCATTCCGGACGGAAAACCGCTGCGCACTTTTCCTGGAAATGCGCTAGCCGACGCGGAACTGGCCCGGAGTGACGCCGGTGCGCGATTTGAAGTGGCGCGTGAAATGCGCCTGATCGGCGAAACCGCATTCCATGGCGACATCGGCCGGCATGCGGCCTTCCCTGAGCAATCGGCGGGCAACGATTATGCGCCGGTCGGTCAGAAAGGCATGCGGCGTAATATGATACTCCCTGCGGAAAGCGCGGATCAAATGTGCGCGGCTTAGCCCCGCAACCTTGGCCAACTCCTCCAATCCGACATCGCCGTCGAAATTCTCAGTGAGATAATCGCGGGCACGCGCGACGGCGCTACGCTCCTTGGTATCGACGGGAAGGACGATCGTGCTGCCGTAGCGCGCAAAGAGCGCCGCCAGCACCGAGAACATGCCTTCATCGGATTCCAGCGCGCCGGCGCCACTCTCGAGTGTGCGATGCGCCTTGTGGAAGGCGCTGGCAAGCTGCGGATCGCGCAACAACGAACTGGCGAAAGAGGGCGTCGCATTGAAGGCTTTGCCCGTGACGTCTTCCAGAATATCGACGAAAAGGTTCGTGTCCGGGTAGATCATACGGTAGCGATAGCCTTCGCCGCCCGGAACGCCGTCATGCACTACTCCAGGATTGATCATATAGAGATCGCCCGGTCCAGCTTCTTCCCGACTGCCGAGCAGCGTGGTGATCTGGCTGCCTCTTTCAATCGTCCCGATGCTGAAGGTGTCGTGCGCATGCGGCGCATATTCATGCGTCACGAAGCTTGCGCTCAGGCATTCCATGTCGTGAAAGCGACCGTCTCGCCAGAAGCGAGTCGATTCCACCTTGGCAAGCGGCATGGCGTCAGCCGCCTCTTTCTGTGAAACGTTCTGCATCCCCGAAGATTAGCGCGCCGGCTCCCGCGCGTCTTGAACAAAAGTGATCGCATGTGGGAAAGGCTGGTATCTGCCCGTGCGCGCTTTCTCTTTGCCACGATGCTCTCTAAAGTGCCCTGAACAACTTCCCTTTCAGCGCGGCGATTCATGACAGATTTTTCCCTCCCCTTCGAAGACGACGATGCTTTCGCTTCCGCCGGCCTGCGTCTGACGGTCGATCTCGGCGCCCTCGTCGAAAACTGGCGCGAACTGGCTCGCCGTTCGGGGAAAGCCCGCACGTCAGCCGTCGTCAAGGCAGATGCTTACGGGCTCGGGATCGAGGATGTCGGTGAAACGCTTTATGGTGCTGGGGCGCGCGATTTCTTCGTTGCCACCGCCGACGAAGGCGCGACACTGCGGCTCTATGCGCCTGAGGCGCGCATCTTCGTTCTGAGCGGCATCTGGCCGGGCATGGAGCGTCGGTTTTTCGAGAATGACCTGGTACCCGTCATCGCGTCGGAGGAGCAACTGACCTTCTGGATGGCGGTTCTGTCAGACTATGGCGATTATCCCTGCGCGCTGCAGGTCGACACCGGCTTCAACCGGCTCGGCCTGCCGATGAACGATGCGATCGCGCTTGCCGATGACGTTTCCCGTCCGGCAAGCTTCGCGCCAGTGCTTGTCATGAGCCACCTCGCCTGCGGCGACGATCCGTCCAATGCGATGAACAGGCAGCAGCTCGAGGCCTTCCGCAAGGTCAGTGTCGCCTTCGAAGGGATCGAGGCGAGCCTTGCCAATTCGGCAGGCATCTTCCTTGGGACCGACTATCATTTCGATCTCACCCGTCCCGGCATCGCCACCTATGGCGGCGAGGCGGTTCCCGACATGGCCAATCCGATGCGTCCGGTAGCGACGGCGGAGGCGCGGATCATCCAGACCCGCTCGGTCAGGTCGGGCGAAACCGTAGGCTACGGCCGCGCACTGCAATTGACCCGCGACAGCCGGCTGGCGATCGTCTCGGCAGGCTACGCCGACGGCTACATGCGCAGCCAGTCGAGCGCGGGCGTGCCGCTGCGCCAGACCGGCATCCCAGGCGGTCATGGCTTCATCGCCGGCCATAAGGTGCCCGTTGCCGGCCGCATCACCATGGACCTGACCATCTTCGATGTCACCGACCTGCCGGGAAACCTGGTCAGAGCCGGTGACTATGTCGAGCTTTTCGGCAGCAACATCTCGGTCGATGAGGCCGCCAAGGCTGCGGGCACCATCGGCTACGAGATGCTGACCAGCATGGGGCTGCGGCACGAGCGCCGGTATATCTCGGAAGAGGCCGAGGAATAGCCCTGCTACTCCTCAGAATATTTAGAGCGTGATGCCGAAAAGTGTATGCGGTTTTCGGACGGCATCACGCTCTACTTCCTTGATTCTAGAGCGGATTCAGATTTTAGGTCGACTCGACCTAAATCCGGCTCTAGCGGGCGCTGATCGCCAACCGGACACCGAGGGCGACGAAGAGCGTGCCGAGACCGCGATCGAGCCACAGGCCGAGGCTCCGATTGCGTCGAAGCGCCTCGCTAAGACGACCGCCGAGCAGGATCAGCGGCGGCTCGATGAAAGCGGCGACGACGATGATCAAGCTGCCATGCAGCAAAAGCTGCGCCCAGACCGGGCCGGCGCCTTCGACGACGAATTGCGGCAGGAAGGCCAGGAAGAAGATCGCTACCTTCGGGTTGAGCAGCGAGACCATGATGCCCTGCCGATAGATGCGACTGAAGGGCAAGGTCTTGCCGCCCTCCTTGATCCATGCCGCCTCGCCCTTCGAGCGCAGCGCCTGGATACCGAGCCAGATCAGGTAGGCAGCACCGACCCATTTGACCGTCGAGAAGGCCAGCGCGGAGGCAGCAAGAATCGCCGAAAGACCGGCGGCCGCCATCAGCACATGCAGGCACGCGCCGCTCCAGATGCCGAACAGCGCCGCAAAGCCCGAGCGCATGCCGCTTCTGATCGTATGGCCGAGAATGAAAGCGATATCCGGCCCCGGCGACAGATTGAGGAGGGTTGCAGCGGTCAGAAAGCCCATCCAGTGCGCAAGCGAATAGTCAAACATCGATCATCATCCATAAAACCCGGCATAAAAGCTGACACGATCGCCGTTGATACGGAAATCATTAGTTTTGATGGGCCGAGAAAGACATTATCTGTCAGCCGAGCGCGATTCGTCGCGGAAAGCAACGCATTCGAAGTTTGAGAACCGCATCCGATGGCCAAAGCCCGCACACAATTCATCTGCCAGAACTGCGGCACGGTCCATAATCGCTGGGCCGGCAAGTGCGACAACTGTGGCGCATGGAACACCATCGTCGAGGAAGATCCGCTGGGCGGGATCGGCGGCGGCCCGGCCAAGACGCCGCGGAAGGGCAAGCCGGTCACGCTGACCACGCTTTCCGGCGAGATCGAGGAAGCGCCGCGCATCCATACCGGCATATCCGAGCTCGACCGCGCGACAGGCGGTGGCTTCGTTCGCGGCTCGGCCGTTCTCGTCGGCGGCGATCCCGGCATCGGCAAGTCGACGCTACTAATGCAGGCGGCTGCCGCCCTCGCCCGGCAAGGACACAAGATCGTCTATGTCTCCGGCGAAGAGGCCGTGGCGCAAGTTCGTCTGCGCGCTCAGCGGCTGAAGGCTGCCGATACGGAAGTGTTGCTCGCCGCCGAAACCAATGTCGAGGATATTCTGGCGACGCTCGCGGAAGGCAAGCGGCCGGATCTCGTCATCATCGACTCCATTCAGACGCTGTGGAGCGAGCTTGCCGAATCCGCACCCGGCACGGTGACACAGGTGCGCACCGGCGTGCAGGCGATGATCCGCTTCGCCAAGCAGACAGGAACTGCGATGGTGCTGGTCGGCCACGTCACGAAAGACGGCCAGATCGCCGGACCGCGCGTCGTCGAGCATATGGTCGATGCCGTCCTCTATTTCGAAGGCGACCGCGGCCATCATTACCGCATCCTGCGCACGGTGAAGAACCGCTTCGGCCCGACCGACGAAATCGGCGTGTTCGAAATGTCCGACGCCGGCCTGCGCGACGTGCCCAATCCATCCGAGCTCTTTCTCGGCGAGCGCAATGAAAAATCGCCGGGTGCGGCCGTCTTTGCCGGCATCGAAGGCACGCGCCCGGTGCTGGTCGAGGTGCAGGCGCTGGTCGCGCCGACATCGCTCGGCACGCCGCGCCGCGCCATCGTCGGTTGGGATTCGGCGCGTCTTTCGATGATTCTCGCCGTTCTGGAAGCGCATTGCGGCGTCAGGCTCGGCCAGCACGATGTTTATCTCAATATTGCTGGCGGCTACCGCATTTCCGAGCCGGCTGCGGACCTTGCCGTCGCTTCTGCACTGGTTTCCTCCTTGGCCGGTCTTGCCCTGCCCGCCGATTGCGTCTATTTCGGCGAAGTCAGCCTGTCGGGCGCCGTCCGGCCGGTTGCGCACACCGCCCAGCGCCTCAAGGAAGCCGAGAAGCTGGGATTTTCCGGGGCTGTCCTGCCTGCCGCTTCCGCCGATCTACCGAAGGTCAACGGCGGACGCTGGAGCGAGATCGACAGCCTGCCGGATCTGGTGGCGCGCATTGCCGGATCGAAAGGTGCGCTCAAGCGCGCGGAAGACGAAGACTGAGCCTTACTTCAGCCGTTCTTGGCGAAGAAGAGGCTCATGAATTGAGGCCGATGCCGACCATGAGGTTCGGCAAGTCTTGAAGTGGATTATAAATGCCCATTACGATTTTCGACGGTATTGTTATCGGCGTTCTTCTCTTCTCCGCCGTTCTGGCCATGGTTCGCGGTTTTTCGCGCGAAATACTATCGATCGTCAGCTGGGGTGGGTCGGCGGTCGCCGCCTACTATCTTTATCCGCTGCTCGTTCCCTATGCCCTGCAATACAAGGCCGATACCAAGATCGCAACGATCGCGTCTGCCGCCGTCATCTTCCTGCTGGCGCTGATCATCATCTCCTTCATCACCATCCGGATCGCCGATTTCATCATCGACAGCCGCATCGGTGCGCTCGACCGGACGCTCGGCTTCCTCTTCGGCGCGGCCCGCGGTCTGCTCCTGATGGTGGTCGTCGTCGCCTTCTGGAACTGGCTGGTGGCCCCAGCCGCCCGTCCGGACTGGGTCAACAACGCCAAGTCCAAACCTTTCCTGGATTCGATGGTCGAAAAGCTGAAGTCGGCGCTTCCTGAAAATGTCCAGGCCATGCTGCCGCCCGAGATCATCAACAAGATTGCGCCGAACCAGCAGCAACAGCAGCAGCAGCAGGGAGGTGGCGACAACGCCGCGCCGAACGATACCGCGCCGTCGGATGATGCGCCCGCGCCGCAGACAAACAATTGACAGTGCGTTTACAGGCTTGACCTGCCGCCCGAGAATCGCCATTTGAGCGGCGTGACGATAGAAGATCCGGCCCGATATTTTTTCCGGCCGGATTTTAAGTTATTTTAATGGTCACTTGTGACGCCGCCCCGATCCGTCCACGTTGAGAGCAAAGGCCCGCAGCCATGAACCATTCCGTTTCCATCGAGGACGATATCGACGGCGATACGCTGCATGAAGAATGCGGTGTCTTCGGCATTCTGGGACATCCGGATGCGGCGACGCTGACGGCGCTCGGCCTGCACGCCCTGCAGCATCGCGGCCAGGAAGCGGCCGGCATCGTCTCCTTCGATGGCCAGCGCTTCCATTCGGAACGGCGGATGGGTCTGGTCGGCGACCACTATACCGACCCTGCCACGCTCGCGCGGCTACCCGGCGACCGCTCGATCGGCCATGTACGCTATTCGACCACCGGCGAAACGATCCTGCGCAATGTCCAGCCGCTGTTTGCCGAGCTGGAAGTCGGCGGCATCGCGATTGCCCACAACGGCAATTTCACCAACGGCCTGACTATGCGCCGGCAGCTGATCGCCGATGGCGCCATCTGTCAGTCGACTTCGGATACCGAAGTCGTGCTGCATCTCATCGCCCGCTCCAAGCAAGCCTCCTCCTCCGACCGCTTCATCGATGCCATCAGGCAGATGGAAGGCGGCTATTCGATGCTCGCCATGACGCGCACGAAGCTGATCGCCGCCCGAGACCCCATCGGCATCCGGCCGCTGGTCATGGGCGAACTCGACGGCAAGCCGATCTTCTGCTCGGAAACCTGTGCGCTCGACATCATCGGCGCGAAATACGTCCGCGACGTCGAAAACGGCGAAGTCATCATCTGCGAGATTCAGCCTGATGGTTCGATCACCATCGACGCCCGCAAGCCGGAAGTTTCCCGCCCCGAGCGTCTTTGCCTGTTCGAATACGTCTATTTCGCCCGTCCCGATTCCGTTGTCGGCGGCCGTAACGTCTATGTCGCCCGCAAGAACATGGGCATCAATCTCGCCAGGGAAGCGCCTGTCGCGGCCGATGTGGTCGTGCCGGTTCCGGACGGCGGCACGCCCGCCGCCATCGGCTATGCGCAGGCAAGCGGCATTCCCTTCGAGCTCGGCATCATCCGCAACCATTATGTCGGCCGCACCTTCATCGAGCCCACGCAGCAGATTCGTGCCTTCGGCGTCAAGCTCAAGCATTCCGCCAACCGCGCCATCATCGAGGGCAAGCGCGTCGTGCTGATCGACGATTCCATCGTGCGCGGGACGACGTCCGTGAAGATCGTGCAGATGATCCGCGATGCTGGCGCCAGCGAGGTGCATATCCGCGTCGCCAGTCCGATGATCTTCCATCCGGATTTCTACGGTATCGACACGCCCGATGCCGACAAGCTGTTGGCAAACCAGTACACGAGCCTGAAGGCCATGTGCGAGTATATCGGCGCGGATTCGCTGGAGTTCCTGTCCATCGACGGCCTTTACCAGGCTGTCGGCGGCGAGCCCCGCAACAATGCGCAGCCGCAGTTCACCGACCATTATTTCACAGGCGATTATCCGACCCGCCTGCTCGACAAGGAAAGCACCAGCAACGTGCGCAAGCTTTCCGTTCTCGCCAGCAACGGCTGAGCCAAGGATTGACAGGGGCATTTTGCCCCTTTTCTCTTCCATGCATTCGGATCAGGACAGAATGAGCGTCAATCTCAAGGACAAGATCGCGGTCGTGACAGGCGCATCGCGCGGCATCGGCTATTTCACCGCATTGGAGCTGGCCAAGGCCGGCGCGCATGTGATCGCCTGCGCCCGCACGGTCGGGGGCCTTGAGGAGCTCGACGACGCCATCAAGGCTGCCGGCGGCTCGGCAACTCTCGTTCCTTTCGACCTTGCAGACATGAATGCCATCGACGCGCTCGGCGCTTCGATCTACGAGCGCTGGGGCAAACTCGATATTCTCGTCGCCAATGCTGGCGTCCTCGGCGTGATCTCGCCGATCGGCCATGTCGAAGCCAAGGTATTCGAGAAGGTGATGACCATCAACGTCACCGCCACCTGGCGGCTGATCCGCTCGGTCGAGCCGCTGCTGATGCGTTCCGATGCCGGACGCGCGGTCATCCTGTCATCGGCTGCCGCCCATCGCTGCCGGCCTTTCTGGGGCCCTTATTCCGCATCAAAGGCTGCCGTCGAGGCTCTGGCGCGAACCTGGGCAGGTGAAACGCAGAGCACGCCGCTACGCATCACCAGTGTCGATCCGGGCGCCACCCGCACCGCCATGCGCGCTCAGGCCATGCCAGGCGAAGATCCGGATACGCTGCCGCATCCCCGCGACGTCGCCCAGGCGATCCTGCCGCTCACCGGCCCCGACGTCACCGAGACCGGCAAGCTCTTCATCGTGCGCAAGAACAAGCTCGTCGACTACCGGATGCCGGAATAAAAACACCGCCCTCCGATACCGGAGAGGAAGTGTTCCCACTTGACCAAATTCTTCCGGCGCGCGATAAAGTCGCCCATGAAAACGGTTATCTGCATTATCTGCCGGAAGATTATTCGCTAGCGCTTCGCTGGCCTGGCCGTTTTCGTCTCCCAAAATCCAAGATGACAAACGTCCGGCCTGCCGGTGACGGTATTTTTTCGGATTTATGCCTTGGGAGAGTGATATGGCCGCCGAGCCGCAATTGAAGTTCTACAACACGCTGACGCGCGAAAAGGTCGATTTCCAGCCGATCGATCGCGGCAATGTTCGCATGTATGTCTGCGGCCCCACGGTCTATGATTTCGCCCATATCGGCAATGCCCGCCCGGCGATCGTGTTCGATGTGCTGTTCCGGCTGCTGCGGCACGTCTACGGCGAGAGCCACGTCACCTATGTCCGCAACATTACCGACGTCGACGACAAGATCAACGCGCGTGCGCTACGCGATCATCCCGGCCTGCCGCTGAACGAGGCGATCCGCCTTGTCACGGAGAAGACCGAGCGGCAGTATCGCGAGGATACGAAGGCACTCGGCTGCATGGAGCCGACCGCGCAGCCGCGTGCGACCGACAATATCGCTGAGATGATTACGATCATCGAGACCCTGATCGCCAAGGGGCATGCATATCGGGCAGCCGGTGAAGTGCTGTTCGATACCAAGTCGATGGCCGATTACGGTCAGCTCTCGAAGCGCAATCTCGACGAACAGCAGGCAGGCGCCCGCGTCGCCGTGGACGAACACAAGAAGAGCCCCGGCGATTTCGTGCTGTGGAAGTTGTCGGACGAGAACGAGCCAGGCTGGGAAAGCCCCTGGGGCCGCGGCCGTCCGGGCTGGCATATCGAGTGCTCGGCCATGAGCGGGCGCTATCTCGGCGATGTCTTCGACATTCACGGTGGCGGTCTCGATCTGATTTTCCCGCATCATGAGAACGAAATCGCGCAATCGCGTTGCGCGCACGGCACGCATGCCATGGCGAATGTCTGGATGCATAACGGCTTCGTGCAGGTCGAAGGCCGCAAGATGTCGAAATCGGAAGGCAATTTCGTCACCATCCACGAGCTGCTGCAGACGGACAAGCTCGGCGGCCGGACATGGCCGGGCGAGGTCCTCAGGCTTGCCATGCTGATGACGCATTATCGCGAGCCGATCGACTTTTCCGTCAAGCGCCTCGAGGAAGCCGAACGGCTGATCGCCAAATGGCCAACGGGGGATGCCAGCGGTGCCGCGCCGGATCAGACGGTCCTTGCCGCTCTCGGCGACGATCTCAACACCGTCGCCGCCATTCAGGCGCTGCATGCCCTGGCACAGGCCGCCAATGCCGACGCCAACCTCCTGCCGGTGTTCGCGGCCAGCGCCGGTCTTCTCGGCCTGCTGCCGAAGAAGACGGAGATTGACGAAGCCGTGGTCGCGGAGATCGATGCCAAGGTGCGCCAGCGTCTGGAGCTGCTGAAGGCGAAGAACTTCGCCGAGGCCGACAAGCTTCGCGAGGAGCTGACGGCCATGGGCATCCAGCTCAAGGACGGCAAGGATGCGGTGACAGGCGAGCGGACCACAAGCTGGGAGATCAAGCGGTGAGTCTGGTTACCCCCACGCATACTCCAGTGCCACCGAAGATCCGCAGCAGATCGTGCCGTGTCGATCCGGCTATCCAGCCACCAGCATCCCGATCACGATACCTCGAGCTGGCCACAGGAGAAGCGTCATGACTGAAGCAACCAGAAGCGGAGGATGCCAATGCGGTGCCGTGCGGTTTCGCATTCGCGGCCAGCTCGGCCGCCCCTCGATCTGCCATTGCCGCATGTGCCAGAAGCAGTTCGGCAATTTCTTCTCCGCGCTCGTTACCGCACCTGAAGACGGCTTGGAATGGACGCGCGGTGAACCGACCTATTTTCAGTCCTCCGTCAATATCGACCGCGGTTTCTGCAAGAACTGCGGCACGCCGTTGACCTACCGTCATCCGGGCGGCCTCGAAATAGCCATCGGCGCCTTCGACGAGCGCGACGATCTCGCTCCGCAGATCCAGGTCAACCACGCCTATCGCTTGCCCTGGGTGGAGACGATCTTCGAAAAGCCCATCCATCAGGATCCGGATTTCTATTCGCGGCAGGAACAGATCATCTCCTTCCAGCATCCCGATCACGACACCGATATCTGGCCGGCGGAGGGGCTGAAAATATGACCGAGATACTGCGCACGCTTTATCCGGAAATCGAACCCTATGCTTCCGGCCATCTCGATGTCGGAGACGGTCACGTGATCTATTGGGAGCGCGTGGGAACGCCAGGCGCCAAGCCTGCCGTCTTCCTGCATGGTGGCCCGGGCGGCGGCATCTCGCCGAGCCACCGCCGCGTGTTCGATCCGGCGCTTTACGATGTGACCCTGTTCGACCAGCGCGGCTGCGGGCGCTCGACGCCGCATGCCGGCCTGGAAGCCAATACGACCTGGCACCTGGTTGACGATATCGAACGACTGCGCAAAATGGCCGGTGTGGAAAAGTGGCTGGTTTTCGGCGGCTCCTGGGGCTCCACGCTGGCGCTCGCCTATTCCGAAACGCATCCGGAGCGGGTTTCCGAACTGGTTGTGCGCGGCATCTATACGCTGACGAGAGCCGAGCTCGACTGGTATTATCAGTTCGGCGTCTCTGAGATGTTCCCTGACAAATGGGAGCGCTTCATCGCCCCTATCCCGCCGGAAGAGCGCCATGAGATGATGGCGGCCTACCATCGGCTGCTGACGCATCCCGATAAGGCCGCCCGCCTGGAGGCCGCCAAGGCATGGTCGATCTGGGAAGGCGAGACGATCACGCTTCTGCCGGAGCCTGCCGTCAGCGCCCAGTTCAAGGATGCGGAATATGCGCATGCCTTCGCCCGCATCGAGAACCATTTCTTCGTCAATGCCGGCTGGCTCGAGGAAGGCCAGCTGCTGCGCGACGCCTACAAACTGAAAGACATTCCCGGGGTCATCGTCCACGGCCGCTACGACATGCCCTGCCCGGCACGCTATGCCTGGGCGCTGCACAAGGCCTGGCCGAAAGCGGAATTTCACCTGATCGAGGGTGCCGGCCATGCTTCGTCTGAGCCTGGCATTCTGGATCAGCTCATCCGCGCCACGGATAAGTTTGCAGGCAAAGCATAGGCCGGGCACCCCAGTATCAATAACCGGTTCGCCGGAGGAAACAGTATGACACGCGAAAAAATCTATCTCTTCGACACGACGCTCCGTGACGGGCAGCAGACCCCCGGCATCGATTTCTCGGTCGAGGACAAGATTGCCATTGCGACCATGCTGGATGAGTTCGGCCTGGACTATGTCGAGGGCGGCTATCCCGGCGCCAACCCGACCGATACGGCTTTCTTCAGTGAGAAGCGCACGAATTCCGCCTCCTTTGTCGCCTTCGGCATGACCAAGCGCGCCGGCATTTCCGCCTCCAACGATCCCGGCATTGCGAGCCTGCTGCAGGCGAAATCCGACGCGATCTGCTTCGTGGCCAAGAGCTGGGACTATCACGTCAAGGTGGCACTCGGCTGCACGAACGAGGAGAATCTCGAAAGCATCGCCGAAAGCGTCAAGGCGGCCATCGGCGTCGGTAAGGAAGCGCTGGTTGATTGCGAGCACTTCTTCGACGGTTACAAGGCCAATCCGACCTACGCGCTCGCCTGCGCGAAGACGGCCTATGACGCCGGAGCGCGCTGGGTCGTGCTCTGCGACACCAATGGCGGCACGCAGCCGCCGGAGATCCGTGCCATCGTCGAGGCCGTCATCGCCTGCGGCGTCCCCGGGCACTGTCTTGGCATCCATGCCCATAACGACACCGGCCAAGCGGTTGCCAATTCGCTTGCCGCAGTCGAAGCGGGTGTGCGCCAGATCCAGGGCACACTGAACGGCATCGGCGAGCGCTGCGGCAACGCCAACCTGATCACGCTGATCCCGACACTGGCGCTGAAGAGAGCCTATAGCGAGCGTTTCGAAACCACGATCGATGCGGAGCGGCTCGTCGGGCTGACCCGCCTTTCGCACGCTTTCGACGAACTGCTCAATCGCTCCCCGGACCATCAGGCGCCCTATGTCGGCGCCTCCGCCTTCGCGACCAAAGCGGGTATTCACGCCTCGGCGCTGCTGAAGGATCCGCGCACCTACGAGCACGTGCCCCCGGAAAGCGTCGGCAATTTCCGCAAGGTCATGGTGTCCGATCAGGGCGGGAAGTCGAACTTCATCAACGCCCTGAAGCGGCGCGGCATCGAGGTCGGCAAGGACGACCCGAAGCTCGACCAGCTGATCCAGATCGTCAAGGAGCGCGAAGCGACGGGCTATGCTTACGAAGGCGCGGATGCGAGCTTCGAGCTGCTGGCACGCCGCACGCTCGGCACCACTCCGGAATTCTTCGCGATCGACGGTTTCCGCGTCATGGTCGAGCGCCGCTTTGATTCCCACGGCCGGGTAAAGATCGTCTCGGAAGCGGTGGTGAAGATCATCATCGACGGCGAAATCATCATGTCGGTCGCCGAAGGAGATGGCCCGGTCAATGCGCTCGACCTGGCTCTGCGCAAGAATTTCGGCAAATACCAGCATGAGATCGACGATCTGGAACTGGCCGACTTCAAGGTGCGCATCCTCAATGGAGGTACGGAGGCCATCACCCGCGTTCTGATCGAATCCATGGATAGCGACGGCGTACGCTGGTGGACGGTCGGCGTGTCCGAAAACATCATCGACGCGTCGTTCCAGGCACTCATGGATTCCGTCATCTACAAGCTGATGAAGAACCGGCATATGGCTGGCAAGATAGCGGCGGAGTAATCCGCCGCCCATCAAAAAGCTTGACGATGCCGTCAATGAAATGAATTAGCCATGCCGCATGCATTGGAGTAATCCCGTCTCAAATAACAGAGAATGACGGGAAAATTCATGGCCACCGACGCGGTCCAACCGGAAATCAAGAACAGCGATGCTATCCGGGGCTTCGGCTTCGCGCTGACTGCCTATCTCTTCTGGGGCATTCTGCCGCTCTATATGAAGGCGCTCGCGCATATCTCGGCCTTCGAGGTTATCGCCCATCGCATTGTCTGGTCGGTTCCCGTCGCCGGTATCGTGCTGCTGGCGCTTGGCCGCCTGGGCGACATCAAGGTGGCGTTTCGCAATCGGCGGACGATCGCCATGGCGTCACTGACCGCAGCGCTCGTCACCATCAACTGGGGAACCTATGTGTGGGCCATCGGCGCCGGCCATTCGCTCGATGCCGCCCTCGGTTACTTCATCAACCCGCTATTCAGCATCGCGCTCGGCGCCATCCTGCTTAAGGAAAAACTGGCGCCGACGCAGGTCGTCGCCATCTGCCTTGCGGCCATTGCGGTCATCATCCTGACGGTGAAGGCCGGCACCGTACCCTGGGTGGCGCTGACGCTGACCTTGACCTGGGGCTTCTATGCCTTTTTCCGCAAGACGCTGCCCGTTGGCGCCAATCAGGGCTTCTTCATCGAGGTGCTGCTGCTCTGCATTCCGGCAGCGCTTTACATCCTCTATCTGGAGGCGCGCGGCGAAGGCCATTTCTACCAGACCGGTCTTTCCGATACTGGACTTCTGCTCGGCTGCGGGCTGGTAACGGCGCTGCCGCTGATGATCTTCGCCAACGGTGCAAAGCTTCTTAGAATGTCGACCATCGGCATCATGCAGTATATCGCACCGACAATGGTCTTCCTGATCGCCGTCTTTTTGTTCAAGGAGCCGTTCGACACGCCACAGCTCATCGCATTCTCGCTGATCTGGGCCGGTCTCGTGCTCTACAGCTGGTCGATGCTGCGTCAGAGCAGGGAGCGCTAACCAGCAAGCCTGGTTAGCAGATCCTTAGTCAAAGCTTGGAAATGACGGCTTCTTCGCCGCCGCGGTCGCCATGCGTCTCGGCGGCGTGCTTGCGGATGGCCGGGATGATATCGGCGATCTTGTCGATGACCAGCGGCTGGACGCGGTGGGCGGTATGGATGAAGCCCTCTTCCATCATATGGCGGATGAGTTCCATCATCGGATCCCAGAAGCCGTTGATATTGGCGAAAACCATCGGCTTTTCGTGACGACCGAGCTGACCCCAGGTCATGATCTCCACAATCTCTTCCAAAGTGCCAATGCCGCCGGGCAGCGCCACGAAAGCGTCGGCGCGCTCGAACATGCCATGTTTGCGCGCGTGCATATCAGGGGTTATGATGAGTTCGTCGAGCTGACCGAGCGAATGGCGCGTCGCTTCCATGTCGACCAGAAATTCCGGAATGATGCCGGTGACTTGACCGCCGTGCGATAGCACGCCGCTTGCGACAGCGCCCATGATGCCCTTCGTTCCGCCACCATAGATCAGGCGCAAGCCGTTTTCGGCAATGCTTTTGCCGAGTTCGCGGCCGGCAGCCATGTAGGAAGGATCGCGTCCCGGCTGCGAGCCACAATAGACGCAAATGGTTCGAATTGGCGTGGAATCGTCGGTCATGGATGCAAAGAACTATGCTGCAGATGCGCAGTCAAGATTTTTCAAAGGAAAACTTGTGTCGGAACATGCGAAAATGGCTGAGAAAGCTTGTAAAAGCAGGCGAAATCGCTAGCAATTTCAGGAGTTGCGACGACTTCGCCGCGTGGAGATGAATGATGATGAAGAACCGTGCCGGTTGGCTGGCTCTGTTGGTGTTGGCAATTGCGACCCTGCTGATGGTCTTTTTTGTGATGCCACGCATCAACGGCGACAAGAATCCAATCGGCAGCGCCGTCAATCAGGCAGGCGACGCAGTGAAGAATACGATCGAGGAAAACGCGCAGAAGGCCGGTGAGGCCACGCAGAATGCCGCATCGGGCGCCATCAACACCGCCGATCTTGTGAAGAAGCTGACCGAGTTGACGGGGGCTGCCACGGCCTCGCTTACGGATCTCAAGGCATTGTTCAAGGATGGCGCCAGCCCGGCTCAGGACGTCTTTGCCGCTGCAAAGACGAAGGCGATCACGGCGCTGCAGTCGATCGTCGGCTTCTCCCTTCCGCAAGGCATCGACGCGACAACGACGGGGCTCGTCAAGAAGGTACAGGACGGGGCGGCCAAGGCGCTCGTCATCACCCAATCTCTCCCGGAAAACGCCGCGGAAGCCGGCAGCGCGATCGACAAGGCAATGGCGGCACTGACCGGCCAGGCAGCACCTGGAGCTGCGGCACCTGGGACAGACGCTGCTGCAAAATCTCGGGTACCGTCATTCGACGTGCTGCGTGTCGAGCCGGATGGCTCCACAGTCATTGCCGGCTCGGCCGAGCCGAACGCGAAACTGGAGATCGTCGATGGGGATAAAGTGGTCACCACGACCAATGTCGGCCCGAGCGGCGACTTTGCCGCCGTCCTCGACAACCCGCTGCCGCCCGGCGATCATGAGCTGATGCTGCGGGCGACGGGCAAGGACGGCAAGGTTGCCACCTCAGAGGAAGTCGCCACCGTCTCCGTGCCGAAGGACGATTCGACGCAGCTTCTCGCAATGGTCTCCAAGCCGGGCGCCGCAAGCCGCATCATCACCGCCCCCTCGGTCAAGCAAGGCCGCGTGGCATCAGCCGATCAGAATGCGACGGCTGCACAACCGCAGACCAAGGCAACGGACGGTGCTGCGACGGCAACGGATGCCAAGCCGCAGCAGCAGGACGGCGCGGTTGTCGCATCCGCCAACCCCGCAGCCGGCACGACTGCGAAGACGGGTGCAGGTCCGGAGGTCGTGGTCAACGCCGTCGAAATCGAAAACGACCATATCTTCGTTGCCGGCAGCGCGAAGCCGAATTCCAAGGTGCGCGCCTATGCCGACGACAAGCTCATCGGCGAGAACGTTGCGGAAGCGGATGGCCATTTCGTCGTCGACGGACCAATGCCGCTTGCCGTCGGCGACCACAAGATCCGCGTCGACGTGCTCGACGGAGCAGGCAAGGTCACTGTTCGCACCAACGTCAACTTCACGCGGCCGGAGGGCAATCAGGTAACGGTGGCGGCTCAGACGCCGCCTGCCGCCAGTGGTCCGGGACAAGCATCGGCCACGAGCATGGTGCCGCTCGACGAAGGCGAGCTCGCCAAGCTCAAGGAAGGCGCCGGCAAAGCCTTCGCACTGCTCAAGAGCCTGTTTGCCGACGGCAAGCAGCCAAATGTGGAACAGCTCGCTGCAGCTCGCTCCGGCACGGAAATCGCCCTGAAATCGCTTTCGGAATTTCGTCCGTCCATCAATGCCACTGCGGACCTGAAGAAGGCCGCGGCCGACGCGGCGAGAGCTGCGGCCAAGGCGCTGGGCGCATTGGAGCTCCTGCCGAAGGATGCGAAATCGGTCGGCGCGGCGCTGCCGGGCCTCGAACAACTTGTCGCAGCGGTTACCGCTCCCGTTCAAACGCCACCAGCGCAGCCGAACGTGGAGGTTTCCTCCAGCGACGGCGGCCCGAAAACGCTGGAGCAGGCACCGCTTTCGCAAGACGCCAATGCCGTCATCATTCGCCGTGGCGATACGCTCTGGCAGATTTCCCGCCGTACCTATGGTGCCGGCGTGCGCTATACGACCATCTATCTGGCCAACGAGGACAAGATCAACAATCCGGACCGGATCCTTCCAGGTCAGGTCTTTGGCCTGCCGAAGGATGCGCTGCCGAATGCCGAAGAACTTCACCGCAAGCGGCTGTCCGGCGAACATCTCTAGGGCGGAAACTCCCACCATTGGCACCATCAACAATGGCCAGGCGCCTCAGCGTCTGGTCATTGCTTTTATGCGTCATAAAAATAGTGTAAGCGTCGCGCGACCTTCATCGCCTTCGCCGAACGGTCTGTCCCGCATGCGAAGGTTTCACAGCCAGCCGTGCAATGGTTGCCACGCCAGGCTGTGCCAATCATTCGCCGGAGACGGGCATGGCTGACCGCAACAAAACAATATCGGCGGATTCCAGCAATCCGATGAACACGATCGTCAATCTCTGGCCCTATATGTGGCCGACCGGGCGCATGGACCTGAAAATGCGCGTCGTCTGGGCAACGGTCTTCCTGCTGGCTTCCAAATTCTTCCTCCTGCTGGTCCCCTATTTCTTCAAATGGTCCGTCGATGCGCTGAACGGCAAGCTCGACATGCAGGGCATCCTGCCGGCCTTCATGGTCGGCGCCATCGCGTTGATCGTCGCCACCAATCTGACGCGCCTGATCCAGCTCGGCCTGAACCAGCTCCGCGATGCGCTGTTTGCGAGCGTCGGCCAGTATGCGGTGCGCCAACTCGCCTACAAGACGTTCGTACACATGCACGAACTGTCGCTGCGCTTCCATCTGGAGCGAAAGACCGGCGGCCTCTCTCGCATCATCGAACGCGGCACAAAGGGCATCGAGACCATTGTGCGCTTCACCATCCTCAACACGTTCCCGACCTTCATCGAGTTCCTGCTGACCGCCATCATCTTCTGGCGCGGCTACGGCTTCTCCTATCTCGCCGTGACGGCGGTGACAGTCTGGCTCTACATCTGGTTCACCGTCAGGGCGAGCGACTGGCGCATCTCCATCCGCCGGACGATGAACGACAGCGACACGGACGCCAATACGAAGGCGATCGATTCGCTCCTCAACTTCGAAACCGTCAAATATTTCGGCAACGAGGAGATGGAGGCCAGGCGCTTCGACCAGTCGATGGCGCGCTACGAGAAGGCCGCCACCAGCGTCTGGACATCGCTCGGCTGGCTGAACTTCGGCCAGGGCGTGATCTTCGGCCTCGGCACGACGGTCATGTTGGTCATTTCCGGCTGGTCGGTTCTGAATGGCCACCAGACGGTCGGCGACTTCGTCTTCATCAATGCGATGCTGCTGCAGCTCTCGGTGCCGCTGAATTTCATCGGCTTCGTCTATCGCGAGATACGCCAGGGCCTGACCGACATCGAGGAAATGTTCGATCTGCTCGAAGTCAGGCCCGAAGTGGTCGATACAGCCGGCGCCACGGAACTCGTGATCGGCCACGGCGCGATCTCGTTCAAGGACGTGCATTTTGCCTATGATCCCGCAAGGCCGATCCTGAAGGGTATTTCCTTCGAGGTGCCCGCCGGCAAGACCGTCGCCGTCGTCGGGCCTTCGGGTGCCGGAAAATCGACGCTGTCGCGCCTCCTCTATCGTTTCTACGATGTGCAGAGCGGCTCCATCACGATCGATGGTCAGGACCTGCGCACCGTGACGCAGAAAAGCCTGCGCAAGGTCATCGGCATGGTGCCGCAGGATACCGTGCTCTTCAACGACACCATCGCCTACAACATCCGTTACGGCCGGCCGGGCGCGAGCGAGGCGGAAGTGACCGGAGCGGCCGAGATCGCCCAGATCGGCGAATTCATCCGCAATCTGCCCGAAGGCTTCGAGACCAAGGTCGGGGAACGCGGCCTCAAATTGTCGGGCGGCGAGAAGCAGCGTGTCGCGATCGCCCGCACCATTCTCAAGGCGCCGCCGGTCCTGATCCTCGACGAGGCGACCTCGGCGCTCGACACGACGACCGAGCGCGAAATACAGGCCGCCCTCGACGTCGTTTCGAAGAACCGCACGACATTGGTCATCGCGCACCGCCTTTCGACGGTAATCGGCGCGGACGAGATCATCGTGCTGAAAAGCGGTGTGATCGCCGAGCGCGGCACACATGCGGATCTTCTGGCGCAGAATGGGCTATATGCCTCCATGTGGAACCGACAGCGCGAGGCAACACAGGCCGAAGAACATCTGAAGCAGGTGCGCGAAAACGACGATCTCGGCGTGGTCGACCGGCTGGCGCCCGCAAGCTGAGCCAGCCGCACAAAAGCCGCAACAAGCGGCTCCGGCAGGGAACGACCCGGTGAGTTATGCACGGATCGTTGTCACGAGGCTGAGATGGCAGCTTGCTAGGTACGAGGGTCCTTTCAACGGAGCCCCCAAAATGCGTACTATTGCCAAAGCTTTAAGCATATTGTTCGTCGTCGGCCTTGCCTCGCCGGTGTTTGCCGAAGATGCCAAGCCGTTCACCGATGCCAAGGAGATCAATCTCCTCGATCTGTTGCCGCCGCCGCCCGCCAATGATTCCGCGCAGATGAAGGCAGAGCTCGGCGAAATCCTGACGATCCAGGTGACCCGCACGCCGGAAATGGCGGCTCGCGCCGTGGCCGACGCGGAAGAGAATGTCTGGCGCTTTTCCGATGCCATCGACAATCCGAAGTTCACCAAGGAAAACCTGCCGAAGTTTTCCGCCTTCTTCGATCGCATCGTCGAGACCGAGGGCGCTGTCGTTGATCCGGCCAAGAATGTCTGGAAACGTCCGCGCCCGCATCTCTACAGCGACCTGGTCAAGCCGATCGTGCCGCTCTCCAAGTCCGGCTCCTATCCATCCGGCCACGCCACGCTCGGCACGCTGATGGGCATCGTGCTGTCGAACATGGTGCCGGAAAAGCGCGCCGTCATCATGAGCCGCGCCTGGGAATATGGCCATAACCGCATCGTCGGCGGCATCCATTACGCCTCCGACATCGAAGCCGCCCACATTGCGGGCACGGTCATCGCAGAAACCATCATGACGCATGACGACTACAAGGGCGAATACGAGGCTGCCAAGGCAGAGCTGCGCACCGCCCTCGGCCTCTGATTTAGGCTTGGAGCGGCTCAGCTTTCCAACGGAAGCTCTGAACCGCTCGATCTTTTGTTGCCTGGCAACTCCGAAATGAAAGGCCGCCGCCGTCCTCGACGGCGTTTCATTGCATCTGATGCGAGTTCTCATAGGTAACTCTTTTCAAGTCAGGGGATCGTTGGCATCTTGGCGCAACGCGGATTGCGCTGGGGGGAACGTGCGAGAGCATTGCCCATGACAGCGTTTGCCTGTAGTCACGCTCGACTGGTAATCAGAGCAAGACTGCGTATCTTATTCGCATTCTTTTGACCGGCATGATCTCCTCCCGCGACCGCGACCCGGTTTTCGGTGAGGGTGCCCTAACGGAGTAGGCCATAGATGAGCTTATTGAACAGCGTACGCAACGTCATCGTTCCGGTACACAAGGAAGGCTATCCCTTCGTTGCAGGTTTCTTCGTCGCGTCGCTCGTGCTCGGCTGGATCTTCAAGCCGCTCTTCTGGATCGGCCTGATCCTCACGCTCTGGTGCGCCTACTTCTTCCGCGACCCCGAACGCATGACGCCGCAGGACGACGACCTCGCAATCTCGCCGGCTGACGGGAAGGTCTCCGGCGTGCAGATGGTGACGCCGCCGGCGGAACTCGATCTCGGCACCCAGCCGATGCTGCGCATCTCGATCTTCATGAACGTCTTCGACTGCCATGTGAACCGTTCGCCAATGCGCGGCCGCATCACCAGCATCGCCTATCGCCAGGGCAGTTTCCTCAATGCCGAACTCGACAAGGCCAGCGAACAGAACGAGCGCAACGGTCTCGTCATCGAGACCAAGCATGGCCAGATCGGGGTCGTGCAGATCGCCGGCCTCGTCGCCCGCCGCATCCTTTGCTTCGTCAATCCGAACGAACCGCTGGATGCCGGCGAGCGCATCGGCCTCATCCGCTTCGGCTCCCGCCTCGATATCTTTCTGCCCGAAGGCGCTTCGGCGCGTGTCGCCGTCGGCCAGCGGGCAATCGCCGGCGAAACCGTTATCGCCGAATTCGGCTCGGCAAAGGGCGCAACCCTTAGCCGCCGCAGCTGAACCCTGGAGCATTTCCGCGTTAACAAGCTACGGAAATGCCCCATATCATTGTTTTCATGCAATTCCAGACGCAACCCTGCTTCGCAGTCTTG
Organism: Rhizobium sp. BK289; assembly: GCF_014193575.1. Taxonomy (NCBI): domain Bacteria; kingdom Pseudomonadati; phylum Pseudomonadota; class Alphaproteobacteria; order Hyphomicrobiales; family Rhizobiaceae; genus Rhizobium; species Rhizobium sp. BK289. Next base: position 156,945 of record NZ_JACHZO010000007.1, read on the forward strand.
CTGGAATTGCTCCAGGAACACGAACGAGATGAAGACGCCTTTTCCGCCTTTCGAACCGCATGGGCCCAATGACGAAGCGCGTGGACCGCGCCTTCGGGAAATCCCGCTGCGGCTGATCGTGCCGAACATGATCACCGTTCTGGCGATCTGCGCGGGCCTGACGGGCATTCGTCTCGCTTTCGAGAACCGCTACGAGCTTGCCGTCGTTGCCGTCTTGGTCGCCGCCTTCCTCGACGGTATCGACGGGCGCGTGGCGCGGCTGATGAAGGCGACTTCGAAATTCGGCGCACAGATGGATTCGCTCGCCGATATCGTCAATTTCGGTGTCGCTCCGGCGCTTGTCGTCTATGTCTTCCTGCTCGACCAAGCCCGCTCCCTTGGCTGGATAGCCGCGCTGATCTACACGATCGCTGCCGGCCTTCGCCTTGCCCGCTTCAACGTCATGGCCGAGCGCGAGCACAAGGCCTCCTGGCAGTCCGAATATTTCGTTGGCGTGCCGGCGCCTGCCGGCGCCATGCTTGTACTGCTGCCGGTCTATCTCGGCTTTCTGGGTCTGGCGCCGGACCGTACCTTCGCCTATTGGGGAGCCGCCTACACCGTTCTGATCGGCTTTCTTCTGGTCAGCCGCCTGCCCGTCTGGTCCGGCAAGTCGGAAGGCAGCCGTATCAGGCGTGATCTGGTTCTGCCGATCATGCTCGGCCTTGTCGTCTACGTCGCGATGCTGATGAGCTATACGTGGCATGTCATGGTGGTGACGGTCGTCGCCTATCTGCTCTCGCTACCCTTCGGTGCGCGGTCCTGGGCCAAGAAATACGGGACCTATACCATCAACGGTCCCGGCGATCCGGATGTCGACGATTCCAACGACGATATCGGTCGCCATATCTAGTCAGGATGCTGACGCGCTTTTGCCGGCATCGCCCGCTGCAACCGCAAGTCTGTAAGTTCCCCTTATTAAATCGGCGGCGCGGCGATCGGTCGCGGATCGAATGAAAAGCCGCCCAGGCCCCGCTTTTCGGCGGATTCAAACATTGCGGCAGTGTGGATTCTACACGAGGATTCGGCGCTAATCTCTCGAAATATGGTCGTTGTTCACAAAAGCTGATTGGAAAACGCCTTCGATTTGTCATGTTTCTCGACAAAACAGCACTACTTGATAGTGAATCGCGAAATGCTCCGGGAGAGCATGGTGAGGAGTGAGACATGACACAGAAGAAAGATCAGGCGGCACAACCGCAAGCAAAGATCGACCCTAGCAAGCATTACCGCCCGCTAGGCCTGAAAGCCGTTCTTGCAGCGCATCTGATGCTGAAGACGAAGCCTATCAAGAAGAAGATCGCTTAACAGCATAGAGCCCAAGCCCGCCGCCGACCAATGCCGGCATCATATCCGGTCGCAGCTGCTGAATGGCCGCCGCTCAGAGAAGGCTAAGCTGGCCGTCTTCCGGATCCGCCTTCTTCGCCGGCTTCCTGACCGGATCGAGCGCTACGGGCGCCTGCAGGTCAGGCCCCATATTGGCGACCTTGTTGACACGATCCGAAACCGGAATCGCCTCGAAAAAATCCTCTTGGACCGGCGTCATCAGATCGAGGACCTCACGCGGCTCCTGCGTCTTGCAATCGAGCCAGCGGGCGAAATCCTCCGGCTTGATGACGACGGGCATGCGATCATGGATGGACCGGATCGCGCTGTTTGCCGCGGTCGTCAGGATGGCGCCGGTATCGACCTCCGAACCATCGGCCGACGACCAGGTTTCCATCAGTCCGGCAAAGGCGATGACGCCGCCGCTGCGCGGACGGATCCAATAGGCCTGCGGCTTCTCGCCGCTTTCCTTCGAAGGGCGGTGCCATTCGTAAAAGCCGGAAGCGGGAATGAGGATGCGGCGATGACGCATGGCGGCACGGAAGGACGCCTTGCCGATCGCCGTTTCCGCCCGCGCATTGATCAGCAGCGGAAACTCCTTTGGGTCCTTCACCCAGTCGGGCATAAAGCCCCAGCGCACGAGCAAGGCGCGGCGATCCGGCATGTTGCTGCCCGGCCGCTGCCTGTCGCCCGATATGACGACAAGGATCGGCTGCGTCGGTGCGATATTATAGCGCGCGGGGAAAGCCTCGTTCAGCAGGACGCCGAGCGCTTCCCCCACGTGATCTGCCGTCGATGTCAAAGCGAAACGTCCGCACATGGGTCCTGTTTTGCACTCGAAACGCGGTGGGTCAAGTTCAGCCGCGAGGGCCGAAGAGAATGATCGCGGCACCGGCCAGGCAAACGACGGCGCCTGTTATATCCCACCGATCCGGCAATCGCCCTTCGGCCAGCCAGAGCCAGAGAATGGAAGCGACGATATAGACGCCGCCGTAAGCAGCAAAGGTGCGCCCGGCAGCCTCGCTCGGCACCAATGCGAGCAGCCAGGCAAAGAGCGCCAGCGAGACGAGGCCGGGCACAAGCCACCAGACCGGTTTTGCCAGGCGAAGCCAGGCCCAGAAGGCGAAGCAGCCGCCAATTTCGGCCAAGGCCGCCAAGGCATATAGCCCATAGATCATCTCGATGATCACCCGCACATTCGGCGCGTGCGACTCGCCGCGCCTTTCGAGGGCGAGTTAAGGGGCTTTCCCTAGGGACAGCAAGAGCGGTTTCCTGTAGAGGATGTTCGTCGATAGTCTCCGGTCACCACCCTGATCTCCTCATTCGAATGCGATGCGATCCATGACCTCCCCGCCCCGCCCCGCCTCCTCTGCCATCCTTGAGCGCAACGGCCGTTTCCTGCTGGTGCTGCGCAGCAATCCGCCGTCCGCCGATATGTATGCCTTTCCGGGCGGACGGGCCGAGGAGGGAGAAGCGCCTGATGAGGCGGCGCTGCGCGAATTCAGGGAGGAGACCGGCATATCAGCCCGCAACCCACGCCTGTTCGAAACCTATGATCTGCGCTCCCATGCAGCCGACGGAACACTCACAAGCCACTTCCTGCTTTCCGTCTTCCTCGTCGATGCCGATGAGGATGCGGTTGCCGAGGCGGCCGACGACGCGGCGGCCATCGGCTGGTACACGCTGGAGGAGGTGCGCCGCCTGCCCGTTCCGGCCAGCGTGCTCGAATGCGTGGAACGACTTGCTGCAGCAAACGCATAGCTCAGCCCCGAAATTAACGATGCTGAACAATATCGGCGTGGAAACTACCTAGCGCGCCTTGTTCCCGTCATGCTTGTCCGCTCAACATGGTTACATGATTCATAACAGCCTTGGCCGACCGCTTCTGATCTGCATCGCGCTCGCCGCAGCCTTCCCCGCTGCCGCGCAGCCGGCGGCAAGCGCGCCGCCTGCACCGGCGCCCGACGCGGAGAATGCCGAACGGCCGACACCCTATGACGAGCAGCTTTCCCGGCTCGCCGAAATCCTTGGCTCGATCGACTATTTGCGCAATCTCTGCAGTCCGAAACGGGAAGACGGATGGCGGGGCGATATGCAGCAATTGCTCGATACCGAGACCAAGGGCGAGCAGAAACGCAAGGAAAAACTGACGGCAGCGTTCAACCGTGGGTATCGGTCCTTTGCATCGGTTTACACGAATTGCACGCCGCAGGCCCTCGTGGCGGAGGAGCGATACCGTAACGAAGGTGCAACACTGGCGACAGAAATCACCGCCCGCTTTGGAAATTGACGATTTATTAACCTCTTTTCATAGCGAGCCGTGTCGTTTTGGGAAAAGGCTGATAAAGTTGTTAAGCAAGTGGTAAGGACATGAACGTCTTAAGGAAAGAATCAATGGAAACCAGCCTGAATGAAATCGACGATATGATCGTCCATGAAAAAATGCAGGCAGCGCTGGAATACCAGAACGAGGCTTGGGCCGACGGCATGGCTGATGGTATCGAGCCCGAAATCATCGCCGATGCGGCCATTGCACATGCTATTCGCGAGACGATCCGCATTCAGGGCGAACAGGGCGCGGAAGCCTTGCTCGAATCCCTGCGCGAACGCATGCTGGCTGGTGAATTCTCTCCGAACCGTACCCTGCAATAACAATCAGAGATTGCTTATGCGTATCTTTCCGGGCAATGCGCTCTCCTGTTCCATTGCCTCGCTTGCTGTCGTGACCCTGCTTTTGGGTAGTACTGCCCTGCCGTTGCCGGCCCTTGCTTTTTCCCAGCTCAACCCTCCGGCGTCCCAGGCAAAGGACGCAGCGCAGTCCACCCAGCAAAAGAACGGGAAGCCGATCGAGCAGGCGCTGGAGGCGCCGACGAACAACAATGCCCTGCCGACGCCCGAGCCACTGATCAACAAGCAGGCAAGCCAGAGCAGCGGCGACGCTTCGAGCGCAAACAAGTCGGTCGAGTTCCTCTACGATATCGACAAGGCGCCCGAGCCGGTAAAGAAGCTCCGTACGGCGATCGTGGAAGCTGCCGCTTCCGGTGATCTCGAGCGCCTGCGTCCGCTGATGAATGTCGGCGGCGGCCTCAAGCAGACGCAGGTCACCGCCGACGATCCCGGCGAGGACCCGATCAAGACCCTGCACGATCTTTCAGGCGATCCCGACGGCATCGAGATCCTGTCCATCCTGCTCGATATCATGTCAACCGGATTTGCCCATGTCGGCCAGGGAACGCCCGATGAGGTCTATGTCTGGCCCTATTTCGCCCAGAAGGATATCAAGACGCTCTCCACACCGGAAAAGGTCGATCTGATGCGCATCGTCACGGCCGGGGATTATGCCGACATGCTGGAGTTCGGCGGTTATAATTTCTATCGCGTCGGCATCACGCCGGACGGCCGCTGGAAATTCTTCACCTCGGGCGAATGATCCGGCTGGGGAACTTGCGGTTCCCCGCCGAAGGCCCTACCTCTGCGTGATAGGCCAAATCAGCGGATCCATCATGCCAGCCGTATTCCTGAAAGAGCGTTCCTTCATCCGCATTGCCGGCGCGGAGGCAGAAGCGTTCCTGCACAATCTCATCACCACCGATCTCGTCTCGCTCGGCGCAAATGAAGCCCGCCCGGGTGCGCTGCTCACGCCGCAGGGCAAGATCCTGTTCGATTTCATGATCTGGCGGGATGGTGCCAGCTTTCTGCTGGAAACCGATGCGACCCAACGGGAGAGCCTGCTGAAGCGGCTCACCATGTACCGCCTGCGCGCCAAGGTCGATTTCGGCACAGAGGTCATTCAAGGTGTTACCGTCGCATGGGGCGATGCGGTTGCGGGTAGCCCCAAGGACAGCCGCTTCGCCAAGGCTGATATCGCGCTGACGCGAACGCCCGGGGAGCATGGTGAGGATGCCGAGATCCTCTATGACGAACTGCGGATCGCCAATGGTATCGCCATCTCCGGCCGCGATTTCGCGCTGCAGGATGCCTTCCCTCATGATGTGCTGATGGATCTTAACGGCGGCCTGGGCTTCCGCAAAGGCTGCTATGTCGGACAGGAAGTCGTCTCCCGCATGCAGCATCGCGGCACGGCGCGCAGACGCGTCGTCATCGTCAAGGGCCATGCCGAGCTGCCGGCTTCTGGCACGGACCTGACCGTCGGCAGCAAGCCGATCGGCACACTCGGCTCGACCGTCGGCAGTACGGGCCTTGCCATTGTTCGCATAGACCGTGCCGGCGAGGCCATTGCCGAGGGTACGCCGATACAGGCTGACGGCGTGAAGGTCTCCGTGTCCCTTCCGGCCTGGTCCGGCCTTTCCTTTCCCGAGCGGTCCGACGAGGCCTCGGCATGACATCGGGCAAGACAGCGCGCGCCTGGCAGCGCATGCTCTCCGGGCGTCGGCTCGACCTGTTGGATCCCTCACCGCTCGATGTCGAGATCGGCGACATTGCCCACGGCCTTGCCCGCGTCGCGCGCTGGAATGGGCAGACTTCCGGCGATCATGCCTTTTCGGTGGCACAACACAGCCTTGCCGTCGAGGCGATCTTTCGTCATCTCAACCCGGCAACGCCCGATGAATGTCTTGCCGCGCTGCTGCATGACGCCCCGGAATATGTGATCGGCGACATGATCTCGCCATTCAAGTCCGTTGTCGGCGGTGATTACAAGCTTGTGGAACAACGGCTGGAAGCTGCGATCTACCGCCGTTTCGCCCTGCCCCCCCATTGCGCGCCGAAGCTGAAGGAAAAGATCAAGAAGGCCGATACGATCTCGGCCTATTTCGAGGCGACGCTGCTTGCCGGCTTCACGCCCGAGGAAGCGCGCAAGTTCTTCGGCCAGCCGCGCGACATCACGCGCCAGATGCTGCCGATCGATCCGATGCCGGCGATCGAGGCACAGCGACTGTTTCTCGAACGTTTCGATGCGATCGAGGCCGAGCGTGCCGCCATGAGGATCGGCGCATGACGGCGATCATCGTGTCGCCGCTGGCACGCATTGCCGAAATGGCCGTTCGGCATGGAGCGTGCGAAATGATCAGCCTGATGGCGAAGGAACAAGCCTTTCACCGTCCCGCCGTCATCAAGGCGGATCGGCATCTGCTGCTCAACATGAACGATATCAGCTTTGCCGGAAGCGGCGATCTCGTCGCCCCGCAGGAAACGCATGTTCGCGCCATCATCGATTTCGCCACCGGATGGGACCGTAGCGCGCCCTTGCTGATCCATTGCTGGATGGGTGTTTCACGTTCACCGGCGGCAGCGCTGATCGCAGCCCTGGCCATTCACCCCGAGGAAGACGATCTGATGCTGGCGCGCCAGCTGCGCTCAAGTTCGCCATTTGCCACGCCGAATGCCCGGCTGATTGCGATCGGTGACGATATGCTCGGACGCCGGGGCCGCCTGATCGCTGCGGTCAAGGAGATCGGCCGCGGCGCGGATGCGGACGGCAATGCGCCTTTCACCCTCCCACTGGCCGGATAAGGCGAGAGCCTGCAAAAAGGGAGATTGTCGTCAGGCGGCAATGCCGTCCGTCTGATCGGGATTCGGATGTGGCATTTGCTGTCCTATTGAATGACGGCGCATGCCAGGCGCTTGCCGGCGCCGCCGACAGGCTGGCTGCGATAGTCGTCCGACTCGGCATGGATCATCAGAGTTCGGCCGCGAATACCGTCCTTGCCATTCAGCGACACCATGCCGTTGAAGACCTGGGCGCGCAGCTTGCCATCCTCATCGACATACTGATTGGGCATGTCGCCGGCATGAGGCCCATTGGCGGCGAGAAAACCATGCTCTGTCTTGGCAGGATTGAAATGGCTGCCGGCCGACTCGAAACCATGCGCATGGTCGCAATGGCTGTTTTCATGAATATGGAAGGCGATCCAGCGATTGGCGGGCAGACCGGAAACTTCCATCTCGATCAGCACACCCTTCTTGCCTTCCGTCAAGGTCGCCCGTCCTGCCTGCTTGCCGTCAAGACCGACAAAATCGGCGGTCGCGGTATTTTGATTTTGGGTTTGCGCCGCCGCGGGCATGGCTGCTGCGAGTGCGAGAATTGTAACGATCGTTATCCGGTGCATGGAATGACCCTCCCTGTTCCGCTTGGCAATTGCCCAACGCGATGACAGGCGCGAGTGTTCCGGCGATCGGGAAATGAACTTCCTTCAAAACGATAGGCGACCTGCCAGCATCCTGGCAGGTCGCCAATATCATCGGGCAAAAGCACTCGTCAGGCCGCTACGCTGTCGACGTCATACTGGCCGTAGGTGCTGTTGTAGGCATCCATCGGCGACAACAGATCCAGATCGAAACCGACATTGGATTCCGGCGACTTGGCCGTGGAGGCTGTACCGGCGTTCGGCAATTGCATGAGCTTGGCTATCAGGCCACTCAGCGCACCGTTCGAACCATCGGCGGCAGAGTCGGTATTGTCGACCTCGAGGATGCCGGGGCGCTCGTCCACGGAGCGTTCCTCTAGGCTCAAAAGACCGTCGCCATTCGAATCGAGGCGCGAAAGCGTGCCGCGATACGGATAGGAGCTATTGGATACGGAAGAAACATGGGACATACAAACCTCCTAAGGTAGGAGCCGCCTCATGCGACGTCGTTTGTACGCAATACATTCGGAGTTAAACTACGAATATGCTCTTAAGCTGCTTCGCGCCGCCGGTAAAGACAAATTGTTAATGAGTATTAACCATAGTTTTTAAGCGGTAAATCCATATTCCCTAATATTTCCCGTACGACCCGGCGTGAGGATGTCGGGCATAATCCCCTGGAATCATAGGCGAATCTGAGTATCTATCCTTACCGCGCGAGCCGTTTCGTATATTGTGCGACCGATCGCCCGTGGAGAGGATATGATGGAATTGCTACCGCTCGTCATCCTGATCGTCGGCATTCTGGTGCTGCGAGGCCACAACCTCCGGATAAAGCAGCTGGAAGCGCGCGTTCAGGAGCTGCAAAACGCCCTTGCCGGCAAGATGCTGACGGAGGATGGGAGCGAATCGATTCCAGTGCCGCACTTGACGGTTCATCCTGTGGCACAGCCAGTCGACGACGAGCGGCAAGCGGTAATCGACAATGGATCAGCCGCCGAGACCGGAGAGCCCGCCGACGCGCGCGGCGTCGACGACACATTCGAGGAAAGTCCCTCGCCCGTTGAGAGCCAGGCACCCGTTCAGGCAAAGGAAAGCCTTGAGAGCACGATCGGCGCGCGCTGGGCCGTTTGGGTCGGCGGTATCGCGCTGGCGTTCGGCGGCATCTTCATGGTCAAATATTCGATCGAAAGCGGCCTTCTCAGCCCCGGCGTCCGGCTCGCCCTTGCGGCGCTCTTCGGCCTCTTCCTGATTGCCGCGGGCGAAGTGATCCGCCGCCGCGTCGCGCCGGTGCTGAACAACGCCTTCCAGAATGCAATGATTCCCGGCGTGCTGACAGCAGCCGGCGTCGTCGCCCTGTTCGGCTCCACCTATGCGGCGCATGGCATCTATGGCTTCATCGGACCGGCGACAGCCTTCACCTTGCTCGCCTTGATCTCGCTCGCCACGCTCGGACTGTCGCTGTTGCACGGGCAAGCGCTCGCCGGCCTCGGTCTTCTGGCGTCGATGGCAACACCCGCGCTGATCGCTTCCACTGCGCCACGACCCTGGATTCTCTTCGGCTACCTGGTGCTGACCTGGGTTGCGACCCTATTGGCGTCGCGCCTGCGCCGCTGGCTGATTGCGCCATCTCTCGCCAATGGGCTGCTGAGCCTCTGGCCCTTGCTCTATATCGGCTTCAGCCCTGTGGTCGACCTGACGCCGGTTACGCTCTCCATGCTGGCAATGATCGGCGGCACCCTTTTCCTCTGGCCCGGGCGCTATCCGGTCTTGGAACCGATAAAGCACGATGCCGCAGCACCGGCTGCCGACGGCATCTCCCTGCCGCTGACTGCGGCCGGTCAATGGACAGCGTTTCTCGGCAGAGCGCCGCTCGGCATGACGCTGACGGCAGCGGTCGGTGCACTCACGGTGTCGCTCTGCCTCATCACCTTCAGCCTTCAACAGGGATATCCCATTGTCGATGCCACATTCATGTTCGCGGCAATCGTCGCGGCGGTTGCAGCCTTCGGCGCCGGCCGTCTCTACGCGGCCTGGGCAACAATCCTGTCCGCGCTCACCGGTATCGTCGGTGTATTCGGTGTTCTGACCCGATGGATCGCCGGCATCGAAGCCGGCGGCACGGATGGCACCGTCAACCTGCAGAGCATGGTGCTCTATGAAGTGCTCGGCCTCGGCGCCCTCTTCGTGCTGATCGGTGCCTTTTTCCTCAGGCGTTTCGCCGGACAGGAGAAGCCCTATGCCGCTCTCTGGAGCCTTGTCATGGCCGCCACGCCGCTGGCGATCGCCACGATCAGCTTCGTCAATTTCGGCAACTGGACGCTCGACTGGCTGCATGGCCTTTATGGCATCGGGCTGGCTGTCGCGCTCATCGCGCTTGCCGAATGGCAAGGTCGCCGCAACGGTGAAGGACTGAACCTGCCGGCGAATATCCTTGCCGCCGGATCCTTTGCCGCGGCCGTCTTCGCCCTGCATACGCTTGCGCATCATGCCACCGCGACCATCCTGCTGCCGGTTCTCGGCATCGTCTATCTGCTGGTGGGGCGCCTGCGCAACTGGCCCGTTCTTCCGTGGACGATGGTTGCCGCGCTGGTTATCGCCATGGGGCGCATCGCCTGGCAGCCGACGATCGTCGACCCCTCGGAACTCGGCACGACGCCGGTCTTCAACATGCTGCTTGCCGGCTACGGCATTCCCGCGGCCCTTGCCGTTTTTGCGACCTTCATTGTTCGCCACTCGCCGAGCCTGCGGCTGCGCAATGCCCTGCAAGCTCTTGCCTGCTTCCTCGCACTGCTGACTATTGCCATCCTTGTGCGCCATGCCATGAATGGCGGCGTCCTGAACGATGCGGTTCCGACGCTCGGCGAGCAATCAATCTACACGCTGCTGGCGATCGGTGCCTCGGCGACACTGATGGCGCTCGATCTGAGCGCGGCAAGCCCGGTCTTCCGTTATGGCGGCATGGCGCTCGGCGTCATTTCGGTCGCCATGATCCTGACCTTGCATCTGCTGGGACTGAACCCTTTCATGACCGGCGAGAGCACGGGCCGTATCCCGCTCTTCAACCTGCTGCTGCTTGCCTATCTTCTGCCCGGTGTCGCCTATGGCGGGCTGGCGCTCTTTGCCCGCAACCGACGTCCCCTGCCCTATGTCATCATGTTGGCTCTGGCTGCAGCCGTCATGGCTTTCGCTTGGGCGACGTTATCGGTGCGCCGCTTCTGGCAGGGCGAATACATCCCGTTCTGGAACGGCTTCATCCAGGGCGAGCTCTATTCCTATTCCGTCGTCTGGTTGCTGATCGGCATTGCGCTTCTTGGGCTTGGAACCCGCTTCGAGGCGCGGAGCCTGCGCATCGCCTCGGCGGCGTTGGTCTTCATCGCGGTCGTCAAGGCCTTCCTGATCGACATGGCAAATCTCGAAGGTTTCCTGCGGGCGCTGTCCTTCATCGGCCTTGGCGCTGTTCTGATCGGCATCGGCCTGTTCTATCAGAAGATCCTCACGCGCAAGAAAGCGGCGGAGTGATTGCGGCGAATCCTTCAACCCGGTAGGACGGGGAACCTGCCGACAGATCAATCCGGAGCGACCGCGAACATGGATACCGATAAGATGGCGCGGGCTTTTGCCCCGTTCGAGGCACTGGCTGCGGATCTCATTCCGCACGCCTCCAATGGTGACGACGGTTCGCACGATATCGCCCATATCCTGCGTGTCTTCAGGAACGCCATGGCTATCCAAGCCGAGGAAGGCGGCAATGCGCGGATACTCGCCGCCGCCGTGCTGCTGCATGATTGCGTTGCCTTGGAGAAGAACTCGCCGCATCGGGCGCAGGCCTCGCGGCTTGCCGCCGAGAAGGCTTCGGGCATTCTGCGGCAGCTTGGATGGGCCGACGAGGATATTGCCGCTGTGGCGCATGCAATCACCACGCATAGTTTTTCCGCTAACCTGCCAGCGGAAACGCTCGAAGCGAAGATCCTGCAGGATGCCGATCGGCTGGATGCAATCGGCATGGTCGGCGCTGCCCGCTGTTTCTACATCGCCGGGCGTCTCGGCTCCGGCCTCTACGACCCGTTCGATCCGCTGGCAAGCGAACGGCCGCTTGACGACAAGCGCTTCGCCATTGACCATTTCGAAACAAAGCTGTTCAAACTGGCGGACGGATTCCAGACGGAGACCGGGGCCAGGTTTGCCGGAGCAAGGCATGACCGGCTGAAGACCGTGCTGGCAATGTTCATCGACGAAATCTGAGGGCCATCCATGCATGTCAGCGATCTTTTCATCTATCCCCTCAAAAGTGCCCGCGGCATCGCCATTCCGTCGGCCGCCGTCGATGCTTTCGGTCTCGCCGGCGATCGCCGCGCCATGCTGGTCGACCCTTCGGGTCATTTCATCACCCAGCGCGAAGTCCAGGCGCTGGCCCGGATCGATATCCAGCCGGCGCCCTCCCACCTGCGCCTGAAGATGGAGGGTAAGGCCGATATCATCGTGCCGCCGCCCCACCCGGACAACCGCATGGACATCGTCGTCTGGAAATCCAATGTCAGCGCCTCCGTTGCCGACGAGGAAACCAATAAGGCCCTGTCGGCCTGGCTGGATCGCGAGGTCAGGATGGTCTTCTTCGACAGGCTCGCGAAGCGCATCGCCAACCCGGAATGGGCCGGCGAGGATACGCCGGTGACCTTTACCGACGGATACCAGATCCTGGTCACCACCACCGGTTCGCTGAAGGCGCTCAACGCCAATCTCGCCAGCCATGGTGAAGGTGCCGTCGGCATGGAGCGCTTCCGCCCCAACATCGTCATCGATATCGACGAGGAATGGCCGGAGGATCGCTGGGCAGCCATCGAGATCGGCGGCATTCGCCTCGATCTCGTCAAGCCCTGCTCCCGATGCATCATGACGACACAGGACCAGCAGACCGGCTCGCGCGACGTGCCCAACCCCATGCCGGCCATGGGCCGTATTCGCATGTCGGCCGACCGGCGCGTGCCGGGACCGCTCTTCGGTTGGAACGCCGTGCCGCGCGGCGAAGGCTCGGTGAAGATCGGCGATATGGTGACCGTGCTCGAGGAGCGGCCGGAGGGGTGGGCTCTCAAGCGGCGATAGTCGTTCCGCCAATTGTTTAGCTTGCGGACCCAAGGCAGCAGGCGCATGCTTATCGCTCGTTTTGAACCCGTCGGTTGCGGCTAAGATAGTCGTGGCGTGCGGGCTTGCGCGAGGTGCGTCCGATGGAGTGCGCCGGCTGCGGTTTCGATATTCAGAGCGGCTTTGCTTTCTGTCCGCGATGCGGGGCAAGGCAGCCTATCTCCTGTGCCGCGTGCGGCTATCCCTGCCAATCCGACTTTGCCTTCTGTCCCCAATGCGGCGCGGCGATTTCCGACAAGGCCCAGCCCGCAGCCAAGCCGGCCATCAAGACTGCGCCTGCAAAATCCGAGGATGATGCCGACCGGCGGCCGGTAACCGTGCTTTTTGCGGATCTCTGCGGCTTCACGACATTGAGCGAGCAGATCGATCCCGAAGTCATGCGGATGCTGCAGAACGAATTGTTCGAGGAAATGACCCAGGCAGTCGAGGCCTATGGCGGCTTCGTCGACAAATTCGTCGGCGATGCGCTGCTGGCGCTGTTCGGTGCGCCGGTTGCCCATGAAGACGATCCGGTGCGGGCACTGAATGCAGCACTCGACATGATCGAGCGGGCGGCGCAGGTCGGCGAGCGCTGGCAACCGCGTGCCGGCGTCCCGCTGCGGCTGCATATCGGCATCAACAGCGGTCCCGTCGTCACCGGCGGCTTCGGTGCCGTCAGCACCAAATCCTATTCCGTGACAGGCGATACGGTGAATACCGCCCAGCGGCTGCAATCCATGGCCGGCGAAAACGACATCCTCGTCGGACCGCTGACCTATCGCCTCACCCGCCATGCCTTCGCCTTCGACAGCCTCGGTGCCCAAGCCTTGCGTGGCAAAAGCGGCAATGTGCTTGTCCATCGGCTGAAGGGACCGCTGGAGGCACCGCATGCGGCGCGCGGGCTCGAAAGCTTCGGCCTTCAGGCACCGATGATCGGACGCGATACGGAACTGTCGCGGCTTTTGACCTGCCTCGACCTTGCCCGCGGGGGTGCGGCGCAGCTTGTCCGGCTCATCGGCGAAGCGGGTATCGGCAAGTCGCGGCTGGTCAACGAGTTCATCGGCATTGCAGGCGACACGGCCCGCTTTCCGGGCCTCGCCATCCGCAAGGCGACCTGCTCGCCTCTCGGCGAACAGTCCTATGGGACGCTTGCCGCAGTCGTGCGCAGCGCCTACGGCATCGGCGAGCGCGACAATCTCGACAGGATGCGACAAATGCTGGCGACGGGTTTCCGCGCGCTCGATCTCACGCAGGAGGATATCGACGGGCTTCTGCCGCTTTTCCTGCATGTTCTCGGCCTGGGTGACCCCAGCGGGGCGTTGCGCCATATCGAGCCGGAACAGTTGCGCCGGCAGATCTTCTATGCGGTCCGCACCGTGTTCGAGCGGCGGCTCGCGCAAGGGCCTTTGCTGCTTGTCATCGAGGATCTGCATTGGGCCGATGCCGCTTCGCTGGAAGTGCTTCGCTTCATGATGGATCGGCTGGAACGCAGCCGGCTCATGCTGCTGGCGATCTACCGGCCGACATCGCAGATCGACCCGCTGGATTCCAATCGGGTCAGCGTCACCGTCCAGCGTCTCGGACCACTCGCCGCCGCCGACGGGCGGAAGCTGCTCGCCGCCTTTTTTGGCGAGAGCCATGGCAAGCTGCCGGTTGCGATGTGTCAGCGCATCCTCGATCGAGCCGGCGGTAACCCTCTCTTCATCGAGGAGATCCTTCGGGGATTGATCGACATGGGCAGGCTGCACAATGACGGTCAGCGTTGGCAAATTGCGGCCGAAGACACGGATGTCGATATTCCGGTCAATCTGCAGGCTCTGTTGCTTGCCCGTGTCGATCGCCTGCCGCAGGAGAGCAGACGGTTGGCGCAGGAGGCGGCGGTAGTCGGGCCGAAATTCGACACCGCCCTGCTCCGCACCATCGCAACCGACCCGGCAGCCATCGATGCTGCGTTGGATTTCCTATGTGATGCCGATGTCATCGAGGAATTGCGCGGGCCGGATGCCGGTGCGTCACCCACCTATCGTTTCAGCCAGTCGCTGTTGCATGACGTCATCTACCATAATCTCCTGCTGCAGCGGCGCATGGAGCTGCATCACCGGATCGGCCGGGTTCTGGAGCGCCAATATGGCTCGACGCCGGACCGACCCGAGCATCTGGCGCAGCTCGGCCATCATTTCAGCCTGACGACAGAGAAGGCAAAAGGTGCCGCCTATCTGATGGCCGCAGGCGATCTGGCGCGCAAGACCTACGCCAATGACGACGCGATGCGCCTTTATCGCCAGGCGCTTGCCACCTTTGCAAACGAGCCCAAATTAGCGCCGGAACAATCGGCGCTCCTAGAGCGTCTTGCCGATCTCTACGGCCCTGCCGGTCGCCGCGATGCCGCGTTGGATCATTATCAACGAGCGCTGGCGATCTATCGCACCGGAGACGATCGGATGGCCGCGGCGAGGATATTGCGCAAGATCGGCCGGCTGCATCTCGAAGCGGGGCGCCGCGATCAGGCGGAAGCGCACTGCGCCGAGGCCGAAGCGATGATAGCGATGATCGACGCACCGGTCGAGCACGCGCATCTCTTGCAGGAGCGCGGCCATCTGGCCTTCCGCATGGGCGACCAGGCTGCAGCCGCCGAATGGGCGACGCAGGCCCTGCAACGGCTGGAGATGCTGCCCATCGACGGAACGACCGAGGCAGGACGGGAGGCGGCCCGCGCCATGGCGGAGGCGCTGAACACCAAGGGCGTGGCACTTGCGCGACTGGGCCGCCGCCGCGATGCCGTGCAGGAAGTGGAACGCAGCCTCACCGTCGCCGAAAAGGCCGATCTGCAAAGTGCTGCCTGTCGCGCCTATTCCAATCTCGGCGTGCTCTACACCATCGTGGATCCGGCTCACGCCATCAAGATTTGCCGGCGGGGGCTGGAGGTCGCGACCCGCATCGGCGATCTCGGCTTTCAGGCGCGCCTTCTCGCCAACCTTGCCGTTTCCTGCTGCACCTTCACCGATCGTTGCGCCGCCGAGGGCGTGCCGGCAGCGGAGAAGGCGGTGGAAATCGACCGGGCGCTCGATCAGCGCGACCACCTTTCCGTGCCCCTGATCGTCCTTGGGCAGATCCATCAATGCCACGGGCAGCCGAAGCTGGCTCGCAAGTATTACGAGGAAGCCCTTGAGGTCGCGAAGGAGATCGATGAACCTCAATTGCTCTTTCCATGCTATGATGGCTTGGCGACACTGAGCCTGGAACATGACGATCTGGCCGAAGCAGAGCGATTTTTCACGCTGGCACAGGATGTGTGCATGCGTCACAACCTCGATCCAGGAACACTCGTCGTATTGCCGTTTCTCGACTGACCGCCTCGCTTTGACGGTCGTCGGCAATTGTCAGGAGACTTTATTCAAGCACATAAAGGGAGGAACGAAACATGCAGGAGAACCACACCGAAAGACCGTTGCAGCCGGGAGATCGCGCGCCGAATGTCGTGCTGGATGCGATTACCCGCCAGGGCAAGATCGCGATCGACGATTTTCGGGGCCAAAAGCCCGTGCTCGTCGGATTGTTCCGCGGGCTGCATTGTCCCTTCTGCCGCCGGCAAATCGCCGCTATGTCCGAACTCTCAGGCGCTCTGCAGGAGAAAGGCATCGATAGCCTGACCGTCGTCAACACGCCGATCGAACGCGCCAGGCTCTATTTCCGGTTTCATCCGCTTCCCAATCTGCTGGCCGCTTCCGATCCGGAGCGGGTATCGCACAAGGCCTTTGGCCTGCCGAATGTCCAGTTCACCGAAGACGAGACCGACTGGCCGCGCAAGGTCGGCATCAGCGCCGTGCGGTCGATGCGCATCGACATGCCGGGCGAACTTCCCGAGCCGATGGATCCGATGGCAGCGACAGAATTCCTCGACAAGGCGGACGGATATGAATTCACGCCGGACGACAAGCAGATGATTGCCACCGGCGAAGGCCAGCTCGTCGGTGAATTCCTGCTTGATCGGGATGGCGTCATCCGCTGGTGTTTCACCGAGGCCGAAGAGGCCGGCCGTCATATGTTCGGCATTCCCGCACCGCGGGAAGTGATGTCGGCGGCGTCGAATATGGCTGTTTGAAGCGACCGGTCTTTCAGCTCCGACCACGCCTCGAGCGTGAACCCCTTTGCCGTGCACTTTGTCCGGCGTGTTCTATCTTTTTGCCGCAATGGCCGGCCGCTCCGGCGACACCGCATGCAGCGCCTTCATCGCGGCCTGAATAAAGCCCTCGCGCGCCGCGGCGATCTCTATGCCGCGCGGTTCGTAGACATGGCGATGCAGGAAGAAGCCGGTCAGGCGGAAGGCCGCCGCAAGGCTCTCCGTATCGGCGGCAACCACAGCTCCCGTCGATAGAAACGGCGGCAGCGCCAGCATCTTGTCCGCCCAAGGCATGCCGGCCGCACGGCAGACGGCACGCCCGCTCTTCGGCGAAACGAAAGCCAAATCCTCGCGCACGCCGGTTGCCGCGCATTCGGTCAGGTCGAGGCCGAAGCCCAGATCGTTCAACACGGCAAGCTCGAAGCGCACGAAAAGCTCACCGGCATCGGCTGGATTCTGCAGATTTTCGAGGATCACATCGAGCGCGTCGTAGAGATGCGGATGCGGATCCCGCTCCGGGAGCAGCCGCAGCAAGGCGGCCATTGCCTGCACGCCATAGACGGCGGTCGCGGTCTCCATCAGCCGCGCGGCCCGCAATGTGACCGGTTCCATGCGAAATTCACCAAGATGCTCATGCAGCCTTGCCCGCCAGGTTACCTCGACGAGATTGCCGGCCTGCAGCACCGGCTGCATGGCACGCGAGCGGCCTGATCGCACCAGCCCCATATGGCGGCCGCGGGCACGCGTCATCACCTCGGCGATGACGCTGGTCTCGCCAAGGCGCTTGACGCCCAGGATGATCGCGTGGTCCTGCCACTGCATCGGCCGGCTGCCCAGAAAGATTTTTGCGATTCGAATTTAAGGCAAATGCGCGCCGCTGTCACATGGCATGGGAATCGCCGGCCGCCAATGTCTGGACAAAGAGGCGCATGGCTTGTTCATCGAAGGGCTTGTTCAAAAGCGGCACATGCCGCAGGTCGGCCGGGAAATCGAGCGTGTCGGAATAACCACTGACAAAACCAAAGGAGATGCCGCGATCCATCAGCAATCGGGCAAAGCCGAAGCTCGTCGATTCCCCGAGGTTCACGTCCAGCATCGCAAAATCATAATGTTCGGAATGAACGGCATTCACTGCCTGTTCCAGATTCGAAGCAATCTCAATATGTTGAATACCCACGAGGCGAAGAATTTCTTCCGCCTCCATAGCGATAATGAGATTGTCTTCCAGAATAAGGACGCGCTGAAACGTCATATCAGCGCCATCCTTGCATGCGCGCGCCAGTCGGCGCTCCCCATAAAAAGTCCCACATCGATCCCTCCGGTGCCAATCATCGGCCCGTATTGAATGAATGGTTTTTGCCATTCGTATTGGCTTAGTCTCTTGTAACATGACCTTGCCTCCAAACCGCTTCGCACTTTTTGCACCGCGGTACTATGGGCTCGTTGACGTGCTCCAATCGCTTTTGCCGCCGGGGTTAGTAAAAGGTGAAACTGGTGGAAAAGTGACGGTGAGATTAATCTATGCTGATACAGTTGCAGTCAGCATTTAAAAAAGACATGCTGCTTTGCACTCAGAATAGCTCAGATGAAGGGGCGTTTGCCCGAATCAAGTCCATCCCAGCCGGCAAGTGCTGCAAGCCCCTCTCCATCCAGCACCTCGCAGCCTCGCTCCTGCCAAGCAAGCAATCCGCGCGCAGCCAGCTTTTTCAATGTCTTATTGGTGTGAACAACGGAAAGGCCGAGCGTATCCGCCACATGCTGCTGCGTGATCGGGATGACTTTGTTGCCATCGAAGAGGCGGAGCGCTCCGGCGCGCTGATGCAGGTATGCGATCAGATAGGCGGCCCGTTCGACGGCGGACCTGCGCCCGATGCTTAGGAGATGTTCATCCAGAATCCGCTCCTCTCTTGCTGCAATCCAGGTCAGATCGAAGGCAAGAGAGGCGTGCGAATTGTAAAGGGTCATCAATTCGGTGCGCTCGAAAACGCAGAGCGATACCGGTGAGAGCGCCTCGGTCGAGTGCTGCATCTCCCCCATGATCGACCCCTGCAGCCCTATGAGGTCGCCGGGCATTACATAGTTGAGGATCTGGCGTCGGCCGTCCTCCAGGGTTTTGTAGCGAAACCCCCATCCCGAAAGGATTGTGAAAAGGTGGGCGCTGTGCGCACCTTCGAGGAAGATCGTGGCGCCGGCATCGACAAGAAGCTCGCCCTTCTTGAAGCTGCTAACGAAATTCAGCTCATCGCGGTCGAATTCACGAAAATGCGGCAGAGACCTCAATGGACAGAGCTGGCACGGTGTTCGCTGTCCATGCATCGCCGCCGCCGCTTTCGCCATGAAACGCTCCCTGAATGGCGGCGGCGTGGACGACACGCCCGATAAACCGCTGCATTATAAAGCATTCATGAAAGCAAAGTTCCATCAATGCGGGAAGTCCAGCCCCATCTCGCGGAAACGCTCCGGATCATCTCCCCAGTTCTCGCGAACCTTGATGAAGAGGAAAAGATGCACCGGCTGCTCCAGGATTTCGGAGAGCTCCTTGCGCGACGCAGTCGAAATCGCCTTGATCGTCTCGCCGCCTTTGCCGAGGGCGATCTTTTTCTGGCTTTCGCGCTCGACATAGATCACCTGTTCGATGCGCACCGAACCATCCTTGCGCTCCTCCCACTTCTCCGTCTCGACATGCGAGGAATAGGGAAGCTCCTGGTGCAAGCGCAGGAACAATTTTTCGCGGGTGATTTCGGCGGCCAGCTGTCGCATCGGCAGATCGGAAATCTGGTCCTCCGGATAATACCAGGGGCCTTCCGGCAGGGTTTTCGCCAGATAGTCCATGACGTCGTCACAGCCGGAGCCATTTTCAGCCGAAATCATGAAGGTCTGATCGAAGGCGATCTTCTCATTGGCGGCGGCGGCAAGCGCCAGCAAATCCTCGCGACGGACACGGTCGATCTTGTTCAAGACCAGGATCTTCGGCTGAGAAACGTCCTTCAGCCCTTCCAGAATGGCTTCGGCATCGCCGCGCAAACCACGCTCGCTGTCGATCAGCAGCATGATGAGATCGGCATCCTTGGCGCCGCCCCAGGCGGACGTCACCATCGCGCGGTCAAGACGGCGGCGCGGCTTGAAGATGCCGGGCGTATCCATGAAGACGATCTGCGCATTGTTGTGAATGGCGATGCCGCGCACGATCGCGCGCGTCGTCTGCACCTTGTGGCTGACGATCGAGACCTTCGCGCCCACGAGCCGGTTGACCAGCGTCGATTTGCCGGCATTGGTGGGGCCGATAAGGGCTACGAAGCCCGAATGCGTCGGGGCGATATGTTCAACCGCACCGTCTTCGGCGGGCGTGTCCTGCTGATTGCTCATTTTTTCATTATTCCCCGGCAGTCACTTCTCAGTCAACTGAGGCTGCCATACGCCTTCGCGCTCCAGGATCCGCGTCGCCGCCATCTGCTCGGCCGCACGCTTGGAGCGTTCTATTCCTGTCTCGGGTGCCGTTCCCGCCACCTGTACCGTCACGGTGAAGCGCGGATCATGATCCGGTCCGCTGCGATCATCAACCCTGTAGACCGGGGTGACGCCAAATTTCGCATGCGCCCATTCCTGCAATTCCGTCTTGGCGTCGCGCCTTGCCCCTTCCGGCCTGATGGCGCGGCGCTCCCAAAAACGCAGGATGAATTTGCGGGCGACTTCGAGGCCGCCATCCAGATAGAGCGCGGCAATCAGGCTCTCGACGACATCGGCGCGAACGTTGAGCATGCGTTTGCCCGTCAGCTTCTTCACGTCGGCGCCCGTACGAATGTAAAGATGCAGCTCCATCTCGTCGGCAACTTCGGCGCAGGTTTCGGCACTGACCAGCTGGTTGAGGCGAACCGAAAGCTCGCCTTCCGTCGCCGCACCGAAGGTCTTGAACAGCAACTCGGCGATGCAAAGGCCGAGGACCCGGTCGCCGAGAAATTCCAGCCGTTCGTAATTGCCCGTCTTGTGCGTGCGTGCGCTGGCATGTGTCAGCGCACGGTCGAGACGCTCCTTCTCGGCGAATTCATGACCTATCGCAACCTCAAGCTTCGTACGATCCGCCTGGGAGAGCGCCTGCGCCTTCGTCATTCGACAACCTTGAAGAGGCGATCCCAACGCATGTTGGTCGGCCATTTCCAGACTTCGCGGAACGAGATGTCATGGCCCAGCGAGAAGAAGATGACGCTGGCGCGGCCGATGAGGTTTTCGGCCGGCACATAGCCGACGTCGAAACGGCTGTCGTCGGAATTGTCGCGGTTGTCGCCCATCATGAAGTAATGGCCGGCCGGCACGACATATTCCTGGGTGTTGTCGCCGCGCGAATTCGGCGAAAGATCCAGCGTGTCATAGACCTTGCCGCTATCCGGCAGACGCTCGCTATAGACGGGGATGTTGTCGCCCGGCTCCTGGCTGTAGTCCGACGAGAACGTGCCGTGCGGCTCGCGCGGAACGGCCTGGCCGTTGATGTAGAGGATATCGTTCTTGACCTGAATGCGGTCGCCCGGCAGGCCGATCACGCGCTTGATGTAATCAACGTCCGGATTCGGCGGGAAACGGAACACGACGACGTCGCCACGCTTCGGCTCGCTGCCCAGAATACGGCCGCTGAAGAGATCCGGCGAGAACGGCAGCGAATATTTCGAATAGCCGTAGGCGAATTTGTTGACGAAGATATAGTCTCCGACAAGAAGCGTCGGCATCATCGAACCGGACGGGATGGTGAACGGCTGAAAGAGAACCGTGCGGATGATCATGGCCAGGACGAGCGCCTGTACGATGACCTTGATGTTTTCCCACAGGGCGTTCTGCTGTTTTACGGCTTTTTCGGACACGCAGTCTTATTCCTTTTTCGCACCCCACCGGCGCACTTGCTTTCAGGCACTGTCTACTCGCTTCACATCATTGCGGCAATGGCGCGGATGCCAAAAGCGACATATGGCTGTGATTCAGCCATCCACCGGCAATGCCTCGATGATCACAAAAGCCTGAGCAAGAGGAAAATCATCGGTGATCGTCAAATGAATGGCGGCGCGATGATTTGGCGGCAGCATGGACGCCAGTCTCTCTGCCGCCCCACCGGTCAATTGCATCGTCGGCTTGCCGCTCCGCAGATTGACGACACCCATGTCGCGCCAGAAGACGCCTTGCGCCAGGCCGGTGCCCAAAGCCTTGGAACAGGCTTCCTTGGCTGCAAAGCGCTTGGCGTAGGAGGCCGCCTTGTTCTTGCGGCCTTCGGACTTGGCGCGCTCGATATCGGTAAAACAGCGCTCGGTAAACCGCGTGCCGAAACGCTCGATCGTCTTCTCCACACGGCGGATGTCGATGAGATCACTGCCTATGCCGATAATCATGGGGAGGCCCTCCTGGCGGCCGGGGCGATGTCAGGCGCCGTCAGACGCTCGATGCGTTTTCGGCAAGCGCCAGCCGTTCGCGAGCGCGCTCCATCAGGCGTTCCTTGCGGCGTGTCTTGAAGGTCTTCACGCCATAATAGGTGAGCGCATAGACGATCACGCCGGTCACGATCGCCGGCGGAATGCCGCCTATCAGCATCGGCTTCAAAACCGGATCCCAGATTTGCGAGAGATCGCCCTTGTGCCACAGCGCAGGCAAATCGATGCTGCTACCCTGGCCGCCGCTGTCGCGCGCCAGGATCAGATGACCGATTTCCCAAGTGAGAGCCCAGATGAAGGGATAGGTGATTGGATTGCCGGCCGCCAGACATCCGAGCGCCGACGCGATGACATTGCCGCCGACCAGATAGGCGATGATGATCGCCATGACGAAGTGCACGCCGATGAACGGCGTCCACGACACCACGATACCAGCAGCAAAACCGGCCGCAACGGAATGCGGCGAGGCGGCAAGGCGAACAAGACGCTTGCCGAAATATTGGAACGAACGGACGAAACCCTTGCGGGGCCATAGGTGCTCCCGCAGTTTTTCCTTGAATGTCAGTGGTTTTCGGCGACGAAATAGCATGCGGCTTATCTAGTGCAATGGGGGCCGTCGTGACAAGACCGGCCTTGCGTATCACGCACCGATTAAGAACCGAAAGTGCGGCCCTTTTTGGGAACGCTGCCTGCTCAGGATGCAGAAAATCGACGTTCCTCATTTGCGGGAAGCAATCCCGCAAGATCGGGATGCTCCAAGGGCGCAACAACGACGCGCCCTTCCTGGTCTTTCAAGTATTAACGGCTGTTAACGCTGACGGAACAGACCGCGATCGACCTGACGCTGACGATATTCAAGGTCAAAACGGTCGTGCGAACCATTCAGATAAGCCATTTCGCGCTCTTCGACACTCGGAACACGCAGGGCGCGGGCGATTTTCTTGATCGGACTAAACATTGTCTTCTCTCATCTCTGTTTCGTTTCTTCGATGATCAGAAGATAAGCGCGACCAAGGTAAATTACCACCGCTCTAAAATAGACGCAGCCATGCGCTTATTGCATATCTATCCGGAAAGGCGCTCGATTTTGGTCATAAAATGATCACAAAATATGCAGCCTGCCTCGGATCGAGTGATATCGCGCGGCTTACTCGTAAAGACGTTTCACCGTCGCGATACAATCGAGCTCCTTGAGCTGCACCAGAAGCTGGTTGAGCTGACGCAGATCCCATACTTCCACGTCGAGCGCCATTTCGGTGAAATCGGCGGCAACGCGAACGGTGTTGAGCACACGAATATTGACATCGACATCGGCGACGGTCTGCGCCACCTTGGCCAAGGTGCCAGGTTCGTTCAGCGCGTTGATCATGATACGCGCCGCAAAGCGGGACTTGTTGGCCTCGTCCAGATCCCAGCGCACGTCGATCCAGCGCTCCGGCTCGTCATCGAACCGCTGCAGCACCGGCGACTGGATCGGATATATGGTGATGCCCTTGCCCTTTTCCATGATGCCGACGATACGGTCGCCAGGAACGGCGCCGGTCGGGGCGAAATGCACCTCGACATTGGCTGCCAGGCCGCGGATCGGCGGCGCGTCGGCATCTGTGCCGTCGGCCAGATCGGCCTTGGTCTTGCCGGGGATCTTGAAGATCATGCCCGCGGCGCTGCGGACGTTGAACCAGCCTTCGTCGCCGGCAGGCTTCACGGTCACGCGCTCATCCTGATGATCGGGGAAGACGGCGCGCAAGACATCCAGCGACGACATCTCCCCTCGCCCGACGGCAGCGATCGCATCCTCGACATCCTTCTGGCCGAGGCGGTGCAGGGCCGGCTTCAGGGCGTCGCGCGAGAAGACCTTGCCGGCGCGCTCGAAGGTGCGCTCCAGAATACGGTGGCCAAGGCCGGCATATTGCTTGCGGATGGCAAGACGGGTCGCGCGGCGGATGGCGGCACGCGCTTTGCCTGTCACGACGATCTCTTCCCAGGCGGCCGGCGGCACCTGCACGCCGGATCGGATAATCTCGACTTCATCGCCATTGTTCAGCCGCGTCACCAGCGGCATGATGCGGCCGTTGATCTTGGCGCCGACTGTGGTGTCGCCGATGTTGGTGTGAACCGCATAGGCGAAGTCGATCGGCGTCGCGCCACGCGGCAGGGCGATCAGCTTGCCCTTGGGCGTGAAGCAGAAGACCTGATCCTGGAACAGCTCGAGCTTCGTGTGTTCGAGGAATTCTTCAGGGCTGTCGCCTTCCGCCAGCGCTTCGATCGTGTGGCGCAGCCAGGAATAGGCATTGCTTTCGCGCGACAGAAGTTCACCATCCGCGCCATTGCTATTGCTATTCGTGCCATCCTTATAGAGCGTGTGGGCGGCAATGCCGAATTCGGCGATTTCATGCATGCGCTTGGTGCGGACCTGCAGCTCGATGCGCTGGCTGGAAGGGCCGACGATGGTGGTGTGCAGCGAGCGGTAGTCATTCTGCTTCGGCGTCGAGATATAGTCCTTGAACCGCCCGGGAACGACGCGCCAGCGGGTGTGCACGATGCCGAGAGCACGGTAGCAGGACGGAATATCGTCGACGAGAAGGCGGAAGCCGTAAATATCGGAAAGCTGCTCGAAGGAGAGCGACTTCGACTGCATCTTGCGGAAGACGGAATAAGGCTTCTTCAGCCGACCCTTGACCATGGCATTGGCAAGGCCGTTGGCGACAAGCAGATCGCGCAGCTCGGTCTCGATCTTCTTGACGAGGCCCTCGTTGCGTCGCGACAGCTCCTCGAGGCGCTTGGTGACGGTGTCATGCGCTTCCGGATTGATGTGACGAAAGGAGAGCTCCTCCAGCTCCTCGCGCATGTCCTGCATGCCCATGCGGCCGGCGAGCGGCGCATAGATTTCCATCGTCTCCTCGGAAATGCGGGCGCGCTTTTCCGGCGACATGTGATCGAGCGTGCGCATGTTGTGCAGGCGATCTGCAAGCTTCACCAGCAGCACGCGCACATCGTCGGAAATGGCGAGAAGCAGCTTGCGCAGGTTTTCCGCCTGCTTCGCCTTCTTGGTGACGAGATCGAGCTTCTTGATCTTCGTCAGGCCCTCGACCAGGCGGCCGATATCCTCGCCGAACAGCTCGTCGATCTCGGCGCGCGTCGCCGTCGTATCTTCGATCGTGTCGTGGAGAAGAGCGACCGCGATGGTCGATTCATCCAGACGCATATCGGTCAGGATCGCAGCAACTTCGAGAGGATGGGAAATATAGGGGTCGCCGCTTGCACGTTTCTGCTGGCCATGCTTCTGCATTGCATAAACATAGGCTTTATTGAGAAGAGCTTCGTTGGCATCGGGCTTGTATTTCTGCACGCGCTCGACAAGCTCGTATTGCCGCATCATTCCAAAGCTACTCCAGCAAAAACAAAAGCGCGCCAGTCATATGACCGGCGCACGCATTTCCCCATCATATCGCTCCTGCCCGGAGCATCAAGGTCGACGATCAGTAATCGTCGCTTTTTTCCGGCGGAACCAGGCCTTCGATACCGGCCAGAAGTTCTTCTTCCGACATCTGATCGAACGTCACGGTCTCCGGCAGATCTTCTTCCTCGTCGCTGGAGGCGGAAGCGCCGGCTGCAAGCAGGCTTGCGGGATCGGGCTCCGGCTCATCCACTTCCACGTGCTTCTGCAGCGAATGGATGAGATCTTCCTTGAGATCGTCCGGCGACAGCGTCTCGT
The DNA here is from genome assembly GCF_014193575.1 of Rhizobium sp. BK289. NCBI lineage: Bacteria > Pseudomonadati > Pseudomonadota > Alphaproteobacteria > Hyphomicrobiales > Rhizobiaceae > Rhizobium > Rhizobium sp. BK289. Next base: position 182,757 of record NZ_JACHZO010000007.1, read on the forward strand.
CGGCGATTTCGCGCAGCGCAACGACCGGGTTCTTGTCGTTATCGCGATCGATCGTGATCGAGGAGCCCTGCGAAATCAGACGGGCGCGATGGCTGGCGAGCAGCACGAGCTCGAACCGGTTCTCTACTTTATCAATGCAATCTTCTACTGTGACACGGGCCATTGCCTGTCCTTTGCGGTCGTGATGTCGTCATCATGTCTCGGAGTAGCACGCCGATACAAGCAAACGATGGCAAATTCAAGTTTTTCCTGATTCAGCGCCTTCGCACCCTCCGGGAAAGTGCTAAAATACCCCTAGACAAACGGCGATTTCTACCTGCGATTGCTTGGAATATCACATTTCGTGCCCTACATGTCGGTTATATGAATAATTCATAAAGTACTACGAATTATTCTGCAACACGTTGCAACGGATTGTTTTAGCTGAACTTTGAATGAAATCATTGCGTTTTTATAACAGTGGATATGTAAGCGATGTTTGACCCACGCGAAAAAATTGCACTCTTTATAGATGGCGCCAATCTCTACGCTGCATCCAAGAGCCTCGGTTTCGATATTGACTACCGCAAGCTCCTGAAGGCCTTTCAGAAACGCGGATATCTCCTGCGCGCCTATTATTACACCGCTCTAATCGAAGATCAGGAATATTCCTCGATCCGCCCGCTGATCGATTGGCTGGATTATAACGGCTATAAGGTCATCACCAAGCCGGCCAAGGAATTCACCGACTCCATGGGACGCCGCAAGATCAAGGGCAACATGGACATCGAGTTGGCCATCGACGCCATGGAACAATCCGAAACCGTCGATCATCTGGTGATCTTCTCCGGCGACGGTGACTTCACGACCCTCGTGGAGGCCCTGCAGCGCCGTGGCCGCAAGGTGTCGGTCATCTCGACCATGGCAACGCAGCCGCCGATGATCGCTGACGATCTGCGCCGCCAGGCCGATCATTTCATCGATCTCGTATCGCTGAAGGCCGAAATCGGCCGCGAAGCTTCGGAGCGCCCGCAACGTCCCGCCGAACCGACACCAGCCGCTTCGGATGTCGAAGAATAATTGGGACCGCGTCAACCGGATTCGTTGTCTGCCGAGGGATAATTGCGCACTCGGCGGGCGCGTTTCATAGTTGCCGCGGCAGCCGGCCCTTCGCTAGGGCTCAGGGCGTTCGTCGCTGCAATCGATTCACTGGATCGATTGCTCGGGCTTTGCCCGACCGCTCCTCACCCTCACTATCATCCATTGTCCTTGAGCAGGCGGCTCTTCTGCCTGTTCCAATCGCGCTCCTTCTCGGACTCGCGCTTGTCATGCAGCTTCTTGCCCTTGGCGAGAGCCAGTTCCAGCTTGGCGCGGCCATTGTCGTTGAAATAGATCTTCAGCGGCACGAGCGTCATGCCTTCGCGATTGATGGCCGAGCGCAGCCGGCCGATTTCGCGGCTTGAAAGCAGCAGCTTGCGGCGGCGGCGCGGTTCATGGTTGAAGCGATTGGCCTGCAGATATTCCGGCAGATAGGAATTGATCAGCCAGATCTCGCCGTCCTCGTCGGAGGCGTAGGATTCGGCGATATTGGCCTTGCCTTCGCGCAGCGACTTGACCTCCGTGCCCTTCAGCACGAGCCCTGCTTCGTAAGTGTCGATGATCTCGTAGTTGAAGCGTGCCTTGCGGTTCTCCGCCACAATCTTCTTCACCACGCGCTGGCTGCCTTTGGGTGCCATGGTTCTTCTTCTTTTCTTGCGTCATTGCGGCAGCGGCCAAAAGCGCGCCAAGTTGCTGCCTCCTAAATAAGCGAGACCGCCCTCCTTGTGAAGAGAGCGGTCCGGCAGAGTTTCGGCAGGACGGTTCGTAAGCCGCCTCAGTTCAGAAGACCGGCATGGCGCATGGCGGCATCGATCGCCGCTTCCGTTCCCGGCTCCAGCGTCGACAGAAGCGGCGAGCGCACATTGCGGCTCATGCGGCCAAGGCGGGAGAGCCCGTATTTGGCGCCGCAGAGACCGGGTTCCAGGAAGATCGCCTTGTGCAGCGGCATTAGGCGATCCTGGTAGTCCAGAGCCTTGGCATAGTCACCGGCGAGCGTCGCCGCCTGGAATTCGGCACATAGGCGCGGCGCGACATTGGCGGTTACGGAAATGCAGCCGACGCCGCCATGGGCGTTGAAGCCGAGCGCCGTGGCATCCTCGCCGGAAAGCTGGCGGAAATCGCGACCACAGCTGATACGCTGCTCGGAGACGCGCTCGATCTTGCCGGTCGCATCCTTCACGCCGACGATATTGGCGTATGTCTTCGCAAGCGCCCCCATCGTCTCCGGCGTCATATCGACAACCGAGCGGCCCGGAATGTTATAGATATAGATCGGCAGCTTTACCGCCTCGGCAATAGCGGCGAAATGTGCGTAAAGCCCCTTCTGCGTCGGCTTGTTGTAGTAAGGCGTGACGACCAGAACCGCATCGGCGCCGACCTTTTCGGCGTGCTGCGCAAGCTCGATCGCCTCGCGGGTATTGTTCGAACCCGCGCCCGCCATGACCGGAACGCGCTTGTTGGCGACTTCAATGCAAAGCTCGACGACGCGCTTATGCTCGTCATGCGACAAGGTCGGCGATTCCCCAGTGGTGCCGACGGGCACCAAACCCTTGCTACCCTCTTTTATCTGCCAGTCGACATGTGAGGCGAAGGATGCCTCATCCACCTTGCCGGCGTCAGTAAAGGGCGTAACGAGTGCGGGAATGGATCCCTGGAACATGCAAGTCTCCTAGCGGCGCGGCATTCATGCTTCAGCCGCAATCCATGGTTATGAATCCGCGCACCATAAAGCGCCGGCTTGACGGCGACAAGCACGCTTTGGATGGTAGAGGGCAGTTTCCGATATCATAATTGATTGAAATTCGGACCACCGGTAAGGTTTCGTTAATATAGCGTTTGGCAAATGGAATGGGACCGTTTGTTTTGTGAGTAGCCGGATGAAGAGACCAGTCATGATCTGGACCGTCGTGGGCTTGGCGGTGGCTTGGGGCGCCGTGGCGTCGCAGCTTCCCGGTCAGCAGCAATCCACACGCGCCAGCGCCGATCTCGCCATGGCGACGGATCCCATAAGCACGGCCGCGATCCCGCGCGGCGGCACCATCGCGCCGGTGAGCGGAGACCTGAAGGCAGGCCTGGACGCGCTTTCCAACAAGAATCCGATGCAGGCGCTTGCCATCCGCAACAGCATGGACGAAGGCACGCTTGATCGCCATATCCTGACCTGGGCGATTGCCACTTCGGGCCAGCCGGGCATTCCCTCGGGTGAGATCGCCAGCGCCGCTCGCGAGCTCGCGGGCTGGCCTGGTCTCGGCAGCCTGCGCGCCAATTCCGAGCGAGCGCTCTACTTAGAAAATCCGGCAACGGATCAAGTCCTTGCCGCCTTCGGCAGCTCGCAGCCGGAGACCGTGGAGGGCAGCATCATCCTCTCGCGCGCGCTCATGGCGCGCGGCTCTTCAGCTCAAGCCGGCAAGCTGATCCGCAAGATCTGGCGTGACGAGCCACTCGATAAGGCGCTTGAAGACAAGATTCTCGCAGAATTCCCCAGCCTGCTGTCGCCTGCCGATCACAAGGCGCGCATGGATTATCTGCTTTACCGCGACCGGACTGCGCAGGCCAAACGCTTCGGCGATCTCGGCAAGGCGCAATCGCTCTATAAGGCTTGGGCCGCCGTCAATGACCGCTCGCCGAAGGCTGACGCGCTGATTGCGGCCGTCGATGCGCAATGGCGTAAGGATCCCGCCTATCTCTTCATGCGGATCGAAAACCTGCGCCGCCAGAACAGATATGACGACGCCGCCAATCTGCTGGCGCAAATGCCGCGCGACCGCAGCGTCCTTGTCAGCCCCGGCCAATGGTGGAACGAGCAGCGCATCGTCAGCCGCGGCCTGGTGGACCAGGGTGAATTCAAGGCGGCCTATCGTGTTGTCGATGCCAGTGTCGCGGAAAGCCCGCAGGATGTCGGCGAGGCCGAATTCCATGCCGGCTGGTACGCTCTGCGCGGCCTGCAGGACGGCGCAAGCGCGGCAAGCCATTTCCGCAAGATCCTGCAGGTCTCGAACGGGCCGATCTCGCAATCGCGCGGCTGGTACTGGCTCGGCCGCGCGGCCGAAGCGGGCGGCCCGGGCAAATCGGCCGATTTCTACGCTAGGGCCGCCTCCTATCCGAGCACGTTCTATGGACAGCTCGCAGCCGAAAAGCTTGGCCGCCGCACGCTGAATGTCAGCTACCCCTCACCCTCGGCTGCCGATCGCCAGCGCTTCCAGGAACGTGAAGCGGTGCAGGCGATCTCACGGCTCGAGGCGGCAGGGCATGGCTGGCGTGGAGAGGCGCTCTATCGCGCCCTGGCAAAGCAGCTGGAAAGCCCCGGTGAAATCGCCCTGTTGACCGCTCGAGCCGAGCGCTCTGGCAACCACCAGCTTTCACTGCAGATCGGCAAGATTGCTTATGGGCGCGGCGTCGACGTGGCGGCACTCGCCTTCCCGATCGGCGTCATTCCGGACAACGCCAATATCTCCGGCTCCGGCAAGGCGCTCGCCTACGCCATTGCCCGGCAGGAAAGCGCCTTCAATCCGGCTGCGGTCTCCTCCGCCAATGCGCGGGGCCTGCTGCAGCTGCTGCCGAAGACGGCAAAGGCCGTTGCCGGCCGGCACGGAATGGCCTATTCCGCCGATAAGTTAACGCAGGATGCGGGCTATAACGCCACGCTTGGCGCTCATTACCTCGGCGAGCAGATCGACACCTTCGGCGGATCCTACATCCTCACCTTCATCGCCTACAATGCCGGGCCGAACAAGGTGCCGGAATGGATCAGCCGCTATGGCGACCCGCGCGGCAAGTCGCTCGACGACGTGATCGACTGGATCGAGCGTATTCCCTTCCCCGAGACGCGAAACTATGTCCAGCGGGTCATGGAAAACTATCAGGTCTACAAGGCGCGCCTCGGACAAAAGGCCGACATCGTACAGGATCTGGTCAATGGCCGCGGTTAACACGGGACCGCGGTTGTACGCCTTACGGAAATGCCGTTACATCCCTCGTAATATCCGAAGCATGAGGGACGATGCATGCGCAGTGACGATCAAAGCGGGTTCCTTGCCAGAACCATCCCGGCCACGGACGGCCTGAAGCTTCATGTGCGGGATTATGCCGGTGACAAAGCGGCGATACTGAACCCCACGCCCGTCTTCTGCCTGCCGGGGCTGACACGCAATTCGCGTGATTTTCACCAATTGGCGCTGCTTCTGTCGCGGGATTCCCCGGCCCCACGCAGGGTGATCACACTGGACGCTCGCGGGCGCGGCCTATCCGAACGGGATCCCGACAAATCCCATTACAATCTGCTCGTCGAAGCGCAGGACGTGCTGACAGTTTGCGCCGCTCTCGATATCAAGCAAGCCATCTTCGTCGGCACGTCACGCGGCGGTCTGATCCTGCATATGCTCGCGGCCAGTCGACCGGATGTCCTGGAAGCGGTCATCCTCAACGATATCGGTCCCGTCCTGGAAAAGATCGGGCTGGCGGATATTCGCGACTATCTCAACCGCGACAGGAAACCCGCCAGTTGGAGCGAGGCGGTCGAGATCCTGCGGGAAAACCATGGCAGCGCCTTTACGGCGCTTGCCGAAGAGGATTGGCAGGACATGGCGCGAGCGATCTACACCGCTGTCGACGGCAAACCGGTTGCCGATTACGATCTCGCCATTGCGGCCCAGATGCAGGCACTCGATCTGGAAGCGCCGATTCCCGATCTTTGGACGCAGTTTGAGGGATTTCAGGATATCCCGCTGATGGTGATTCGCGGCGAGAATTCGAAGCTGCTTGCGCAATCCACGACCGACGAGATGGCAAAACGCCATCCAGGCACCATCGTCAAGATCGCCAATGGACAAGGCCATGCCCCAATCCTGCATCTCGGCGATATTCCAGACGCAATTCGAGATTTCATCTCGGGGCTTTGAGGATGGCACCTCAAATCGCTCGGTTCCTAAGGAACAAGAAGGCGGGAACAAGAAGGCCCGGTGGGAGACCGGGCCTTTTCTCTTCCGATCGGAGGTCTGATCGGAAGATCTGTCAAATTCGATTCGGCGAGCCGAATTAGAAGGTGCGCTGGAAGCGGAGGATACCAGCCCAGGTATCCTTGTTGACGGCGTCGTAGTTGACGTAGGTCACTTCCGGCTCGATCAGCAGGTCCTTGACGGGGTTGAACTTGACGTTCGTCGTCGCGGCGAAAGTCTTCAGATCGTCGTAGGAAAGCTGCAGGTTCCACTTCAGCTTTTCGTTGATCGGAACGCCAACGCCGCCCCAGACGGCCCAGTCGCCCCAGCCGAGACCAGCACCGCCGGCACCGGCATACTTGTTGAGCTTGTCGCCATCGGTGTTCCAGCCGCCCATGACGAAAGCGGTGAGAACGCCGAAGTCGGCATCGACACGAGCCTTGACGGCGCCTTCTTCAACGATGGAGTCATAGCCGCCGACGACGCGGAACTGCCATGCGCCGGCCTTGTAGCCAACACCTGCGACAACGTCCGGAGCGTAGTGGTCGGAGCTGTCTTCGCCGTTCGCACCGGTTGCGCCCGTGCCGGAATTGGAATCTTCCAGCGAGATCACAGCCGTGAAGCCGTTGCCGGCATCATACTTGTAGGTGATCTGGTTCAGTTCGTCGGTGCCGTTGATGCCGTATTCGATCACGTCGTCGTTGATGACGTCGCCGGCATAGCCGAGGAAGGTCGAGTAGACCGAATCGGCCTTGCCGACGAGGAAACCGCCGAGGCTGATATTGGCCCAGAGGAGCTTCGTCGTGGTCGCATTGCCGTCGTTCCAGTCCCAACGAGCAACGGTATTGGTCTTCAGCGGACCGTATTCGGTGTCGGTGGCAGTGTCGAGAGAGAGTTCAGCGCGGGTGTGCCAGTAGGTACCGCGGGCACCTGCGTCCTGGCCAGCCTTGTAGGCGTTGTACCAGCCGCCTTCCGTACGGACGCGGCCGCCGATCTTGAGGCAGGTTTCCGTGCCCGGAATGAAGAAGTAGCCAGCACCGTAAGCATCGCAGATGCGGACGTATTCCAGCGGCTCGGGCTCAGCAGCGACGATAGCGTCAGCGGCGTGAGCACCGGAAACTGCTGCCAGCGCAGCAGCGGAGCCGAGAAGAAGGCTCTTGATGTTCATAGTAACTCCAGTTTCAATATCAATTAGGTATGAGAAATCACGCCGAGAAAATCGACGCGCCCTACCCCACCTAGTTTTAAAAGTTGACCCCTGATCCGGGAGAACCAAGACAGTAAGTCTTGCTTCCGATTTGGAACCTACAGATCGTTTTTTTCAGAGCAATATCAGAGATAGACTATCGGCAATTGTGACGGGCGTTTCAAAGTGTGCGTTGCACAAAAATCACGTCGCAAAACTGTCATACTGCGGTCGCGTCGAAAGCCGTATCCTCTGGATAGCTAAAAGATTCACGGAATTCAGCGGATTGAATTTAATGACGGCTGAATGTCCACAACGAATACAGCTTTTTAGTTTGCTAATACTTGCAAGCATGAAAAAGCCCGGCCGATGGCCGGGCTTTTCCTTCACCGTAGTGAAAATCTTATGACCGAGGTCAGATCAGATTAGAAGGTACGCTCGAAGCGGAGGATACCAGCCCACTGGTCTTCGTTGATCGAATCCCAGTTGGTGTAGGAGACTTCCGGCTCGATGAGCAGGTTCTTGACCGGGTTCCACTTGACGTTCGTGGTAGCGGCAAAGATTTTCGAGTCGGTGTAGGCGAGCTGCAGGTTCCACTTCAGCTTTTCGTTGATCGGAACGCCAACGCCGCCCCAAACTGCCCAGTCGCCCCAGCCGATGCCGGAAGCAGAGCCAGCGCCGTTAGCGCCGGCATACTTGTTCAGCTTGTCGCCATCTGTGTTCCAGCCGCCCATCAAGAAGGCCGAGAACGCGCCGAAGTCGGCGTCAACACGAGCCTTGACAGCGCCTTCTTCGACGATCGAGTCATAACCGCCGACGACCTTGAAGCCCCACGCGCCGGCCTTGTAACCAACACCTGCGACAACGTCAGGAGCGTAGTGGTCGGAGCTGTCTTCGCCATTGGCGCCGGTAGCACCCGGGCCCGAATTGGAATCTTCCAGCGAGATCACAGCCGTGAAACCGTTGCCGGCGTCGTAGTTGTAGGTGATCTGGTTCAGTTCGTACGGGCCGTCATAGACCACGTCGTCGTTGATGACGTCGCCGGCATAACCGGTGAACTGGTTGAACTGCGAGTCCGTCTTACCAACGGTGAAGCCGCCGAGGCTGATGTAAGCCCAGAGCAGGTTGGTGGAGGTGGCGTTGCCGTCATTCCAGTCCCAACGGATGATGGTTTCGGTCTTCAGCGGACCGTATTCGGTGTCGGTCGCGGTGTTGACGTTCAACTCAGCGCGGGTGTGCCAGATCGTACCGTCGCGTGCATCCGGGTTGTAGGCATCGTACCACTTGCCTTCGGTACGAACCTTACCGCCGATCTTGAGGCAGGTTTCAGTGCCCGGAATGAAGAAGTAGCCAGCACCATAGGCGTCGCAGATGCGGACGTATTCAAGCGGCTCGGGCTCAGCGGCGACGATAGCGTCAGCCGCATGAGCACCGGAAACTGCTACGAGTGCAGCAGCGGAGCCGAGAAGAAGGCTCTTGATGTTCATATTGACCTCCAGTCAAAGTTTTATCTCGAAAATGAGAACTACCCGAAGGTATTCCCTGTCTCATTCTCGCGTTTCAAGAAGTGGACGATCAATCGCCCTCGCTTCCGAGAGTGAAAATACAAGACGTGCTCTGTCACGCAATCGACATCTTCTCCGAAAGGGGGATTTGCGTGAACCTTCCGCAAGTCCTGTTGCCGAAAGGACACAAGTTAGCAACACCACCGCCACATAGATTTAGACTTCGTTAAGAAATCCTTTAATCTACCGGTACTTAGGCGGCACATAATTCAATAGGCCCGGCATGTGCAAACGGGTGGGAAAATGGCCAATCCGCGGCGATTTCGGGATCTCCATGACAGCAAAGACGCGATCTGCATCATTTCAGGCGACGACTTTCGGTAGTGTGAACGGACAAGTCTTGCTTGCAGCCGTCCCAAATCGAGGCAGGTGCCCGAACGATTCTCGCCGCGCGATTCGCAACAGGGTGACACGGCATCGGCGATATTCCGAAGATGCTCCAGGGGTTCGGCTACATATCGGCTGTCGAATCGAGGAAAGCTCCGTACCCGACGGGCGAAGCTGCTCCGCATAAACGGGAATGGCAGACATCGCACTCCAATCCGGCAAATCGATTATATCGCTTGCGGGACTGACGACGATCAAATGCACGATATTTTGGGAAAATGGCGGAGAAGATGGGATTCGAACCCACGATACCATTTCTGGTATACTCCCTTAGCAGGGGAGCGCCTTCGACCACTCGGCCACCTCTCCGGTGCGGCCTAACTATGGTGAGGCGCTTAGGATTGCAAGGCTTTTTTGTTGTCTCCGCTGATTTTTCGGCTGAAAACTTCTGACGGGCAAAAACCGGAACAGACGTGAACTTTCCTTAGTTTTCGGCTTGAAACCGCAAACTTTCCGCAAAGTCTGATCTCTCTTCGTTCTCAGGGTCGGCGATGAAGCCGAGCTTCAGGGCCAGCCGGCCGATGGAGGGATTTGCCAGTTTCACGTAGCGCTCCCACTCATCTGATTCCCAGCCGCCTTCAGCCTTGAGGCGAACGACGTCCTTCGTCTGGCTGTAGAACCATGTGGCCCACGAATGCCGCGCGACGTGCGGCGTATATATAGAAGTGTCGAAATCCATTTCGCTGATTGCGCGCGTCCAGAAGGTGAACTTATAGCCCCTGTCCTCTTTCTTCTCGTAAGGGCGGCCATCGTAGCGCAGGAAAAGCGGGCCTTTGCTGCCGAGGTTCGGCAAGGTGGAGAGCGCCGCCACGACGCGCGGGCAGAGATTGACCATGCGCTCCTTGCCATTCTTCGTGTCGCGGAGAATCGCATAGCGATGCTCAAGCGAAATGTCATCGCGGCCGTCCACGGCCAGCGTTTCGCTGACGCGCGATCCCTGGCCGAAAAGGAAGGTGGCGAGCGCTGGCGACCATGGATTGGGAAAACGAGAGGCAGAGACGCGCGTCAGGAACGTCAGCGCCTGGTCCGGCCGCAGGAAATGGGTTCGCTTCTCACCATCGTCGGGCCGGGTGATATCGGGGCGGTACTTATTGGCGCGCATCACGGCGATGATTGGGCCGTGCCATTGCCGCCGTCGCGTCGAATCATTGGGGTAAAGCTTCTTCCCTTCCGCGTTGATCAGCTCTTCCTTGATCTGATCAAGAGGCTTCGAAGCTATGGGATCGAAGCGTGAATGAAGGCGGAAGCGTTCGCCTTCCTTGTGGCTGGCCCGCAGAAAGCGGGCCTCGCCGCCGTTCTTTACGTAGTTTTCCGCCGCTGCGCGGAACGTGATAATGGGTTCGCGACCGGTGATATTGCGCTCGGCGACCTCGTTTTCGATTTGCCGGCGGATGGCGTCTGCTTGTGCTTCGTCGCGGACCTTGGTCGATCGTCTGACCTCAGTTGAATGAGGTTCCCCATCTCGCCAGATTGTGACGGTACCGGTGACATAATATATTCCGGACGTTTCATCTCGTTTGAGCTTGAGTGGCATTCGACCATCTTCTCGGACAGCAGGCGCAACTGATCAGGACGCAACTTAACCGTTCGACCGCAGCGGACAAAGGGAATTTCGTGGCGGCGAATCAATTCGCGCACCACGCGGGCGGGGTTTCCGACTTCGGTAATGCCGAGCAGGCCAGCTGCCTCCTCAAGCGGAATGGGTTGCGGGAGAAACATTGATCCCCTCCTTCACCTTGGCAAGCGCGTTGCGGCTGGTGACCATCGTGTAGCCGTCCGCAAAGCGGACGCAGCAGCTGTTCATCGTACCGCGCGCGATGACATCGCAATGTTGGCCTTTGCGGCCCTGGCGATTCCAGCGATAGACGTAGGGTAACGCTGTCATAGCCTTGACCTTCCGTAGGCCGTGATCGCGTCGGCGACAGCCCACCGTGTCTCGCGATCTAGGCTAAAGAAACTGAGCTGCCCACGGCAGGGAATGAGCGGAAGCGGGAATGCGTCGCGCAGGACAAAGCCGTATCGGCCATAAAACCAGCGGCTTTCCATTTCTGTGACGCAATCGACGATGCGGGCCATGCCGACAACGCCGCCGCGCGGCAGCGCCAAATGGTAATCGTCGCCCTCAATCAGCTCGGACTTGGAGATGCCAGCATGAACGATAAACCAGCCGCGCGCATTCGTCGGCCAGTCCCTGTTTTCGACATCCTTGCCATCGTGGAAGATGTGATGCGGGTATGGCTGCTTGATGCTGAGCGCCTTGATATCGCCAGCGTCGACGCGGGACGCTAAGGTAATGTAGTCGATCATGGTCCTACGCCTCCTCGATTCCAGCGGAGTGTGCAGTGTGGTCGCTCTCGGTTTGGGCCATTGCTAGGAACATCCGCAGATCCGCAACGTTCTCCTGTGGGAGGATTTCAACATGTCTGGTTGGGGAAAGCCGGTGATCGTGGAAACGCGCAAGATCGGCCAGCGGCTCGTGATCATGAATGCCGAGCGCGCGGCTGAATTCATGCTGCAGGAATGGCCATCCAGCATCCGAGGCAAAGCCTTCGCCCGAGCGCAGGGCGCGCTGCTCGACGTGCTCGAAGGAACGGCCAGGCCTGACAAGGCTAGAAAGGCCTTTCTGGACGCGCTGAGCGAGAGCGATATCTATGTTTTTCCCGAATGACGCCATGTCAGTTCTCCGGCGTTCCGGAGGAAGGAACGACACGTTCAAAATCTAAGACGAGGCACAGCAGCTTAGCGCGCGCCCATGCCATATGGTGTTTTCGCCACGGTTCGCCCTGCATGACGGCGAGAGCTTCGCAAACCGATAGGCCGCCACGACTGGCAAGCCGGTTTAGGCTCTGGCTGTGATTTCGCTGTGCCTGCGCCTCGTGCGGTGCGATGGCAGCCCAAGGGATCGCCTTGATTACCTGGTCATTGAGGATCGGGAACATCGGTGCGGAGTTCTCAGCCATTGGCGTTGCCCTCCGAGAGTTCCGCCAATTTGATCTGCAGCTGCTCGACGGATTTCAGATACCCGTTTGCCTCGGTCTCTTTGACAAAGACATCGATCAGCAGCTGGTTGACCTTGCCACGCAGGGTCACCAGTTCGGCGCACGCGGCATCCATGACGGCGTAAGCCTCCGGCTGATAGCCGGTGATGCCCGCACCAATGGCCTTCATCCATCTGTCCAGATCCCCTTCAAAGCGCAGGCGTTCGCGCTCGGCGGCTTTCGAGGTTTCGTCGCGCATGCGCTTCATGCTGTAGCGCGGCCGGGTATCCTGATCGGCAGCATCGGTTAACCAGGCATTCGGCTTGCCATAAAGGTAGTGGATCTCGTGCCCGTTATCGCGGGCGTTGGCTTCGATCAGCGGCACGTCGAGGCTCATGTGGAAGCAGCCGGTGCTGTCTTCATACCATGCGGCCTGCGGCTTTACTTCCTCGCCTGCAGCTTCCTTTTCTTTGAGCGCACGGATAGACGAGAGCCACCAGTCCGCCTCGCTGAAGCGCCCATTTGCCGATGCTTGCTGCAGAAGCGGGCCGATATCAGCAGGAAGCTTACATTCGCCCTCCTCGTCGAGGAAATCATCTAGGCTGGGGTATTCTTGCTGCTTTCGATCAAAATATGCCCTTTGCGCTGCGGCCATCGTTTCCAGCTGGTCGAGAAGGGAGCGGCGCGTGAGAGTTGGAGCATTCATTTTCGTTTTCTCCATTTGCGAAAGACGACTGGCGCGGCGACGAGGATCATGAAGGCGGCCCAAATGAATGCGCCGTGGATCGCCATGCGCCATTCGTCAGGCGTGACCATTGGCCTTGTCCGCAAGCGCCAGAAGGTGAAGGCTATTGCGCGGGAGCGAGATGGGCATGATGTAGGCGCCGCCGCTCTTCTCGGTCGCCAGATAGGGAATGACCGTGCGACGATCGTCGGACACGATGCGGCTGAAGCGGGCCTCGTCCAGCCATGCCTGCTTATTGTCGGAAATGAAGTTGGTGACGGTGCGCCAATTATAGCCGCCAAGGCGCGCGGCAATCGAGCTAGGCGTCTCGCCATCCAGATAGGCGATACGGATTGCCTCTTCATCGAATTCCGTGCGGCTGGCGCGGTTTTCTATCCTGTTCATGTCTGCCTCCTGTGCTGGGTACGATTGGAGAGGGCGGCGACGGCGCCGCCCTCGTCTTGCTTAGTCGAGGCGGCTGCCGATCTCGGGCTTGCCCTGGAACGCCGGAAGGCCGGTATCGGAGGCGGTGCGCTCCAGATCGCGCGTGACATGCTCGGTCACCCAGATATCCGGGCGATAGAGATGAACAGACCAGGTGACGGAACCGCCGCCCTGCGGCATGCGGTAGCGCAGGCGGGCCGGCAGGCGTGCCTTTTCGCCCTGGTAGAAGGGCGCGACCGCGATCATGAAGAGGCTCGGCACGATCATCTTGCCGCCATTGGCGTCGCGGGCCGTGTGGGTTTCCTCCCATGTCAGCTCGCCCTCGCCCGTCGCCAGCGTCACGGCGCTGCTCGCCTTCGTTTCCGCGTTGATCTTCAGGCCGCGCGAAAGCATCTGCAGCTCGTTGGGATAGGCGACCTTGCCGCCGAGCATTTCCTGCCAGTAGGAAATCTCGTCTTCATGCGGCGATGTCAGGTCGGCGCGGTGATCTTCGATGAATTCGGCGAACTGCGCCTGGTTAAGGCCCTTGCCGTCGATAGAGATCCAAGCCTTCCACTCTTCCGTCAGCGGGAAAGGATAGTGAATGCGGTGGCCGCAATTGTCCGCCGCGCCGCCGGCCTCGCTGCTGTGATAGTCGATGATCGCGCTCAGTGAGGGCTCGCGCCAATTGGTATCGGCGAAGATGACGCTATTCGGGGTGGCGTGGCGCGTGGTCAGCGCGACGAAGCTTTCCAGCGTGTTGACGATAGCGGTTCCCCTCTTGCGTAGCGGCACTGTGCGCCACTCGTCGAACAGCGCCTTGACGCTGATGGCCTTGCCCGTGGCGCGGTCGATGAAAACCGGAATGGCGTCCGGAATGCCAATGGCCTTTGCATCGTTGGTGATGACCGTGAAGCCGGAACCGGCCTGGTCACAGAACTTCTTCAGCGCTTCAAGATCGACCGGTGTTCCGATGTTGAGCAGCGGAGAGGCCGCAGCTTCAAGCGTGGCGGCGGTGTCATTGGTCTTGCTCGTCATGGGTTTTCCTTTCTGACGGGTTGCAGGTTTTGGCGGGTTGCGGGATTAGCGGTTGTGGATGATCTCGCGAGGGCCGCCGATCATGTCCATTTGCTGGGGGTGCTCAGTGGAAAGGCCGCCGTCGTCGGTCGTGAAATAGACCGTGGTGCGGCGTTTCAGCTCGGGCAGCTTCGGAACCGGGATTTTCGGGTTGATCTCGATCATCTCGCCGCCGTCCTCGACGACGAGGTCGAGATGCAGCGACACGCGCGACTTGAAGGTGCCGCGCGGATTGTCGGCCGCCATGTCGATCAGGGCCTTGATCGTCGTGGTCAGCGTGTTCGAAAGATCTTCGTTGACCTTGCCGGATTCGAGCATGGTCAACAGGGTCTTGGCATCACGAATTTTCATGGTCGTTTCTCCGGTTAGAAAGAGGGATAGATGCCCGCTGCGTCATCAGCTCTCGGGCGGGATATCGGCCAACTCGATCTTGGCCTTTTCCGACAAGGCGGCGATCTTCGCGCGTTGCGCCGCGATGTGAGCTTCGATAATCGGGCGAGCGAGAGACCATGGGACGTTGAAAAGCGTACGGCTCGTCTCGCTAGTGGGAACGCCAAGCTGCAAGCCACCGGCAAGACGCCCAAAAGCGTCACGTATCTCCGGCGTGCGGCCCCGCTCGATTTCATTGGTTATCTTTGCCAGCAGATCTTCGGCGACTTCGATCTCGCGCCAAGCAAGCGCAATATCCATGGCGGATTGCTTGCTTAGGAGGGCCGGACCGAGTGCAGTCCTCTTAGTGTTAGCCATTGGCCTGTTTCTCCTTGACAACCTTGATTTTGCGGATGAAGCCGTCGTGCTGGGCTTTGGCGAGTTTGGGCACGTCGCGGCTGTCGGCGGCGCGAATATCGAGCTTGGTGCCGTCGTCGAAATGCACGCGGAACGTGGTGATGTCGTTGCGCTTGCTCATGAGCCGATCCATCCCTTGCAGAATGCGAAGGCGAGCGCGGCTGCGGTCAGCAGATCGTTCACGAGGATGATGGCGAGGAGGCTCGTAAAGCCGTGGCGCTTCGCCTGGTAAAGGCGCCCGGGATAGACGATCATCCCGTAGGGAGTTTGCACGGCTTTGCGGTCGATCTGTTCGATGCGGGCAATGAGAAGCGCGGCGGCGCGCACGAGATCGCGGCGCTCATCTTTCGGCTTCCACCATTTGCGATCCCAGGGCCAGAACCACGGCGGGTCGTCGCTCGGGTAGGCGCCATTCAGCGCATAGGCAGCGGCGGCGCGCGTCAGGGCATGGCCACCATTCTTGTCGTCATGCTCGATCGTGAAGCCTTCGGCTGAAATCTGCCGATGGCGTTCATCCATGACGTCGCCAATTGCCTTGATCATATTGACCTGCCCCTTTGCTGCTGCGGCCAACGCCGCGCGCCTGTTGATGAGATTGGAGGTGATTTGCTCGATGGTGCTCACAGGCACCTCGCCGCGACGAAGAAGCCGAGCCAGAAGAAGATGACGCTGGCGAAGGTCAGTTCGATCAGGCGCATGCGCCAGATCTGCGCCTCGCGCAGAAGGTCAATCAGCTCTTCGACGTTGGAACGCCGCGCCTGATACGCGGCCGGCGGCATCGTTGCCAGTTCGCGCTGGAGTTTGCGATCGCGGTCAATGATCTCGTCACGACCTATTGCCGGAGTGAAATGATTCATTTGCCGATCGCCCCCGTGGCGAATGCCAAAGCATCCAGATCCGATCGCGTAACGGGGTCGCTCAGCTCGGCAACCAACTCCGTGACATTGATGCATATCTTGTCGGCAAGGAGCGCCATCAGCTCAGGTTCTTCACCATCCTGCGTCAGGATGAGGGTCCGCTTACCAGCGCCGGCCATCCAGCCAAGCTCAAGGTGTGCGCTGCGGCCACATGGGAGGAGCAATACGCATGTATCCGCCCAGCGCATTGCTGCAAAATCAGCCATGAAACCCTGCGCGGCTCGCGGGTGTGAGAGAAGCGCTTGGCGATAGTCCTGAGCGGAGCAAGGCAGTTCGAGGCCAATGTCAGACCACTTAAAGCCCGTCGAGTAAGGCGGATTGCGGAAGTCATAGACCTGATGACCTTGAGACCGCAGAATATTGAGCAGAGAGGGCTGATACTTATTGCGCCAAGACGATGCGAGATAGATGCGTGCCATGAAATGCAGTGCCTCCGTTGACCTACTTCCGATTGGGAAACCGCCGACGCCAGGGGTGAGACGTGGCGGTCGCCCAATCGGATCGGATCAGGCTGCCGCGCCTTCGGCAAAAATGCGGGCTGCGGCGTCGGCATTGCGCTTCGCCTGCTCTTCGGTCAGGCCAAGGGCTTTCCAGTCTTCCAACGTGAGGGCATTGCCGCGTTCGCGCTGGGTATCGGCCATGAACTGCGCGATGTTGCGGACGCGGACGGGATTGTAATTGACTGTCTGCATGATCTTCTCCTGTTGCTGACCTCCGGGACCGCGCCGCCGTCGCTCAGGAGGAGATGAGCGACGGCGGACTTCGGTATCCGGCACGGGAGGAGGAGATGACCGGACGAGCCAAAATATGCATTACGCATAATCGGCTGTCAATCCAAAAATATGCGTAATGCATAATCTGCGTAGCGCATATTTCTGTTCGCCAAAAGTTCCGGACTTTATGCGTGAAGTATCGGGGGGTGATTCGCCGTCATGATCGGCGCACGACCGATTACATGCCCGGCTGGCGCTTGCGATTCCGCCGAAAACAATGTTGTTCTGGCTACAGCGTTGGGTTGGAGAGGATAGAATGGCGGCGCAACTTGCAGATAGAATGGTATTTGTCGATGTCGAGACGACAGGGTTGTATTCATCCGATCGCGTGGTGAGTCTTGGCGTCGTTGAATTGAATGGCGCCGCGCTTCGACATGGACGGCTGGATGCCGAGTTGACACACCTTATTTTCGATCCCGGCAAGAAGAGCCACCCACAAGCAGAGGCGGTTCACGGATATGACGATTGGCTGTTGCGTCATCAGGAGAGTTTTCAGGATTATGCCGAGCCGCTCCGATCGCGATTCGAGGGTGCGGATATCATCGTGGCGCATAATGCATCTTTCGATGAGCGCTTTATCAGGCAAGAGTTCGATGGCGCTGGCATCGTCCTGAAAGCTCCGGCTTTTCACTGCACGATGCAGCAGTATCGGCGAGCACATCAGGGGCGGTCTGGTCTCGATGCAGTTTTGGGGCAAATGGGGCTTTCGCGGCAAGGATCTCGACACGGTGCGTTGGAAGATGCGTGGCTTGCAATGTGTGTCTACCTATGGCTCGCCGGGGTCGACCACCCCGGCTTGCGGGAAGAGGCATTGACGAAGCCGATCAATCTGCGCGATCCGCCCCCTCACCCTGGTCTGCCTCTTCCGCGCCGATCGAAAAAGACGAAAGTGGCAAAACCGGAGATAGTAGTTACAAAGCCGCAGAAGCCACTTTGGTCGGATCGTGAGCGCGATAGCCTGCGCTCCGCGCTTCTGCCCTTCAGCACGGTGATGATGAGATTGGTGTTAGCTGACGGTCATCTTGATCAGACGGAAATCGCGGTCATTAGAGACCTTGTTTCTGAGGAGCGGCAACGACTTACGCTACCTGACGACGATTTGGCAGAGCAGGACATGGCGGCAGCGATATTCGAGATGACGCCATCCCTCAAAGATATTGCCGCCGTAGCCCCAGCTATTCGCGAGGATGAAACCCTCAAGGCCCGAATGGGCGAATGGGTCAAGCGTGTTATCGCGGCTGATGGTGCCTTTCCGGAGACTGAAAAGGCTGCTCTGCGCACGATCGTTAGCATGATCAGAGGATCTTGATCACGCGCAGGTAGTTGGCCCTAAGGTGCCTACATTTTGAGGATAGACATTTTCACGCGTCCAACGACGGGCGGCATATTATCGGGGAAAATCGGCTCGTGCGCGCTGTTGGTTGAGACAGGTTCGAAACGATCAGGGTTAGGTCTGTAGCGTTTATATGTGGCCTCGCCGTTCTCGTCGGCAATCACATAGCAGGCGTTTGGTACCAGGCGCTTGTCGTGGCGGTTGACGATGATGATGGAATTTGGCGGCGATATGCGGTCCATCGAATCGCCGATCACTTCCAGTGCAATCCAATCACCCTCAGGCAATTGACCGACCGTGATAAGACCTTTGGCCTCGTCGATGATGTCGTCGCGCTGCAAATCACCTGCGCTAACAGTCGTGAGCAGCGGGACGTCAATCGCCCGATCCGAAATAACCTCCGTCTCCTCGCCTGGCCCCGCCCCCGTTCCTCGGAGCAGCCAGTCAAGTGATACGCGATATCGCCGCGCATATTGCGCGGCAGCGCGAACGACGCCCCTGCTTCCATTTTCATGGGCGGCGTAGGTGGGATATCGAATTCCCAAAGAGGTTGCGGCATCCGTGGCTGTGGTAAATCCAGCGTGAAGCCGCGCTTCCTTGAGGCGCTTTCCAATTTCTTTCGTGTCACTCATGCTCTACGTTTCGCATAGAACAATATGCGTTAGGCATTGACAGCGAATTATGCGTAACGCATATTCGCGCCATGACAACACCTGATGACATTGTTCGACTTCGTGAAAAGCGCGGCTGGAGTCAGCAAGCGCTGGGTGATTTTGTGGGTGTCGACCAGGGTACGGTCTCAAAATGGGAGAGCGGCAAGGTCAAGCCGAGCCGCCCTGCCCAAAAGCTTCTTGAGCGTCTAGCGATCGTCGAAGAGGCGGCCGAATGATGCCCCCTCTCCTGCGCAATGCTCTGCGTTTTTGTCTGCCATGCGCATGCGGGCCTCCGTGATGTCGTGATGCCCTGAGTTTTCACATTTCAAACTCGTTCCCGCCACGGGAAAAACCGCTCGGATTTCCCGTTGCGGGAAAGGATTTTCCATGTCTTCGGATGCCTGGTTTCACCGCGTCAAAGCGGCCCAACGTGATCTTATCAAGCTGGTTGGCGGCATCGACCGCGCCGCTGAAATCTCCTCGGTCTCGCCAAGCCATATCGGCCGCATGAACAATGCGCGCGACACGGATCTGATGCCGCTTTCCGTCGTCTATGCCCTCGAAAATGATTGCGGCGTTCCCGTCGTCACGCAGGCCATGGCGGAACTTTGCGGGCGCCGCCTGACCGATCCGGAGATCGAGCAGCAGGCGAATATCAACGTTCTCACCTCCTATTCCAACGTGCTGCAGAAGGCGGCGGCACTGATGGCGAGCGGCGCGGCGGCGATGGCGGATGCCTTCGTGACGCCGGCCGAAGCGCATTCGATGGATCGCCACGCCTCTGATATCGAGCGCGACCTATCGCAGTTCCGCCAGGCGCTCGCTGTCGTCAAGGCGACCGGCGGCGCCAAGGCAGGCCTCCATATCGTCGGGAGCGACACATGAGCGTCGCGGCGAAAACGGGTGATCGCGCCTCGCAGATCATGCGCGATGCGGTCGAGCACGGGCAATATCAGAGCAGCGATCTCCAAGATCGTCGCGCCTGCCAGCGCCTGAATGGCAAGGGGCTGCTCACCCGCGACAAGAAAGACGCGGATCTCTGGTTTCCGACAAAGCGGCTGGTCGATCAGCGCACGGCGGTCGCGGCGCTTGCCGATGCGATCGGGGCGGATCATGACAGGGAACTTGCGGCGGCGGCGCAGGCTGACGCATCCGGCCTAGTCGCCACGGTGCAGCGCGCTCGCGCTTTGCTTGACGATGGCGACGTGATGCGCGCGCGGATTGTGGCAGCTGCCGCCTATGACCAAGCCAAAACCGAGGCGGCCTTTGCCGAGAAATTCGGCGCGACTGAGGCGCTGGTAGCCAAGGCGCGCCGCTTGCAGGGCGATGCGCTGCTGATCGAGACGCGGGCGAAAATCCTGATCTCGAACGAATGGGATGCGGCGCACGCGGCTGGGCTGGTTTCCAAGGGCGGCAGGCCGAAAGGCGTTTCCGACGGAAACGAGTTAACTGCCGAGAATACCGGCCTTTCCCGCAAGGAACTTCATGAGGCGCGCAAGCTTGCGGCAGCCGAAGGGCGTTCGCCGGGGCTCGTCGAAAAGGCGATCAATGCGCGCCTCGCCGCCGGTCTTTCCGCGACCCGCGCCAATCTTCGCGCGGCGGTCGGGACGGCCAGCGCCACGAAGGAAGAGCGCGGCCAGAACCTTTACGAGACGCCCCCTGAAGCCATGTTCACGCTGCTGGCGCTGGAAGACTTCACCCCGACCGTGCTTGAGCCGGCCTGCGGACGCGGCGCAATTGCCCGCATGCTGGAACAGGCTGGTTACGGCGTCGTGCTCGCCGACCTCGTCGATTACGAGACGGCCGACCAGCACGGCGAATTGCAGGATGTGCAGGATTTCCTGGCATCGGAACCACCGGAAAGCGGGTCATACGACATCGTCACCAATCCGCCCTACGGCGATGTGCTCAACGCCTTCGTCGCCCATGCCCTGCGCGTCTTCCGGCCGGGCAAGATGGCACTGCTGCTGAACCTGAATTTCCTTTGCGGCTTCGCGGACGATGACCGCAATTTCGTGATGGACGATTGCCCACCGGCCCGCGTGTGGATCTTCAAGCGGCGCCTGCCGATGATGCACCGCGACGGCTGGGATGGGAACAAGGCTAGCAGCCGCATGAACACGGCCTGGTTCGTTTGGGAGCTGCAGCCGGACGGCAGCTACGGCACGCAGACAATCACGAAGCGTGTCGACTGGCGCGATTTCCTGCCTGAGGGCGCCGCCATAGCGGACGCCGAAAGCGAGGCGGCATGAACGCGCCTCAACCGAATCGCGATGCCGAGAAAGCCAAGGTGGAACGCCTGCGCGACATCGCCGACCGTCTGGCCGGCGATGTCTGGCATGTGGATGCCGATGGCGACCGCATTCGGCTCGTCTCGCGCCGCTCGACCGGGGAGGAAGCGCTACTGCTGACTCTGCACAGCGATGCGCTCCACGATGAAGTCGAGATCATTGCCGGGGCGCTCGATCACCTGTTTCTCTTTCTCGGTCTGCGCAGCCGCGCCGTCGAGACGGTGCAGTCGCTGCGCGCCGAGATTGAGCGGATGCGGCGCAAGACGGCGGAAAAGGACTATGCCGCGCAGGCCTCCATGCTCCTTTCCGATCGCGGCTTTCAACGTTTCCTTGAATCGCGTGGGGCTGGCGGCCAGGTTCGCGACAAGACGGCGGCGGATACCCGCCTGAAAAGCCTGCTCGCCATCCGCAGCAAGCGCGAGATCAACACGGATGATCGCGCCCGTCAGGCCTACCTGCAGCTTCGCGGCGATTTCGACCTCTGGAAACGGGGTGGCTCATGAGCAACCGCACCTTTCCCGAAGTCCCGATTAAGGTCGGCGACCAGCAAGTCAAGGCGATGCGGATCGTCTGCTCGGAATGCGACGCCGTTGGCTATTACGCCTTTCAGACCGGGCACAAGCGCCGGCCGCCAATCGCGGCGGTTCAGTATTTTCAAAACAAGGATTGGGTGGTCGGCAGCTCGCCGCGAAAGGACTTGTGTCCTGTCCACGCCAAGCTCTCCAGACGGAAAGGGACGAAGGTCATGCCGGACGCAACCGCGCCTGCGGCGGAAAAGCCGCGCGAGATGACACGCGAAGATCGCCGTATCATCAACGACAAGCTCGACGAGGTCTATGGCAACGGCGCTTACAAGACGCCTTGGACTGATTCCGCGGTTGCCCGCGATCTCGGCGTGCCGCGTGATTGGGTGGCGCAGGTTCGTGACCAGTTTTTCGGCGATGCCGGCACAAATCCGCTCTTCGACGAGTATCTGGCCGCCAAGGCAGGCATTGAGCAGGTCATGGCGGCGGTCCTGGCTTCGCAGGATCTCGCAATCAAGCAATTCGAGGCCTGCACGAAGGAACTCGCCGAACTCCGTAAGAAGCTCGACGACCTGCGCCTGCTCGGTCGCCGCATCGAAAAGGAGATCGGCAAGTGAACAACATGCTGCCGATCGTCGAGCAGTTGGCGGATTGCCAGACGCATGCCGAGCGTGCGGACTGGCTGATGCGCTGCCCGAACTTCATCTTTCACCGTGATCCCCTGGTGTTGCGCCGCATCCTGAATGCCGCCGGCCTGATCGCTGGCGCCGCCTATGTCGATGCCAAATTGGCCGAGCAAACCGCCACCCGCCTCGCGGACGGTTCGTTGCCTTTGACGATCCGCGCCAACGTCTACGCCGCCGAAATCGATCTGAAGATAGCGGCGCGGAAGGGAGGTGCGGCATGATGTATCCCTGGAAGCGCAAAGAAGTCATCGGCGATTGCACGCTCTATCTCGGCGACTGCCTCGATATCCTGCCGACGCTCGAAAAAGTCGGTGCTGTGGTCAGTGATCCGCCTTATGGGATGGCGTTTCGAAGCAACTTCCGCACCATTAAGCATTCGTCCATCGCCAATGATGGCAACGTCAGTCATCTGGTTTCGACCTGTGCGATAGATGCAGAGCACTCAAAATATATCTTCTGCCGTTGGGATAACCTATTCGACGTTCCCAAGCCGAAATCACTCGTCACCTGGGTAAAAAACAACTGGTCGATGGGTGATCTTGAGCATGAGCACGGTCGCCAGACGGAAGTCGCCCTGTTCTACCCTGGTCCAGCACATGATTTTCCGCGTGGCAGGCCAACCGACGTCATCAGCGCTCCGAGAACGGGAAATGCCTTTCATCCGACCGAAAAGCCAGTTCAGCTGATGATGGCTGTCGTTGAATGGACGCGCGGCGTTGTGCTCGATCCTTACATGGGCAGTGGCACGACGGGCGTCGCGTGCGCCAGGGGGGGGCGTCCCTTCATTGGAATAGAAATCGAAGAAAGCTATTTCGAAATCGCCTGCCAGCGCATTCGAGACACGTATCGCCAGGGAGACATGCTCACTCATTCCCGGTCGACGGCGCCGGCTCCGAAGCAATTCGGCCTTGCGTTGGGAGGATCTGACGAATGAGCAACGCCCGTTTCTCCATCATCCCAGCATGGATTGTCACAGATATGCGCCTGAAAGGCAGCGATCTCAAGGTGCTTTGCCTGCTCGGCACATATACGAACAAAGAGGGTTGGTGCCGCCGCAGTCAGGTCAAGATGGCCGAGCAATTGGGTTGCGGACGCTCGACGGTACAAGATTCGCTCAATCGCCTGGCTAATATCGGGGCCGTCGAAAAGCGCAAGGTTGATAGCGCCGATGGTCGCGACAGCGCCCATTGGTACCGTGTCATCCTCGATCGCGTCTTGGGAGCCGATGTCTTCACCGCCTTCGACGAGGAAGACGAAGAGGAATTCGGTCCTAGATCCGGCTCTCAGGCCGGCTGCACCCCTGCCGGCACACCGGCACCCCCTGCCGGTATACCGGCACCCCCTGCCGCCCCTAGACCGGCACCCCCTGCCGGCTCTGGGCCGGCACCTATTAACGATACTCTTAACGATCCTTCTAACGATCGAGAGAGAGCGCGGGATGCGGGCGAAGAGGATCTGAAAAAGATCCAGCGTGATTTCAAGCGCTGGTATCCGACCTGGCCGACTTACATCGGCGACAGCGAAGATGCTGCCTGGCGCGCCTTCCAAGCCCTGACGGCGGATGAGCGCGCGGCTTGCCTCGACCGAACGCCCGAGTTCATCAGCGCCGTGAAGGCCATCAAAGGCAAGTTCACCTATGCCAGCGTCTATCTGAAGGGCAAGGCTTGGGAGAAGCTTGGCGATCCCAGATCAGAACTGGCGACGCCTGTTGTTCACAATCCTTACAGCCGCGCATGGATGGCTTTGCGTCTCGCCGAGCTGCTTAAGCCGATGGCAACCGCCATGCCTGTCCTGACCGCATTCCAGCGTGCGCAGGTGGCGGCGGGTGGTGATGCTGCCCGCCAGGTGGAGCGCGAGCGCCGCGAAAAATACGGCTGGCCGAAGGTAAACACCATGCATCAGTTCGCCGAACGTGCGCAGGGCGTGACCGTGCCGGCGCAGCTCGTCGTGATCTCGGAAGGCTTTGAGAGATTGCACCGCGACAGCGAACAGGCTGCCGCGTGGCAGGAATTGCATGCACGGAAGGGCTGGCCGTGGCTTCCTCTTCCGCAAGGCGTGAACTGGCTGTTCTTCCCGGCAGGCGAGCCGGCGGAAGCAATGGCGGAATTCGAACGGGCAATCAGCGAGGGACGTGACAATGACCATGCATAGGACAATCACCATGGGCGACAAATTCGACATGGCACGGCTGATGCCGATACTCGAAAAGCAGGCGCATCTGCGTTCGATTCGTGCCCGCATGCTCGATCTGGCGAGCGCGAATCAGGACGGCGAACGTCATTGGTATGTGCTGGAGACCTTCGCCAGCTGCGAAAGGGCTGTGGAAAAGCGCCTCGCCGATGAAAATGTTCGTGCCTATCTGCCGATGATCGACGGCGGCAAAGCGGTCATACGTCATCGCGTTGTACAGCGTTTACCGCGCCCTGCCCTGCCCGGTTATTTGCTGGTTTCTCTCGTGCCGTCACCTGCAGCCTTCGCCGCTTTGAGCAATTTGAAGCAGGTGGTTGGCTTCGTTGGCGTCGCCGAGAAACCGCATCGTGTATCCGATGAAGATGTGAACAGATTCAAGATCAAGCTCGGCGAGTATGATGCGAACAGCGTCCACTCCGAGAAGTTCGCCAAGGGTGATTGGGTGCGCTTTGAGGAAGGGCCTTTCATCGGCTATTCCGGCCGCATCGTGAAGATCCGCAAGATGTCTGTGATGCGCGGCATGAAGCCGATCGGGGTAGAGGCGATCGTTGAGATACGCTTCGGCGATCAGGTAAAGCCGATCGATACCCCTCTTGCACTGCTCGAAAAACTGTGAGCTTATTTGCCCTGCGGATGATCTGATGATCCTGAGCAAGCGTTTGACCCGCCCGACAAGAACGGGCCGGAAGTGAGGGAAACCTCCACGTGGGTATGCCGGTCAGACCCTGCCTTGACGGTCTCAAACGGAGACATCGATTCAAGGCCAGTGCGCAAGCTATGTCTCCCGACTTGAACGATAGGCGGCCTTAGGGCCGCCTTTGTCGTACATAGGGTATGGCAAGCAAGCCGAAGTCCTTCCGCCTTCGTGGCACGCCGACCAGTCGGCAGCGCGAACGCGAGTATGACCGCGAGCGTGATCAGCGCCCTGGTCGCCAATGGTATAAGACCGGGCGTTGGCAGAGCGAGCGACGGCAGTTCCTTGCTCTTCCTGAAAACCAGTTCTGCAGACGATGCGAGCAAGCTGGCCTGCTCAATGCCGGTCACCTGACGATGCACGGCGAGCTGCAGAGCAACCCACGGCGCATGCATCTGGTCGTCGACCATATCAAGCGCCACCATGGCGACGAGCG
Source organism: Rhizobium sp. BK289 (assembly GCF_014193575.1). NCBI lineage: Bacteria > Pseudomonadati > Pseudomonadota > Alphaproteobacteria > Hyphomicrobiales > Rhizobiaceae > Rhizobium > Rhizobium sp. BK289. Next base: position 208,391 of record NZ_JACHZO010000007.1, read on the forward strand.
CCTCTTCTGGGATTGGTCGAACTGGCAGCCTCTCTGCCCCGATCACCATGACATCGTGAAGCAGGCGGAAGAGAAGGCGGTCAGGCCCTCCTAGGGGGGGCGGGTCAAAAGTCTGGAGGCCTGAGGGCCTAGACCGGTGGGTGTGCCCGCGCGCATCGCCGCGAAATTAGCCGAATTATTTTTTTTCTCTCTCGCCAAGATAGGAGGGCGAACGATGACGCGTGGTCGTAAGCCCGACACGGCGGAGCAGCAGGCAGCAAAGGGTGCACCGGGAAAGCGCATGACCGCGCAGCAGGCGCAGAAGGTTCGCGATACCAAGCCCATCGCGATCTCTGTTGGTCGCGTCATGCCTCCGAAGTGGCTGACGAAGAACAGGAAGGCCGTCGAGGTCTGGAACGAAATCGTTCCGAACCTGCAAAAGCTGAATCTCATCAACGAACTCAGCAGTGGCCCGTTTGCGCGGTATTGCACCTATGTCGTCGGTTGGATTGCTGCCTGCGAGACGGTGCGCAAAGAAGGCGCCTGGTACGACGCGGTCGGTACCAACGGCGAACCGCTGAAAAAGATGCATCCGGCATTCAAGGCCATGGAGAGCTACCAGAAGTTCTTCAACGATATCGAGCCGTCCTTCGGCCTGCGCCCGGATGCCCACTACAAGATTATGCGTGACCAGGCGGCTGCCTTCGGCCTTGGCAACCTGCCTCTCTGGGGCGGTCAGCCGGCGGCTGCTGGCGAGAAAACACAGCCGGCGCCCGAAGATCCGAAGCCGGAAGCGGGCCAGCAAGAAGCAATGGGCCTGCTGAAATCCTTCGATTCCGCGCCGCCGAGCCGCCCGAATTGACCGATGGACGGCGTATCGACGGCGGCTATTCAGGCTTCTGCCGGTGCGCAGCTGTGGCCGGAGCCGGAATGGATCAAGGAGGCCGCCGATAATCGCGGCTGGGAGTGGGCGCGCACCGCCTGGCGGCGATGCTGCACGGTTGCCGGCGCCTGGTTCGACTATGCCAAGGCTGACGCGGCGGTAAAGCTCTTCCCGGAGATCTTTCGCCTGACGGAAGACCGATTCGCCGGCAAGCCCTTCCGCCTCGGCCTGTGGCAGGAAATTATCGTCCGTCTGCTCGTAGGCTGGAAAGCGCCAAACGAGATCATCGACGAACAGACCGGCGAGCCGACCGTTGTTCATGTCCGGATCTTCCGGCGCCTCATGCTTTGGGTGCCGCGTAAGAATGGCAAATCGGAGTTTTTGGCAGCGCTATCGCTGCTGTTCTTCATCCTTGACGGCGTTGTCGGCGGTCAGGGGTTTGTGTTTGCCCGCGACGAAAAGCAGGCGCGGATCATCTTCGACAAGATGAAGGCCATGATCAGCATGTCGCCCTCTCTCGGCGATGCGCGCATGTTCAAGAAGTCGATCTATTTGCCGAAGATTCGAGCGCTGTTTGAGCTGCTATCGGGCAAACCTGAAGGTAAACACGGCAAATCGCCGACCGTCATAACCGGCGACGAAATGCACGAGTGGGAAACGCCGGATCTGGCGAACTTCCTGCGCCAGGGCACCGGTGCCCGTCTTGAGCCGATTGAGCTGTACGCGTCCACGGCGGGCGTCAAATCGAACAAGACCGGCTATGCGCTGTGGGAGGAAAGTCAGTCGATCCTTGAGGGTCGTATTGACGATCCGACGACACTGGTCGTCATTTTCGCTCTTGCTGAAGACGACGATTGGGAAGATGAGGCGAACTGGTCAAAAGCAAACCCCTCGCTTGGGATATCGCCGACCGTACAATTCCTGCGGCGCGAAGCGGCCATCGCCAAGGATAACCCCCGCGCCGAGGCGCATTTCCGCTGTTACCACGCCAACCAGTGGATTGATGCGGTTGTTCGCTGGCTGAACCTGAAAAAGTGGGATGCCTGCACAGCTGACGCCACGATGTGGAAGAAATGGCGCGACGGTGAAGGGCTTGAGGGCAGAAAGTGCTTCAGCGCCTTCGACGTGTCTGCAAATCAGGACATCACCGCGCGCGTTCTGGCATTCCCGCCTGATGAGACGACAGATCGGTGGATTCTCTCGGCGAAATTCTGGGTGCCGGAGGCAATCGCGCCACTTCGGACCAAACGCGACCGCATCTCCTACGATCAGTGGGTGAAGATAGGCGCGATCGAGCCGACGCCAGGCGATTATGTCGATCAGAGCTTTGTCCAGCATCAGCTGGAGGATGATCTTGAGCGGTATGATGTCGAGTTGATGGGCTACGACCCTTGGAACGCCGTCAAGCTCTACACGGACATGGTGAAGGGCGGCGTTGACGAAGAGCGCTTCCTGAAGATGCGCCAGGGCATCCCGACGCTGGGCGAACCGACGAAGTTTTTCGAGCGCCTTATCATGTCCGGAAAGCTCGATCACGGCGGCCATCCTGTCCTGCGATGGATGGCTGGCAACGCCGCAGTCAAGTTCGATGACAATCTGAACTATGCGCCGACGAAAAAGAAGTCGGCCGAAAAGATCGACGGCATCGTTGCGAGCGTGATGGCTGTCGGCCTGTCGATGGCCGAGACGGAAGAAGAAATGCCCTCCCTGGAGTTGCTATGAACCTGCGAGATCGTATAGCCGGCCTGGTCGCCGGGCGGGACGTTTCGTTGCCGCCGCTGGACAAAAGCGTGGAGCCGCAAATCTCGGCTGCAGGCGAGCCGTTTATTCCGGCGCCGATGATCACGCCTGGCACAGAAATGTGGAGCGTCTTCTCCGAGGTCGCCGGTAAGCTGCCGGCGCCGACCGAGCGCACGGCCCTGACGGTCTCGGCAATTTATGCCTGCGTCAACATCATTGCGGGCGCGATATCGGCGCTTCCCGTCAACATCTATCGCATGAACCTGAAGAATGGCGAGCGCGACCAGATCTATGATGACGATCTGCTTTGGGTGCTGAACGAGCAAATGACAGCGCGTTGGGCCGCCGCCACCGGCTGGGAATTCCTCGTTCAGTCGCTTCTGTTGCATGGTGACGCCTTCGCGATCATCAATCGGAAACCCGGCGGTGCTATCGATGGGCTGACGCCGACGCATCCCCTGCGTGTCACGGTCGGGGTCTGGCCTGACGGATCACGCCTTGTCTATGCGGTCGCGCCGGAGTTTCCCGGCAGCTCGAAAGAGGCGTACCAGATCGTCGACCAGGACGACATGCTGCATATCCCTGGCTTTGGCTTTGACGGGCTGCGCGGTCTCTCTCCCCTGCGCCATGCGCTTCGGATGACGGGCGCCTCGGCCATCGCCATGCAGGAATTTGCCGCCAACTTCTTCGCCAACTCGGCGCGCCCGGATTATGCGCTCGGCACGGAACAGAAGTTCGACGAGAAGCAGATAAAGCAGCTTCGTGCCGAGATCGAGGAGAAGCACCAGGGCGTCGGCAATTCCCATCGGCCGATGCTGCTGCATGGTGGCCTAAAGATCCTGCCGATCACCATGCCGCTGAAGGACATGGAGATGGTCGCGACGCGTCAGCTTCAGATCGAGGAAATCGCTCGCATCTATGGCGTGCCGCCTTTCATGATCGGCCATAACGAAAAGACCACAAGTTGGGGTTCCGGTGTCGAAGCAATGGCGGTCGGCTTTGTCCGTTTCACCCTTCGTCAGCACCTGACGAAGTTCCAGACCGAAATGAACCGCAAGCTCTTCCGAACCGCATCGCGTACCGCCGAGTTCGACACATCGGATCTTGAGCGGGCGGACATGAAGTCGCTCTTTGAATCGCTTCGCACAGCGATGGGGCGCGCTGGCGAGAAGCCGCTTATGTCCCAGAACGAGGCCCGGCGCGTCATCCGACTGAAGCGCGTCGAAGGCGGCGACAATGTCGACGGTATCCCCGCCACCCAGCCAACAAACCAGAACGGATCTCAGCCATGAACAAGCTATTCGCCCTCTTCGCGGCCAATAAGAAGCGCGGCTCGTTTCACGCGGAAGGCAACACGATCTATCTCTATGACATGATCGTCGATGACGAGATGGAAGCCGAATGGTTCGGCGGGATCTCGCCAGCCGGCTTCATTTCGCAGCTGAAGGCTATGAAGGGCGACGTTGCGATCCGCGTAAACTCACCGGGCGGTAGCGTCTTCGGCGCCGTGGCGATTTGCCAGGCCATGCGCGAATATGATGGCAACATTACCGTCCACGTCGACGGCTATGCTGCATCCGCCGCTTCAGTGATCGCCGTCGCCGCTCCGAAAGTGGTCATGGCGCCCGGCTCTTTCATGATGATCCACAATGCTTGGACGTTCGCCATCGGCAATGCCAACGATTTAATGGCTATGGCTGGCGTTCTCGAAAAGATCGACGGCAGCATCGCCGATTCCTACGCTGCCAAAAGCGGCAAGGATGCCGCTGAATTTCGTGATCTGATGGCGGCGGAAACGTGGTTCACAGCTGCAGAAGCTGTCGCCATGGGCATTGCCGACACAATCGCGGAAGACAAGCCGAAGGCGGCGGCTCAATGGGATATGAGCGCATTCGCCGCCGCTCCCAAGCTTGCCGAGCCCCCTGCCGAGCAGGACCATGATGCCATTTCCATGCGGATCAGGCAGCACGCCGCCCGCATGTTGACCAGAGCTGCCTAGCGCGCCGCGCTTGCAGATAGACGGCCGGCAGATCGGCCATTTCAACCAACCGAAAGGATATGACGATGTCTCTACAGGCATTGAGGGAAAAGCGCGCGGCTAAGGCTAAGGCGCTCAATGAACTGGTGAACAAGACCGACTGGAATCCGGAAAAGGACCAGCCGGTTTATGACGCCGGTATGCAGGAAATCGACGAGATCGATGCTCATATCAAGCGCATTTCCGACATGAACGAGAAGGTTGCCCGCGAAACGCTGAACAATGGCGTTATCGAGGCCTCCGAGCGTGCCGGCAAAGACCAGAAATCGGCAGGCGCCGCCGTTTACGCCAAATGGCTGCGTAATGGCGATAAGGCCCTGACGGCAGAGGATTGGGAGATCGTGCGCAACACGATGTCCACCACGACGCCGAGCGAAGGCGGTTATACGGTTGCCACCGAAGTCGCAACTTCCGTTCTTGAGGCTCTAAAGGCTTACGGAGGCATGCGCGCCGTCGCCGATGTCATTCAGACAGCCTCCGGTAACCCGATGACGTTCCCGACCTCCGATGGCACCTCGGAAGAAGGTGAAATTGTCCCGGAAAATACGGCGGCGACGGATGCTGATGTCAGTTTCGGCACCACCGGCCTTCCGGTCTACAAGTATTCGTCCAAGGTGGTTACCGTGCCGTGGGAGCTGCTGCAGGATAGCAGCGTTGATATCGAGGCCTTCGTTCGCGGGCGCCTCGTCACGCGCCTCGGCCGCGTCACCAATCGTCACTTCACTGTCGGCACAGGTGTGGCCCAGCCCAACGGTATCATGGTTGCGGCTCCGATCGGTGTGACGGCGGCGAACGGCTCTTCTCAGGTGACGAGCGTCACCTATGATAGCCTGGTCGACCTGCAGCATTCGGTCGATCCCGCCTATCGTGAGGGCGGCGATTGCCGGTTCATGATGAACGACGACACGGTGCGCATCGTTCGCAAGATCAAGGATGGTCAGCAGCGCCCGATCTTTGTTCCGGGCTATGAAAGCGGCAATCCTGGTGGCGCGCCCGATCGCCTGCTTGGATCGCCGATCCAAGTCAACCAGAGCGTCGCATCCATGGCTGCTAGCGCCAAGTCCATCGCATTCGGTGACTTCAACAAGTACAAGATCCGCGATGTCATGGCGATCCAGATGTTCCGGTTCACCGACTCCGCCTACACCAAGAAGGGCCAGGTTGGTTTCCTCGCATGGATGCGTTCGGGCGGTAACTTCACCGACATTGGCGGGGCTGTGAAGACCTTCGTCAACGGTGCCTCCTAACAAACAAGGGCTTATTCGGGTTGTCGACTGACGGCCCGATTTCTTCCTGATGTCGAAACAAGGAACATGACCATGGCAAATGAAAAGAAAGGCGATGGCGAAGCCGTCGCAACGAAGCGCGTCAAGTTGCTGTCCTTCCTCAGTGGCAAGGATGGTTCGCTGCCTCCAGCCTCGGTTGTCGATCTGGATCAGACGGAAGCGGAACGCCTCATCGAGCTCGGCGCGGCCGTCGAGATCGACGAAGTTAAAGCCGACGAAGAGCAGAAGGGCTAACCATGCCTGTCCAAGTCATCACGCCTCCGGCCCCGATCGTGACGCCGGCAGATATTCCTGGCGGTCATGCCGCCGATGACGCCACGATCGTAGCCATGATCGCGGCCGTCACGGAAGATATCGACGGTCCTGGCGGATGGCTTGGACGCTCGCTCGGAAAGCAGACGCTGGAATTGACCTTGGGGCGCCCCAAGGACTGCTCTGCGAAGTCATTTCCTTCGCGCGCAATCGCGTTGCCCTATCTGCCCGTCATCGCGAATGCGGTGACCGTGAAATATCTTGACCTTGATTTAGCGGTCCAGACAGTCGACCCGGTAAGCTACAAGGTCTTTGACGATGCGGTCTGGTTCAATTCGGACTTCATCTTTCCTGCCGTCGCCGACGCTCCGGATGCCATTCGCATCCGGTACGATGCTGGGTACGGCGGATCTACCGGCAATGGTTCGGTTCCGGAGCGGGCAAGGCAGACGATCATTCTCTGTGTTCAGGATCTCATGCGCCTGCAGGCGAGTGATTTCGCCGTGCGCTCCGAGACTGTCGAAGGCGTCGGCGCCACGAATTACCTCGACCAGGATCGCGTCAGCGCCATCGTGGAAAAAACATGCGAGCGACTGCTCGCCAGGCTATGGGTGCCAGTGCTGTGACGCCGGATGTTGCCATCGCCATGCTCGATCGCCAACTCGCGCAGCACGGCAAGACGGTCACTGTCATGCGCGGCAATCCGGATGCGCCGGCCGCCTCCGTCTCTGCGAAAGGCTTCGTGCGCGGCGACAGGGCGACGGATATTTCCGGCGAGAGCGGGATTCTGCAGCGCACGAGCACCATCGTCCTGTCGCCGACCGATTTCGCAGCGTGGCCCGCGCCGCTGCCTCGGAAGGGCGATTGGGCGACAGTCGCCGGCCAGACGCGCACGATCGTCGAATTCGACCATATCGCCCTCAACGATATCGTGGTCCGCATAGAGCTGACGGTGGAAGACTGATGGCGAAGTTCGAGACATTCGATCGCGATATCAAGATCGCCACCGCAGGCCTGTCGGAAGAGGCAATATCGACTGCCCTCGCCAAGTTCGCCCGCTCCGAGCTTGCGCGCGTCATACAGAGCAAACAGGGCACGTCTGCGTATTCGCGCTTCGTCAACGGCCGCGAGGGCGCGGTTGAGGAAAGCGTCAAGGCGCCAGGTCCCATCGTCTATGTGTTCTCGTGGTGGCAGTCGATCATACAGGATGCGCTTGCCGCCCTGATCGCAGTCAGCCCGACGAAGACAGGCCGCTTCGTGAAATCCTTCATTGTCATCGTCAACGGGCGCCTGGTGACGGACTTTTCCGATATCGAGCCCGGTTCGGAAGTCATCATCACCAATGCGCAGCCCTATGTCCGCAAGATTCAGGTCGGCGCCATGAAGATGAGCGTTCCGCCGCGCATTTTCGAGCAGGCCCGTAAGGCACTGCTCGCCAAATACACCCAGCAGCTCATCAGCTGCCAGGTCACCTTCCTGGATATCGAAGGCGGCGTGCATCCGCTGATCCCTTACATTCTGAAGGGCCACCAGCGCAGTGTTGTGGTCAGCAAGTCAGGTCGAGCGCGGAGCCGCCGCAAGGATACCGAAGCCGGTCAGCCGCTCACCTATCCAGCCCTCGTGTTGAACATGGTGCATTGATGTCCAGCCTGGAAGCCTATGACGCCATCCATGATTATCTGGTTCCCGCATGGTCCGGCCCGACGCTGGCTTTCGAGAATGATGGCTTCACGCTGCCCGAAACGCCGACGCTCTGGGTTCTGGTCGAGATCTTCGGCGATATCTACGAGCAAGCCTCGATCGGTGCCGAAACGGTGCGTTCGAACCTCTGGCGTGAAGAGGGGCAGATCCAGGCCCATTTCATGACGCCGCGCGGCTCCGGCACGCGGGAAGCCCGGCGATATGCTGTGCAGTTCCTCGATCTCTTCCGTGGGCAGGAGATCGGCGACATCATTTTCGAAACCGGATCGATCGGCGCCGGCAGTGCAGGCGATACGACCGGCGCCTACTTCCGCATGACCGCGACGATCGACTGGCGCCGCGATTTCTAGCACCCGGCCGTAATCGGCCCTTACCCTGATGGAGAAAGACCATGGCTGGTAGTGATACCAATCGCGTCCGCATGACCACCGTGCGGGAAACTTCGCTCGGCGTCACGCCGACGCCAACGCCGCGCATGCGCGGCCATCGCTTTACCGGTGAGACCTTGGCCTATGAGCCGGTCTTCATCGACTCCGAAGAGATCCGCGACGACCGCATGAATTCCGATCCGATCAAGGTCGACGAGACCAATCAGGGTCCGGTCAACGGCGAGATTTCTTATCCGGTGGATGGCTCGCCGCTGTCGCAGTTTCTCGAAAGCCTCTTCTTCAACCCGTGGGTCAATACACCCTCGCGTGACAATGACGGCACGGCGGCCAGCGTCATTACCGGCGTCACGGCCTCGACCGGTGTCATCGCCGTGACGGCCGGCGCCGCCTTCGTTCTCGGCCATCTCGTGCGCCTCTCCGGCTTCGCGCAGGCAGGCAATAATGGCCTCTTCCGCATTACCGCTGGCTCGGCCACGGTCCCGGCCGTAGGTGCGGCACAGTTGACGGATGAGGCGGCGCCTCCGGCCACCGCGCGCGTCAAGGTCGTCGGCGCGCAGGGCGTGGCCGGCGATATCGCCGCCGTCGCCGATGGTCTTACCGCGACCGCGCTCGATTTCACCACGCTCGGCCTCGCTGTAGGCCAGTGGATCAAGGTTGGTGGCACAGGCGCCAATTTCCGTTTCGCAACCGCCGCGACGAACGGCTGGGCGCGCATCGTCGCCATCGCCGCAGGCAAGCTCACGCTCGACAATCTGCCGACAGGCTGGGCCGCCGATGCGGGTGCTGGCAAAACCATCCGCATCTTCTTCGGTGACAGGCTGAAGAACGGCACGACCACGCTCAGCCAGACGATCGAGCGCGGCTGGATGGGTCAGGCCGAACCCTCCTACATCATCCAGCGCGGCATGGTCGTCGGTCAGGGCGAGTTCACCTATGAGAGCAGGGCCATCGCCAAATATGTCCTCACCTTCAGCGGCATGACTGGCGAGGCGACGACCGTATCGCTCGACGATACGCCTGATCCGGTGACCACGAACCGCAGCATGGATTCCGCCGTCAGCGTCGGCCGCATCGCCGAGAATGGCGTCGCGGTCGGCGGCCCGAACTTCGTTAAATCGGCCGGCATCACCATCAACAACAACCTGCGCATGCTCGATGCCATTCGCAACGATGGGAAGGTGGGCGCGGTCGATATCGGCACGGGCAGCTGCGACGTGGCCATCAGCCTGCAGACCTATTTCGGTTCGCTCGATCTGCTGACCAGGCTGTTCAACTCGGCCGTCACCAATCTCAACCTGCGCATTGCGAAGGATAACCAGGCGCTGATTACCGCCGTCCCGCGCATGACGATGACGGGCGGCAGCACCAACGCGCCGGGCAAAAACCAGGACTCCATGCTGCCGATCACCGCCAAGGCCTCCAAGGATCCGCTGACCTCGGCGCATATCCTGATGGATCGCCTGGAATATTTCGAAGTCTGATTTTCAACGAAACGGAACGATACAATGGTTGTGAAACTCGCATCCCTCAAAGCCGATCTGGCGCGCGAAGCCAAGGGCGACTGGATTGACTATCCAGATTTGCCCGGCGTCGCCTTCAAGGTTAGCTCCACTCTGTCCGAGCCGTTCGTGACCGAACGCGATCTCTTTCTGAAGAAGATGGCGGCTCGCAATAAGCCGGTCGGGCCGAACGATCCGGAAATGGTGCGCGGCATTGGGCAGCTCTATTGCCAGCACATCCTGCATGACTGGAAGGGCTTTGACGCTGCCTATTCCGAAGAGGTGGCGCTTGAGGCTCTGACGGATGTCGCCCATCGCGACTTGCGCAATGCGGTGGATTGGTGCGCGCGGAAGATTGCAGAGGTGAATGTCGAGTTCGTGGATGCTGCAGTAAAAAACTCCGAAGCGCCTTCCGCTGGCGGCTGACAGAGGAAGGCAATAACGACTGGTTGGCGGATCTCGCCGCCGAAAACCCGGAGGAAGCGGCCTTCATTCAGCTGAAGGTTGCTCCGGATGAAGCCAAGCCGGAGCCCTGGCATGGCCTCTATTTCAGGGCTTGGGAAGATCTGCGGTTCGATCGCTTTTATGGAGCTTTCGGCGGCGAAGCTCCGATCAGCTACGTCGCCATGAGTCGCTTTGCTGAAGATCACGAGATCAGAGGCGAGGAATTCGCGCAGTTTCGTCGCTTCCTGCAGGCGATCGACGCGGAATGGATCAAGTTTGCGGCTGAGAAGACGGAGCAGTGACACTCAGCAGCGCGCCGCATCACCGAGGTAGATTTTTCCTCGACTTGAGAAGAATTTGAACGGCATGAAGCCCGCGTATCCACCCTGGCGGTTCTTTGCATTTACCAGCCCACAAATGATGCCGGGTTCCGGCTGATAAAGCTTCGCCAGCTGGACCGATGACGGGTCTGCGAATTGAACCAACATTGTGTCTGCCAAGACCGTCATTGCCGCCTGATCAAGACCCTTCTCAGTGCCGTCCGCTACGGTAAATGCCATCGCTGGCGCGGCTGCCAAGACGCAGCAACCTATCGCGAAAATGAGTTGTCGCATGTTCTCTCTCCAATCGGCGAGACAATACCGAACACAGATGAAAGGTAAATAGTCGTGGTTGTTGCTCTGTCCTCATTGCGCGTCGGCGCTGAAGTGGATTCCAGCAAGTACACAGCCGGCATGTCCGCCAAGGTGGCCGCTGATAAGGAAGGTGCCGCATCGAGTGTCGCGGTCGGCGAGGCGCTGACCGCGACCAATACAAAGATCAGCCAGAGCGGTGACCTCCTGACACGGCTTCGTCGTCAGTATGTTGACGGTGCCGCCAATGCGCAGCGTTTCGAGAGCGCGATCACGACACTCGGTAGAGGTATCGAACGTGGTGCAGTGCCTCTTAGTCAGGTCAGCTCGATCCTGGACGGCATCTACAGAAAGTATCAGCTGACGGCCGACGCAGCCTCTTTGATGGAGCGCGGTCAGGTAGAGTTGGCGCAGGCTGTAGAAGCCGCAAATGCCAAACTCAAGCAACAGAATAGCATCGTCCCTGCAAACCAAAATGCCAAACCAACTAGCAACTTTCAGACGACGAATGTTGCTTATCAGCTGCAGGACATCTTTTCGACGGCTGCGCTCGGATCGTCGCCATTCACCGTTGCGCTACAGCAGGGTCCGCAGTTGGCCTCGATCTTCGGCGAGACTGGCGCGGCTGGTGCCGTAAAGACGCTCGGCTCGGCATTCCTGAGCCTCATCAATCCCGTTTCTCTCGTCACAATCGGCCTTACGGGCCTGACTGCGGCTGCCATTCAGTATTTCAGCTCGACGGCCGATCAGTCGAAAAAGGTCGAAGGTTTACTTGCGCAGCATGCCGCGAACGTGAGGGCTATCAAGGATGCCTACGGCGTAGCGGCTGAAGGGTTGAAGGAATACGGATCTGAGAGTCGTGCTGTTCTCACCGCGAACAGCACGCAGACATTGAAAGCGACGCAGGAGATCGTTTCGAGTGCGGCGCAAAGCAAGCTGCGCGAAATTCTCAGCCTTCCGATGTCAGACTTTGCCGGTCCAATCGATACCCTCGACAAATTTCGGGCGGCGATGAATAATTTGAGGAATTCCATTAACGCTAGCCGGCCTGATCTGTTGGCGTACCGGAATGACCTTTCGCAGATCGTCATCAGCAACGAAGCCTCTGACTCGCAAAAGAAGCTTGCTGATCGCCTTCGTACGCTCGACGACGAAACGTTAAAGGCCGTAACGTCGCTTCCCATGATGCGGGCGCAGTTGTCGACCATTGGCGGAACGGCTGCAGCGCAAGTGAATGGTATCGCTCAGCTGACTGAAGCGATAAGAGGCCTGCAAAATCTCAGTCTGCCTTCCCTGACCGATACCGAGCAAGCGGACAAACTATATGAGACAGCGGTAAACCGGGCGACGACGCGCGAGCAGAAGGATGACGCTTATAATGCGTACCAGGCTGCCCTGCAGCGGATTTCGGATCAAAACCCGCTGGTCGATATGGGTGACGGCAAATACGCGCCGCCGCCGACGCCAGAAAAGCGCCCCAACATCGAACTTGAAGGCCTCCCCGGTGCTGACAAGATCGACCGGGCGGCGCAGTCGGCCAAGAATGCCTATCGCGATGTCATCAAGAACGCTAATGACCGCATTCAGCAGATGCAGCAGGAAGCTCAGACAGCAGGCCAGACGGGCATCGCCGCCGAGACGCTGAGCTTCAAGCTTAAGATCCTGCAGGATGCCACGGACAAGGGCCGCACGGTCACTGCCGCGCAGCGGGCCGAAATCGACAAGCTGGCGGAATCCTACAGGGCGGCGGCGACTGCGGCGGCTTCGGCCAAGCTCGGCCAGGATATTGCTTTCCAGCAGCGGCAGTTGGGCCGTTCGTCGCTCGATCAGACGGTCGCCTCCACCCTGCAGCAGTACGGTTTGCCGGAAAACCTCAATTCCTATGAGGCGCAGCTGATCCGCTCCAATGAGCAGCTGAAGCTTTCGCGCGACCTGGCCGGCGATTTCGCCTCCACCTTGGCGAATGGCCTGCGGCAGGGCGAAGGCCTCTGGAAATCTCTTGGCGATGCCGCGACCAGCGTTCTCACGAAGATCTCCGATATGCTGCTCAATGACGTGCTGAACAGTCTCTTTCGGGTCAACAGTGCCGCATCGTCCTCGGGAGGCGGCGGTATCCTGTCTGGCCTCGGCAGCCTGCTCGGCCTCGGCGGCTCTTCGGCCTTCCCTCCGGCGCCGACGTCAGGCCTCGGCCTCTTCGCCAATGGCGGTGTCTTCAGCAACAGCATCGTCACGCGCCCGACACTGTTCCCCTTCGCCAATGGCACAGGCCTGATGGGCGAAGCGGGTCCGGAAGCCATCATGCCGCTCCGGCGCGATGCGTCCGGAAGGCTCGGTGTCAGCGCGCCAAGTAATGACAATCGCTCTTCCGGCGGCTCCAGCATTGGCGGCGTGCATGTGTCCGTTGGCGTCACCTTCGATCAGGATGAAGGGTTCCGCGCCTATGTGAAAGATGTGGCGCAGACAGAGGCCGGTTCCGCGGTGCAGGACGGCATATCACAATATGATCAGCAGATGCCGGATCGCGTCGCGCAGATCAATCTGCATCCGAGGCGCCGATGACCGTCATTTATCCCTATTCGCTTTCCGCCTTCGCGGATCTGCTCAAGATCGCCAGTGTCGTTTGGGATGTCCAGCGCAATGACGAGCTGAGCGGGATAGGCGATGGCCGCATCTGGCAGGCCGAACTGGCGCCGCCGCTCTGGACTGGCACGGTAACGCTCGTGCCGATGCTGAACCAGGCGGCAAAGCAGATCGCGGCTCGCATCCGCAAGCTGCACGGCGCACAGGAAGCACTCTTCCTCTATGATCCGCTGTCGCAGTATCCGCAGGCCGATATCGGCGGCGTGACGCTGGGTGCATCGGCCGTCAAGGTCTCTTCCGTCGGCGGCAACTTCGATACCTTGGCGCTCAAGGGGCTGCCCGCGAATTATGTCCTGACGGTCGGTGACAAGATGCAGATCGCCTATGGTGCCAATCCGATGCGTTACGCCTTCCTTGAAGTGTCGGAAACGGTCGCGGCGAACGGCGCTGGTGTGACAGCGAGCTTCGGCGTCTTTCCGTTCGTGCCCACGGGCATCGTCGCCGATCTCGCCGTGACGCTGATCAAGCCGGCCTGCAAATGCGTCATTGTTCCGGGTAGCGCCAATCCCGGTACGGCGGGCGGCAGCAATGGCGGCGGCGTCACCACGGGCCTGACATTCAAGGTCATCCAGAAGAAATAGCATGAAGAACACATCATCAGCATTTCTCGCGGCTCTGTCAGGAGCGCGCGATAGCGCCCTCGTGCCGCGTCAATTCGTCTGGTTCACCGCCAAGGCGCTCGATACCGGCGCGCCGGTATCGCTCGGCATATGGACCGGAGACGAGGATATCAACATATCGGTGATCTCGGGCGTCACCGGCCTGCCGGAGGCGCGCACCTATTATGGTGCAAGCAACCTTTCGGTCGGCGAGATCGCCCGCACATCGGATCTGACGGTCCAGACCGTCAGCATCAAGCTCAGCCAGATCGCCACGGCCGCACAGCAACTGGTCAGGGGTTACGATCTGCGCCTGGCCGCCGTCGAGATCCATGACATGGCTTTCGACATCGCGTCCCGCCAGCCAGTCTCGGCGCCGGAAATCGCCTTCCTCGGCCTGGTCGATGGCGCGCCGATCAAGACGCCGTCGGTGGGAAATGAGGGCGATATCACCATCAAATGCGTGTCTGCGGCAATCTCGATGCTCGACCGGCCGAACACCGTCAAGAGCAGCTACGAGGGCCAGAAGCGCCGCAACGGCGATGAATGGGGCCTCTATTCCAGCACCATCGCGAATTGGACCATCAATTGGGGGCAAAAGGGATGATCGAGCTTGTTCGCCTGCCTAACTGGCGCGCCCGCTTCGCAGCCGAGGTCGATCGCCTGAAGCATACGCCGTTCGCTTGGGGCGCGCATGACTGCGGTCCAGGCCTTGCCGGCAATCTCGTGCTGGCGCTGACCGGCGTCGATTGCGCCGCTCAATGGCGCGGCAGCTATTCCACCGCCGCTGAAGCGCTCGCCCTGATGAAGGAAGCCAAGTTCAAAAACCTTGGCGATATGGTCGCCGCCATGCTGCCGGAGATCCATCCGAGTGCTGCGCGCATCGGCGATGTTGCGGCGATCCCTGTGGAGTCGCCCTTCGGCTTCGCGCTCGGCGTCGTCAATGGCGAGCGTATTTTCGTGCTGCGTGAAGATGGATTGGGAACCGTCGATCTGCTCGACGCAACAAGGGCCTTCCGGGTCGGCTGATCGATGAAGCTCATATCCTTATTCCTGAACGTCCTCAGCATTTGGCTGATGGCGGACCCGGCGCTTGCCGCTCCGGTGGCGGCCGCGATCGGTGTGATTGCCAAGTTCGCGCTTGGCAGCGTCATCGGCAAGCTGCTGGTCACCGTCGCCATCAACTTCGGCGTCTCGCTGATCGCCAAGGCGATGCAGAAGAAGACCAGCACGGCGCAGACGCAGACAGGCGTCAAGCTGCAGATCAGCATGGGCGACGATCAGCCCATGTCCTTCACGCTCGGCAACTATGCCACGGCCGGCCGCCGCAAATATATCGGCACATGGGGTGAGGACGGCAAGACGCCGAATGCCTACCTGACCGACGTCGTCGAGCTTGGCAATCTGCCGGTTTCCGGTCTCAACGGCATGTGGGCCGATGATCGCCACTGCACCATCCTGTGGGCTGAGCCGGCCGCTGATGGACGTGGCTATCCGGTCGCGGAATATCGCGTCAATGGTAAGGATTATCTCTGGATCAAGTTCGTCGACGGCACGCAGGCGACGGCGGATGCCTTCGTGCGCGCCAAGTTCGGCACGGATCCTGATCGCCCGTTCAAGGCGACGATGATCGGTTATGGCTGCCCCTATGTCGTGGTCACCGCGCGCTACAATACCGATCTGTTCTCCGGCCTGCCGAACTGGCTGTTCGAAGTCGGATCGATCAAGCTTTATGACGTGCGCAAGGATAGCACCAACGGCGGGTCCGGTTCGCACCGCTGGAACACGCCGTCCACATGGGAGCCGTCCATCAATCCGGCCGTCATGATCTACAATCTCGTGCGCGGCATCTATTATGGCAGCGACTGGCTCTATGGCGGCCAGAACCTGGCGGCCTTTGCCCTGCCGCCGTCCAGCTGGATTGCCGGCGCCAATGCCTGCGATATCGCCGTCTCGCTGAGTGGCGGCGGCACGGAGCCGGCCTATCGCGCCGGCTACGAGGTTCATTGCGATCAGACAGCGCTTGATACGATCAACGAGCTGCTGAAAGTCGCCAATGCCCACATGGCCGAGGTCGGCGGCATCTTCAAGATCCTTGTCGGCGTTCCGGGAGCTGCCGTCTATTCCTATTCGGATAACGATATCGTCGTCACGAAGGAACAGGATTTCGAACCCTTTCCGCAGCTGCAGGATACCTATAACGCCATAGAGGCGACCTATCCGGAGCCTGCGGAAAAATGGGCGACGAAGGATGCGCCTGGCCGCTACTCTCCGGCTCTGGAGGCGGAAGATGGTGGCCGACGCCTGCCGGTACCGGTCGAGCTGCCGGCAGCGCCCTATCCCAATCAGGTGCAGCGCGTCGGCCAGGCGATGATTCTGGACTATCGCCGCTTTCGGGTGCATCAGATCTATCTGCCACCGGATGCCTATCCGCTGGAGCCGAATGATTGCGTTGCCTGGTCGTCGGCCCGCAACGGTTATACGAACAAGAAATTCCTTGTCGTCAAAGCCGTGCCGCAAAGCAATTTCCTCGTGCTGGTCACGATCAAGGAAATCGATCCATCTGACTACGACTGGAACCCGAGCCAGCAGCTGCCGACCGCGACGGGCTGGGTCGGCCCGATCGTACCTCCGCCCCAGCCCATGTATGGCTGGACCGTCGAGCCCGCAACGATCAATGACAGTGCCGGCGTGCCGTGGCGTCCGTCGATCAAGATCAGCTGCGCGCCGGATCAGGATGATGTCGTCCGCGTGTGGGTGCAAGTGCGCGTGGCCGCGACCGGCGTCATCCAGTTCGACAGCGACAGTACCCGCTACGAGGCGCCCTATAGCTGGATCATAAATTCCGGCTTCAAGGGTAACGAGAACTTCGAGGCGCGCGGCCGGTTCATTCCGTCCGGCAACCGCGTTACCGAATGGTCCGAGTGGTTGCCGGTCACGACGCCGAATGTTGTCGTCACGGATCTGCTCGTCGATCTGCAGCACGTCAAGAACGACATTCTCAATCGCTTCAAGGACCTGCAGCAGGAGCTGCTGGACGTGCGACCGCTTGTCGAGCAGCTGATGATCGACACGCAGCTGTCGGATGCCGTTCTGGACAGCGCGCACCGCAACCTCGTGGCATCGGTCGGGCAGAGCAACGCGACGTTCAGCGAAAATATTCAGGTCGTCGCCGATGCGGCCAATGCGGCAGTCAGTCAGGTCACGACCCTCACGGCGACCGTCGCCGACAACAAGGCGGAAGTGGATGTCGAGCTTGCCGCCGTTTCCGGCATTGCCAATGCTGCGGCCGCGCAGGCGACCTCGCTTTCTGCCACAGTTGGCGATCTCTCGGCGCAAGGCCTGGTGAAATTCTCGGTCGCCGCCGACCAGACCGGCGTCAATGCCCGCTTCTCGATCGCGCTCCGAACATCGACCGCGAATGCCTATGTCGAAAGCGGCATGTTCCTTGAGATCTATACCGTGGGCGGGGTGCAGAAGTCGCGCTTCTCGGTACTGGCGGGCCAGTTCAGTGTTCTCAATCCGGACGATATAGGGACATCGTACCTGCCGCTGGTGTTTCAGGGCGGCGTGCTGAAGCTGCAGGGCGTCAAGGTTGAATGGGCCGATATCGTCAACGCGACGATCACCTGGGCGCAGATCCAGAGCGCGGTCGTCAACAATTTCGTCGCGACGACCGCGAACATCGGCTCTCTGGTCGTCGGCACGTCCAACCTCGGTTACGACTCGATCGCATCGTCGGCTTCAAATACCAGGACAGGCACCACGCCCCCGGGCAATGAGAGTGTGGTCGGTGCGCCGTGGGTCATCAGCAACCCAAATCCGACCGCTGTTCTGACGTCCTACTTTTTCCAGTTCACAGTACAAGGCGTTGGCGGCGGCGGTAGCACGATCCGCGTGCGGCTGGTCAACGATACCACCGGCGCGGAAATCGCGGGCCTGACCATTGTCGTCCCGGCAGCTGGCAGCAGCAGGACCGATAGCGTGCAATCCATGATTATCGAGCCGAGACCGGGCGCGCAGGGCAACTATCAATACTCCATTCGCGGCCAGGCTGGCGCGCAGAACATCACCGCGACAATCAATCAGCTCTGGTGGAAACGGTAAGGGCAACACTTATGGCGAATTACACAGCAGGCACCATTACCCTCATCAACGGCTCGAAGGTTGTGAACGGGACCGGCACGGCTTGGCAGACAGCGCTGATCGTCGGCGGCATCATCTATCCCGAAGCGGCCGGCAATCCCCTGCCGTTCTCGGCCGTCACCAGCGATACGCAGATTACCGCTGATGTGGCATGGAAAGGGACGAGCGGCACCTATTCCTATGCTCTAACGCCAGATACGGCCTATGATCGCCAGGTGCTCGCCAATTCAAGCGCCCTGGCGCAGATCCTGCAGCAGTTGAAGTCGACGCCCATCGCAGCGCTCTCCGCCTTGACGCCGGCTGCTGACAAGATGCCTTACTTCACGGGGGCGAATGTTGCAGCGCTAGCGGATCTAACCGGCTTTGGGCGGAGCTTGATCGGTGATGCGAATGCAGCTGCAGCCTTAACAACGCTCGGCGTCTCTACCTTCATTCAAGGCATGCTGAATGATGCCGACGCGTCGACCGCGCTTAGCACGCTCGGGGTTTCAACCTTTATCAAGGGGCTGTTCGATGATCCGGATGCCAGCACTGCGCTTGGCACGCTTGGCGTTTCGGCCTTTGCAAAGACGTTGCTGGATGATGTAGACGCATCCACCGCATTATCGACACTCGGCGTCTCCGCCTTCGCGAAAACAATCCTCGACGATACTTCAGGCGGCGCCGTGTATGCGACGATCGGTGCGACGCAAAGCCTTGTCGCACGTGGATATCAGCGCCTTCCGAGCGGTGTGATTTTTCAATGGGGATATGAATCCACCACATCGACGGACTTCGCGATCACGTTTCCGATCGCTTTTCCGGTAAATCTGGCCTTCGTCGGAGCCACGATGAATGCCGCAGCGCCCGCAAACACTCTCTATTCGCTCACGACCGCCACTCAGTCCCGCACGGGAACTTCCTTCCTGAAACGTTATGCTCAAGCCGGCGGCGTTGGGCAGGCACCAGAACCCTTTTATTGGCTTGCAGTAGGTTGGTGAAATGACAAAGTTCGCAATGTTTGACGCAAATGGTCTGCCGGTGGCCTTCTATGCCGAGGATATCCACGGTTCGCGCACGCGGCCCGTCTATGGGGCAAATGATGATGGTGAAGCCATTGTAATCGGCTCAGAGCCGAATCCTGATTGCTCCATCCCGGCCGGAACGATCGAGATCGATGACAGCCAATGGATGGAATTCCTTTCGAATGCTGGTTGTCGAAAGTGGCTGAATGGTCAGCTGGTCGAATACACTCCGCCGCCGCCAATTCCGACGCTTGCTGATTATACTGCGGCGATCACCCGCATGCTCGATGCCAAGGCGCAGGAGCGCCGCTACGACAATGCAGTCTCTATCGCGACCTATGCCGGCAGCAGCAATGCGGCATGGTCGGCCGAGGCGCAGGCCTTCATCGCCTGGCGCGATCAGATCTGGGCTTATTGCTATGCCGAACTGGACAAGGTGCAGGCCGGCGAACGCGAGCAGCCAACCATTGCCGAATTCATGGCCGAGCTGGAAACGCAGTTTCCGCTGACCTGGCCGGAAGCCTGATCGCCTCCGGCGTCAATCTCTCTCCTTAAATCCCATTCAACCCAATCCATGGAGCAACCCTATGGACGATTTCGCACGTTCTCTCGCGAAGGTTCTCATCAGCGAGGGAGGTTTCACCAACAATCCGAATGATCCGGGCGGCGCCACGAACAAAGGCATCACGCAGAGGGTCTACAACGAATACCGTACGGCGAAGGGCCTCCCCACGCAGTCTGTCAAGCTGATCAACGATAACGAAGTCTCTGACATTTACCGTTCTCGCTATTGGGATCTGGCAAGCTGCGGCAAGCTTCGTTCCGGCGTTTCCTATGTCCTCTTTGACGGCACGGTTAATTCCGGTGTCTCGCAGGCGGTCAAATGGCTTCAGCGGGCGTTGAAACAGCTCGGCCTTTATCAGGGCGCCATCGACGGCCTTTGCGGTCAGGGAACCATCCTGGCGGCCGGCGGCGTGAATGATGACGACAGCCTGATCAAGATCATCATGGAACGGCGCCTTGCTTTCCTGAAAGCGCTGAAGACATGGAAGTACTTCGGCAAGGGATGGTCGTCCCGTTGCGCCGCCGTGCTCAAAACCGGGCAAGTTTGGGCTTCCGGCTCTGTCGGCCCTGACCCGGCCTTTTCCTTCGTCGAGGGCGGCCAGGCGAAAGCGTTCATCTCGGATGCCAAGGCTGCTCCGGTTCTCGCTATCGCGGACGGCACGACCGGTTCCGGCTTCGCTGGCGCCGGCGTTACCGGCTACATCGCGTCAGCCAAGGACCAGCTTTCGCAGTATGCCGGATCGAGCACGTTCATCGATCATGCGCTTATGTGGATGACGGTCGCCTCGATCGCGCTCGTGGGCGGCGGCGCCGCGTACCGCTGGTATGCGAAGCGGGTTCAAAACAAGCGGGCCGATGTCCTCGATCTACCCACGATCGCACAGGCGGCCGGCGCGCAGAGCCCCGAGGCGGTGGCCGCATGATCGGGGTTCTCGGCGTCTTTTTCAGCAAAAACTGGATTTCGTTGGCTGTGGTCGGCGGCATCCTGCTTGGCGTTACTGCCATCTACATGAAAGGCCGATCGGATGGTTCCGCGTCGGCCGAACATGAGGCGAAGACCGCCATTGTCAACCAGATCGAGGAAAGGAGCGAAACCGATGCGAAGGTCAAGACTATGTCTCGCCCTGATGTTTGCCGGGCTATCGGCGGGGTGTGGCGCGACGACGGGTGCCAGTGACGGCGCCGGCTATGCGGCGTTGCATCCCAACGCGAAAACACGCGCTTTCATCTTCGCGAATGACGAGCCATTCACACGCGAGGTCGCAGCCCACAACGTTCAGTGCGGCAAAGATCCGCTGTGTCGGAAATGACGTTGGCAGCCATCGGGCAAATCATCGGCTTTCTTGCGACATCAACCACGCTGGCGGCGCTTCTGCTGCTGGCGTGGCACTCAGTTTAGGCATTCCAGGGCTTTCGGGGGCACTTCAGGAAAATGAGCGAGGATACCATGCAGATTGAGATCGAGAAGCCGCGCCTGAACCCGGTTCATTTGGCCGCGATCATCGGCGCAGGCTTTATGAATGCCTTCGCCATCGGCGGGGTTTGGGTGAGCCTCAACCGCGATATCGCCGACGTCCGCAACGCGCAGGAGCGGACGCAGAAGGTGCTGGACTCGACCGTCCAGCAGGTCTCGCAGATCGGTCCGCTCTCGTTTCAGACGACGAGGTCGTTGGAGGCTGCGGCTGAGAACAAGAAGGCCACAGAGCTGACCAATGCGAGGATCGATCGCGTCGTTGAATCACTCGGCGGCAAGCTGGACACCGCGATCGACAGCATCAACAAGGTTGGAACGCAGGTTCAGGTTCTCAGCTCAAAGCTGGAGGATATGCAAGGAAGGGCCGACAAGACGTTGTTTCGAACGCCGATCGTCAGACCGTAGGGCGATCACCATATCGAGGCTGGCGATAGTCCAGCCAGCGATGCTCGAAGCAAAACCACTTTGTCTCGCCCTTGCCGATGTCATAGCCGAAGCCGCCCCATGCCTTGCAGTCTGGATATTCGCAATAATGCTCATGCATGGCCGACGGCGTTTGGAAGGGCGCCGCACTGGTTTCGTCGCTCATCTCAGTTCATTTGTCCTTTAATCGCCCGGTCCATAGAGCCTAGCAGCGATTCTGAGAAATACTCCAAAGTCTTTAGCGCATCGGCGAACCGTTGTGCATCTGGCGTGCCGAGGGCGCGCATTCCATTGTCGCGGATATCAAGCCCGACCTGTTGGATAACAGCATTCGTAAATCCTCGTATATCCCCCGATGCAGATCCGAGGCTCCCGAGCAGATGGCCTATGAGGAAATCATGCATAAGACAGCGGGCATCTAGCTCGACGATCGTCTTTTCCAATCTCTCGACGCGACTAGCGATCATTGTACTTCTCCTATGGTTTTCCTGGGTGGCAACAGCACCAGTTCGTCGTCTGGCAACGGCCGCTGGAGCGCCTTCGCTTCCTGCCATGGCGCGGTAAGCCACGTCTCGACCTCGTCTTGATTGCGAAGGATGGCCGGCATCGCCTTCTGATGGATCGGCGCGACGACCCCATTCGGCTCCGTCGTCAGGAAGCCAAAGAGATCGACCGTTATCTCTCCCTCCTTCACCTTCCTCACGGATCGCCACTGCGGCACCCAAAGCCCCGCAAAGAACATCAGCGGTTCATCCGCGCTGCCTGCAAACCAGGCATTCGGCGTCCTTCCTCCCTCGACCTTGCTTGCCGGGTCCGGCTCGGCGAACCGCGTGAAGGGCACGACGCATCGGTTTTCCACGCCAAGCCATCGCGCCCAATGTCTGCTCGAGGTGTTGCGGACGTTCGTCGTTCCGCCATCTGGCTCCATCCTCAGAAGCTCGTCGAAGTTCACTTCCTTGCCTTTGGCGCGAAGCTTGTCGGCGCGCTTGGTTGCCGCGTCCAATTGCGCCTTCTGAGACGACGGCAATCCCCAGCGGACCTTGACCAGTTCTCGGCCGGCCGGCGTGTTCCGGACGATCGGCGCCATCTGATCGGGATAGAGGTCCAGTTCGGGCTCAAGGTTTCCGATGCTGTCGATCATCGCTCTCGAGATCTGCCGAATGGCTTCCTGATTGGTCGTGACATTATAAAGGTTGCACATTCAAGACTCCTCTACCCTCTTGCCTGCGAGACAACGACAATCTTTGCCATCCCCTTGACGCCGCACTTCTTGCACCTGAGCAGCCGCGCCGCGTCGGCGATCGGCGCTCTCGTCCCAAGCACCTTTTCCAGCCTCTTCGGTTCGACCTCGCTTTTCCTCCCGCACGGGCAATGCGCATAAAGCCTATGCCATTCCCTCAAATCGGAAAAGCTGAGCGTATCCTTCTTCTGCGCCTTCGGATCGATGTAGCCCATCCGCCTCGCCCATTCGTCGGGCGAGAAATGAAAGTGCATCTTGCATCGATCATAGAAGGCGTTCTCGGTGCGTTTGCATCCCAGCGACTTCGCGACCAACGAAAGAAGCGACGGCATCGTCTGATTGCCATGCTCTTCCAAGAGAGTGGCCGGCTTTATGCGCTTCAGGATCTCGCAGTCCTCGCAGATAAAATCGACCGTTTCCCCCTTATGATCTGCGAGCATGTTTGGTGGGGAAGTGGCAGGTTCAACGTTGCGCACGTCTCCGCTCCCGCCGCAGCGCGGCGAGCCTTCTCTTCATGTTTTCTGTCTATCTCAGGCGGCGTTCAGGTCGGCGATTTCGCCGTGCTTTGCCAACAATCGCGGCGACGACATGTCGCCGGTCTCTTCGTCGACCATGACGGCATAAGCCGCAACGCCGACAAATCGCGAAGCCATGGAGGCCGCGATCTTCTCCGCAGATGGAATGCTGGTCGCCTGGCGCATCTCACCCGGCACAAGGTTGCCACGGTTCTTTCGATACGGCAGAACAATGAATTTCTCGGCAGTACTCATGGCGTCTTCCTCAATTTGTTCTCAAAATGTTCTCATTTTGAGGAAGAGTCAATATCCCGCCTGAAATCCTCTTTTTTGCCTTGAGATGGCACTGCTGCAGCTACAGCGCTCAGCTTTCATTTGCGAGGGAATGATCATCTGGCGTGCCTGGAGGTGGTAGAACTATAGCGGAAAGTTCTTTGCTATAGTCTTTGTCACATTCGCAGACATGGCGGAAGGGACCGGTCATCTTCTCCCAGATGCCATAAAGAATGTCTGTCCTCTTCGCGCTCTTGAGCCTCTGTTGCTCCTTCGTCAGGTCCGGGCGCTCGCTGAGCACGATGTGGCAATGAGCTTCTTCACCGTTCTCAATTACTTGCTCGACATGAACGTCGTAGACATCGTTAGCTTCGTCTAAGCCGTCTTTCACCGACATCTCATAAAAGCCAATATAGTGCGCAGCACCCTCTAGCGGTACCGGCGGTTCCGCTTTGTTCGCATTGGAAGACGCGGCGCTCCTGCAGCCATATGCGTGCACCTCATCCTCACTTGGCAACAGTTTTCTCCAACCCACAGAGGTAACATGGGTTGAAGTACCCTTCGGCTTTCTAAAATCGAGCAGATATAAGCTCGAAAACCGCTTATCTTTTGGATAAAGGAAGCGTGGGTTAATAGCACACCGCGCAACAAATTCTTCAGCGGATAGGATTTGTGCTGGAGCCGTCACGAATTACCCCGACGTATGGCAGTAATTCTGCCGCATTCGATTCAGACATGTCCGCCACGCCGACCGTGACAGGTTTTGATCCTCGGTCTCTGCGCGCGAAAACAGCACAGTCGCCGCTGACCGTTATGTATTTAACGCCGTCCGAGTCACCCCAACTGAAGACGGCCGCGTCCCCACCATGCGAGAATATCTGCGGCGGCTCGGCAGCTTTAGATGCAAGTAGTGAAAGCACGATATTCGCTTTGTTGAAGGTCTCTGCATCGATCGCCGCTGGATCTTCATCGTCCAGGGCATGCAGTTTCGACAAGGCGCCAAAGAGGCCAACGTAGGTCGCGTTCCTTGCCATTTCCAAGATCAAACTGGAATCCAGAACAAACGTACTCCGGTCAACAGAGCGAAATCTGCTCTCAAACTTACGAGGTCCAACATTTTGACTTGGCATAGCAAAAGGCACCAGATCCTTCAGCTCTGGACCAGCTGCCGAACTGCTCACATCAATGACGTCAAACTTCCACTCGACAAACATTGTTAGACATCCTGAATTTTCGCAAACTGAACCTGATCCAATGCAACAGACGCCAATTTCGAGAAGATGGCCTGGTGCTGAGATGGCTGGTAGATCGATGCGGATACTGCGCTATTCACGTCTATCATATAGTTAAGCTGGAGATACTCTACCAGCTCGCTCGCCAGGGTCTGACCGAACGTTCCCGGAAGATTTACCACCTGCTGTACTTGTACGGTGTTGCAGACCCATTTCAGCAACCGATTGATGTCAGTGCCCTCCAGGCCACCTTCTATGCGCCGGTTCATCTGAAACTGCAGATCGATACTTCCGGAAAAATCTACTACCCCACCAAATAGCTTCGTGAAAAAATCCGATGCCTCACTGGAGGATCCAAGTTTCTTGGATAATGTGAGAATAACAGCCGCTCGGTTAATGTTGCCTATGTCTTGCGCGCCTCGGGCCGCAACCTTTAGCGCCTCCCCCACAAGCTCGGCCGGCTTCGCTTCAAGCAGAGGAATATCGTGGGTTCGCTGCACTCCAGAGATAAGGTAGTCGATTCTACCTGGATGCGAATGTAGCCTGTGCTCTACCCCGTTATCCTCAAATGCCTGCATAGTCATCGGGAACGGCGCCTGCGGCGGCTGTAGCTTTTGAAATGCGTCAGGATCACGACCAAACATCTCATGAAATAGATGCATCGGCGAAGCTAGCTCCGCACCGGTCGTAAACCAAACAAGCTGCAGCGAGGCGGCGCTTTCAAGCATATTACACCCTGAAGTTTCGCATACTTCTAGAACGCCCTATTTTCGATGGCAAGTGTTAAACATAGGTGTGTTTCGGAGCCAAGCAAGGCGGGGAAGTAAGCGGCACATCTATCCGATTGACCGAACATGCCTATGCCAGTCTTCCCGCCGCAAACTATTCGCAAAGAAGCTTTGCTTATACTAATTATAAACCGTACAAGCCATTGAAAATTATATATGAATTTCAAATCACGCTCTTTGAATTACGACCCTTAGCAGGGGAGCGCCTTCGACCACTCGGCCACCTCTCCGGTGCGGCCCTGATAGGGCCATTCATTTATCGACGCAAGCGCTTTTTCGCGCTTGTGTACGTTCTTTCCATGATTCAGCAACAGGCGATTGCCGGCCGAAGCATGGTCCGGCAGATCTGAATTTACGTCAGACCAGCAGCTGCTTCAAATCCGCGGCCGGGTCGGCAAGAACCTCCCTGGATGGATTCGCGCCGGTCTCCAGCAGCTTCTTGCCGGTAACATAGGCCTTTGCATCGTTTATGGCGTCGACCGCGATGAAACGACCCTGCTTGAAATACCAGACGGAGGCTGCGCCCTCGCGGGCGCCCGGCCGTAGCAATGTCTCGTCGTAACCAAGATTAAAACCGGCGATCTGCAGCTTCACATCATATTGATCCGACCAGAACCACGGCTTCGGGTCATAGGCCTTTCCGTTGCCGGCTATGATTCCCGCCGCGGCTTCGGCCTGATCGACGGCATTCTGTACGGATTCGAGCCTGATTCGCCCACCCTCCCACGGCAGTTCGACGCAATCGCCCATGGCGAAGATAGAGGGATCGGAGGTACGGGCAAACGAATCGACGACGATGCCATTGCCGACCTCGAGGCCGGCTTCCTTGGCGAGCCGGTCATTGGGCGCAACGCCGATGCCGACGACGACGAAATCGACATCGATCGTAGAACCGTCGGAAAGTTCCGCGGCAGCAACGTGGCCATTGCGGCCGATGAGCTGCTTCAATCCGGTCTTCTCGCGAATGACGACATCATGCTTCTGATGAATGGCCCTGAAAATATCGGCGGTTTCCTTGGCGGCGACACGCTGAAGGATCCTGTCGCCCATCTCGATGAGGGTCACTTCGAGGCCGCGATGGCGTGCGACGGCGGCCGCTTCAAGGCCGATATACCCTCCGCCGATGATAAGCACCCGGCGCCCGGGACGCATCTCGCCGGCAAGCAGGTCGGCGTCACGCTTGTCACGGGCGAGGTAGACGCCCTCCAGCGCACCGCCGACGGACGGCGGCAGGCGACGCGGCGTCGCGCCCGTTGCAAGCGCCAGCGTGTCGTAATCCAGTCTCGATCCGTCCTGCATGATGATCTGCTTTGCGGCGCGATCGATCTGCTCGACCCAGGTCGACACGCGAATCTCGACATTGTTGTCGGCATACCAATGTTCGGGCCGGAACAGCAGGCGATCGAAAGTCATCTCGCCGAGAAGGTACTTTTTGGTCAGCGGCGGCCGCTGGTAGGGAAGGCTTTCCTCAGCGCCGACGATGGTGATCGGCCTCGAATCACCCAGCCCACGCAATTTGGCGGCGAGCGCAAAACCTGCCTGCCCGGCCCCGACTATGACCAATCTGCCCGTCACGATCCGTACTCCATTATTACTATAGCGATCCAACCCGAACGAATGCGGCGGGACGCATTTGAGCCTCAGGGGTAGCGCTTGCGCCTGCAAGCGTCAATCACGGCTGACCCTGCGCCCCGGATCGGGAGAAAGTTAGGCCGACGGGCTCAGCTTGATATTTCGACCCAACGCCGTTCATGGAAAGATTGGGCCATGGCGTGCACCGATTTCTCGATTCGCAGCCCATCCTTGAAAGCCACGACCGACGCATCCTCGCCGGATATGGCACGGATCAGCTCGCGGCATTCGATGATCTTCAGATCATTAAAGCCAAGGCCATGGCCGGGCGCCGGGATGAAACGGTCATAGGGCTTGTGGGCGGGGGCAGCCAGAACCTTGCGGAAGCCCTGTTCACTCTCCCTGCCTTCTGCCTGATAGAGCTCGAATTCGTTCATGCGCTCCTGGTCATAGGAGATCGAGCCTTTGGAGCCGAAGATCTGCAGCGCTATCCGCCCCTTGCGGCCCCAGGCCGAGCGATTGGCCATCAGCACGGCGGAGATGCCGCCGCCGAGCCGCATCAGCACATTGGCAAGATCGTGGTTTTCGACCGCGCGTCTCCCGCCATCCTTCACCGGCCGCTCGGCATAGGGCTTCATCATATCGGTGATGACAGCCTCGACATGGCCGAACAGGAACCAGAGCAGCGAAAGCGGATGCACGGCGAAATCATCGAGAGCGCCGTAGCCGGAGGCAAGCTCGCTCTTCCAATAGAAGAGGCCGTTCGGATCCGCCATGAAATCCTCATCCATCTCGACGCGGACGTGATTGACCGCGCCGATCGCGTCTTCTGCAATCAGTGCCTTGATGTTGCGCATGACCGGGTTCTGGATATAGTTGTAGCCGAGAATGGCGACCTTGCCCGAGGCCTTGGCCGCAGCCAGCATGCGTTCGGCATCGCCATAGGATGGCGCCATCGGCTTTTCGCACCAGACATGCTTGCCGGCTTCAAGGGCTGCGATCGCCATTTCCGGGTGGAACTGGTTGGGGGTCGTGACCGAGACAATGTCGACTTCAGGATCTGCGATGAGCTCGCGCCAGTCGGCCGTCGCCTTTTCGAAGCCGAATTCGTCGCCGCGCGCCTTCGCCAACTCGGCGTTGGCTTCGGCAAGATGCACAAGACGCGGCCGCGCGACATCGCCGAATACGGTTTTGACCGCATTCCATGCCAGCGCATGGCATTTGCCCATGTAACCGGTGCCGATCAATCCAACGCCCAACGGCTTCATTTGCCCTTCCTCCTCAAATCCGCTCCCGAAGTCGCGCGATTTTTGGAATATTTAGACCGTTTTGACAAGCGCACTCATGGCATCGACATCTCTTCCGCAGATAAGAATTCATATTTACACGTTTAAAATCATGACCTTAAAATTATTCGTGCCGAACGATTCAAAATCCGGTATCGTTGGAAATATGGAACGTTTGTTTCATTGCGGGCGTTGGGGAGCTTAAGGATGGCGCATGGACAATAATATCGGGATGCAGACCAAGGTACCGCGCGACTTCGAAAGCCTGCGCAGCACCATCATAGAGCGCAAGAATGCCATGCCGAAGCGGTTGGCCCAGGTTGCCGCCTTCGCGTTGGGCAATCCCGATGAGATCGCCTTCGGCACAACGGCAAGCATTGCAGCCGCAGCCGAGGTTCAACCTTCCACGCTCGTGCGCCTGGCGCATCACCTCGGTTATGAGGGCTTCTCCGACCTGCAGAGTATCTTCCGCGAAAGGCTGCGCGACCGGACACTGAGCTACGAGGAGCGGCTGGTAACGCTCGAACGCTCCGCAGTAGAGAACGAGGAGGCCAGCATTCTCTCCGGCTTCCTCTCTGCGGCGAGCCAATCCGTCAACAAGCTCGCCGTAACCATCGAGACTGACACCTTCGCCAAAGCCGTCGACGTGCTCGCCGCGGCCGAGACGATCTATCTGATCGCCAAGCGCCGCTCCTATCCGCTGACGGCGCATATGACCTATGCCTTTTCCAAGCTCAACATACGTCACCAGATCGTCGCCTCGCCGAACGGCATCGACGGTGAGATCACCCGTTTCGCCACGGAGAAGGACGCCGCCATCGCTGCGAGCTTTTCGCCCTACGCCGCCGACAGTCTGGCGCAGGCGCAGGATCTCGCCTCGCGCAATGTGCCCGTCATCGCCATCACCGATTCGGCCTTTTCCCCGCTCACCGCCTGCGCAACCCATTGGTTCGAGGTGGCCGAGTCCGACTTTGCCGGCTTCCGCTCACTATCGGCTTCGATGGCGCTGATCATGGCCTTTCCCGTCGCCATTGCCGAACGCCGGCGAAAAGGCGCAATAAAAGCAGACAAAACGAAAATGGAATAAATATTCCGAATTGACAAAATCTCGGAACCAATGTTTCACTACGATCAGGATCACGGCTACGGGAGATGGCTGCCCGATCCATCGCAACCGGAACGAAACGAACACCGGCACTTTCAATGACGCATGATCTCGACGCAAGCTGTGGAGCGAAGAGATAATGCCCCGACGGGAGGACATCATGGCACACGACAATCCTGGCGCTCAGCCGGAGACAAAACTCGATGTGATCACCATCGGTCGCTCCTCCGTCGACCTTTATGGTCAGCAGATCGGCTCGCGGCTGGAGGACATCGCCTCCTTCGCCAAATCGGTCGGCGGCTGCCCGGCCAATATCGCCATCGGCACGGCGCGTCTCGGCCTCAAATCCGGCTTGATCACCCGTGTCGGCGACGAGCAGATGGGCCGCTTCATCCGCGAACAGGCGGCGCGCGAAGGTGTGGCGATCGATGGGATCAAGACGGACAAGGAGCGCCTGACGGCGCTGGTCCTGCTGGCGGTCGAGGCCGAAGGCGTCTCGCCGATGATCTTCTACCGGTCCGACTGCGCCGATATGGCGCTCAACGAAGACGATATCGACGAAGGCTTCATCAAGTCCGCGGGCGCCGTTCTGGTCTCCGGCACGCATTTCTCCAAGCCCAATACCGAAGCCGCCCAGCGCAAGGCGATCCGCATCGCCAAGGCCAACGACCGCAAGGTGATCTTCGATATCGATTACCGGCCGAACCTCTGGGGCCTCGCCGGCCATGCCGAAGGTTTCGAGCGTTATGTGAAATCGGATCGCGTTTCCTCGAAGATGAGGGAGACGCTGCCGGATTGCGATCTGATCGTCGGCACGGAAGAAGAGATCATGATCGGCTCGGGCGTCGACAACGTGCTCGGCGCGCTCAAAGAAATCCGCCGCCTCTCCCCGGCGACCATCGTGCTCAAGCGCGGCGCCATGGGCTGCATCGTCTATGAAGGCCCGATCTCCGACGACCTTGAAGCAGGCATTGTCGGCCAGGGTTTCCCGATCGAGGTCTTCAACGTTCTCGGTGCAGGCGACGCCTTCATGTCAGGCTTCCTGCGTGGCTATCTGCGCGGCGAGCCACTGAAGACCTGCGCCACCTGGGCGAATGCCTGCGGCGCCTTTGCCGTTTCCCGCCTGCTCTGCTCGCCGGAATACCCGACCTGGACGGAGCTCGATTTCTTCCTGAAGACGGGCAGCAAGCATAGGGCGCTGCGCAAGGACGAGGCGATCAACCACATTCATTGGGCGACGACCCGCCGCGGCGGCGAAATCCCGCTACTGATGGCGCTTGCGATCGATCATCGCTCGCAGCTCGTCAGTGTTTGCGATGAACTGGGCATCGGCCATGACAAGATCGTCGCCTTCAAGCGGCTGGCCGTCGAGGCGGCGGCGCGGGTGGCCGACGGCCGTCCAGGTTACGGCATGCTGATCGACGAGCGCTTCGGGCGCGACGCCTTCTTCGATGCCGCCACCAAGAATTTCTCCTGGATCGGCCGCCCTGTCGAACTGCCGGGATCGAAGCCGCTGAAATTCGAGTTCAGCCAGGATATCGGCTCGCAGCTTGTCGAATGGCCGCTCCATCACTGCATCAAATGCCTATGCTTCTACCATCCTGACGATCC
The DNA here is from genome assembly GCF_014193575.1 of Rhizobium sp. BK289. Classification (NCBI taxonomy): domain Bacteria; kingdom Pseudomonadati; phylum Pseudomonadota; class Alphaproteobacteria; order Hyphomicrobiales; family Rhizobiaceae; genus Rhizobium; species Rhizobium sp. BK289. Next base: position 239,706 of record NZ_JACHZO010000007.1, read on the forward strand.
GCAAGAACTGAAGGCGGAGCAGCAGGAGAAGCTGCGCACGCTCTTCGAAGCCGCGCGCAAGGTCGGCCGCGAACTGCTGGTCGAGATCATCGCCGGCAAGAACGGACCGCTGACCGACGACACGATCCCGACGGCGATGGAAGAGCTCTACGCGCTCGGCATCAAGCCGGACTGGTGGAAGCTGGAGCCGCAGGAATCGGCGGCTGCGTGGAAAAAAATCGATGCCGTGATTGCCAAAAATGATCCATGGTGCCGCGGTATCGTGCTGCTCGGCCTGGAGGCGCCGGCAGAGGAACTGATCCGCAGCTTCGAGGCGACCCTGGCGGCGCCCTCGGTCAAGGGCTTCGCCGTCGGGCGGACCATCTTCTCCGATGCGGCCCGCGCGTGGCTCTCGGGCGGCATGAACGACGAGGAAGCGATTGCCGACATGACCGGCCGCTTCCGGCAATTGACCGCGGCGTGGCTTGAAACCCGCGGTCTGTGAGAATCAAGCATTTGGGAGGCGCCCGATGGGCAAGACGATCCGATTGACGATGGCGCAGGCCGTCACGCATTTCCTCAAGAAGCAGATGACCATCATCGACGGACAGAAGCAGCCGATCTTCGGCGGCGTCTGGGCGATCTTCGGTCACGGCAATGTCGCGGGCATCGGCGAGGCGCTCTATCAGGTGCGCGAGGAGTTGCCGACCTTCCGCGCCCACAATGAGCAGGGCATGGCCCATGCCGCCATCGCCTATGCCAAGGCGAGCTTCCGTCAGCGTTTCATGGCCTGCACGACCTCCATCGGCCCCGGCGCGCTGAATATGGTGACTGCCGCCGGCGTTGCGCATGTCAATCGTATTCCGGTTCTCTTCCTGCCGGGCGACGTCTTTGCCAACCGCGCGCCCGATCCGGTGCTGCAGCAGATCGAGGATTTCGGCGACGGCACTGTTTCCGCCAATGACGCCTTCCGCCCGGTCTCCCGCTACTTCGACCGCATCACTCGCCCCGAGCAGATCATCTCGGCTCTGAAGCGCGCCATGCAGGTGCTGACCGATCCCCTCGATTGCGGCCCGGTGACGCTTTCGTTGTGCCAGGACGTGCAAGCCGAAGCCTTTGATTATCCCGAAAGCTTCTTCGAGGAGCATGTCTGGACGCAGCGCCGCCCGCAGCCGGATGCAGACGAACTTGCCAATGCCATCTCGCTGATCCGCCGCTCGGAAAAGCCGGTCATTCTCGCCGGTGGCGGCGTGCTCTATTCGCAGGCGACGAAGGAACTCGCCGCTTTCGCCGAAGCGCATGACATCCCCGTCGTCGTCACGCAGGCGGGCAAATCGGCCATCGACGAGACGCATCCTCTCGCGCTCGGCTCTGTCGGCGTGACAGGCACATCGGCGGCCAATGCCATCGCCGAGGATACCGATCTGGTGATCGCCGTCGGCACGCGTTGCCAGGATTTCACCACCGGCTCCTGGGCGCTGTTCAAGAACGAGAAGCTGGCCATGATCGGCCTCAATATCGCGGCCTATGATGCGCTAAAGCACAACAGTCACCCGCTAGTGACGGATGCGCGTGAGGGACTGAAGGCGCTTTCCGCCGGCCTGACCGGCTGGCGCGCGCCGGCATCACTTGCCGAAAAGGCGACGCGGGAAAAGAAGATCTGGATGGAGGCTGCCGCCAAGGCGACTGCGACGACCAATGCCACCCTGCCCTCCGACGCCCAGGTCATAGGCGCCGTCACGCGTACGCTCGGCGGCAAGGACAGCATTCTGGTCTGCGCAGCTGGCGGCCTGCCCGGCGAACTGCACAAGCTTTGGCCGGCGACGGCGCCCGGCAGCTATCACATGGAATATGGCTTCTCTTGCATGGGCTATGAAATTGCCGGTGGCCTTGGCGTCAAGATGGCGCGGCCGGAGAAGGATGTCGTCGTCATGGTGGGCGACGGCTCCTACATGATGCTGAATTCCGAACTAGCGACATCAGTCATGCTCGGCCTGAAGATCACGGTCGTTCTCCTCGACAACCGCGGCTATGGCTGCATCAACCGCCTGCAGATGGCGACCGGCGGCGCGAACTTCAACAATCTCCTGAAGGATGCGCGCTTCGAGGTGATGCCGGAGATCGACTTCCGGGCGCATGCGGCCAGTATGGGTGCGATTGCGGTCAAGGTTTCCTCCATCACCGAGCTGGAACAGGCCATCGAAGCCTCGAAGAAGAACGACCGCAGCTCGGTCATCGTCATTGACACCGACCCGCTGATCACCACGGACGAAGGCGGCCACTGGTGGGACGTCGCGGTCCCGGAGGTCAGCCCGCGCGCCGAGGTCAACAAGGCCCGCGCCGCCTATGAACAAGCCCGCGCCGCCCAGCGCATCGGCTGATCCATTTCCGTCATTTTTCTGGAGGAGCTTTCGGCTCCTCCAATTAGCTTTTCAAGGAGACCATTGATGAAGGCCAAACTCGGCATGTCGCCCATCGCCTGGTGGAACGACGATCTTCCGGAGCTCAGCGACGACGTATCTCTGGAAGAATGCCTGCGCCAGTCGCGCGGCGCCGGCTTCACCGGCATGGAACAGGGCCGGCGCTTCCCCAGCAACCCCGATGAGATGCTGCCGATCCTGCGCGCCGCCGACGTGACGCTTTGCGGCGGCTGGTTCTCAGGCACGCTGGTCAATGAGGAGCTTGCCGCCAACAAAGATCGCATCGCGCCGATGATCGAGCTGTTCAAGGCCGTCAATGCGCCTTGCATCGTCTATGGCGAAGTCGGCCGCTCGATCCAGGGAGACCGCTCCAAGCCGCTCGCCACCAAGCCGCGTCTTTCGGATGACGAGATGAAGGCCTATGCCCACCGCGTCACCGAATTCGGCGAATGGTGTGCCGACCAGGGCATGCCGCTCTCCTACCACCATCACATGGCGGCCGTCGTCGAAACCGAGCCGGAACTCGACGCCTTCATGCGCAATTCCGGTGAAGGCATTCCGCTGCTGCTCGATGCCGGTCACCTGGCCTTTGCCGGCGGTGACGTGCTGCGCGCCATCGACAATCACCACGCCCGCATCAACCATGTCCACGTCAAGGATATCCGCAAGTCCGTCGTCGACGGGCTGGATCGCAGCCGGCAGTCCTTCCTCGATGCCGTTGCGCTCGGCGCGTTCACGGTGCCGGGCGACGGCTCGCTCGATTTCGGCGCCATCGTCCAGCGCTTCGCCGATTACGGCTATGAAGGCTGGTTCGTCGTCGAGGCCGAGCAGGATCCGCGCAAGGCGCCGCCGCAGAAGATGGCGGAGATCGGTCATGCCGAGCTGATGCGCGTCATGACGGCGGCAGGCTACACCGTGGAAACAGAAGGCTTTCCCAAGGGATAGCTAGAGCGCTTCCGCTTTTCTTCGAATCGCGAAAACGCTCTAGCTCTTTGTTATCTAGCAATTCCAAACGGAAAACCGCTGCGCACTTTTCCTGGAATTGCTCGAGAGATGAGCGCCCCTCGCCCCGTTGAAAGATGGCGAGGAGCGTTTTCCAAGCAATGGAGGAAGAACCATGCCCAATCTCAAGGTCAAACCTGACAGCTCCCATGGCTGCGTCACCCATGTTACGCCCGAAAGCGCCGGCTGGACCTATGTCGGCTTCGACCTCTATCGTCTGAAGCCCGGCGAGACCGCTTCGGGGGAGACCGGCGATCGCGAGGTCTGTCTCGTCTGGGTCAGCGGCAAGGGCAGCGCCAAGGCGGGTACGAAGGATTTCGGCTCGCTCGGTGGTCGCATGAGCCCGTTTGAAGGCGCGCCCCACGCGCTCTATATTCCCTCGGGCTCAAGCTGGTCGGTAACCGCCGAGACCGATCTGGAACTGGCCGTCTGCTCGGCACCGGGAGGCGGCTCCTATGAAGCCCGCGCCATTCCGCCGGGCACGCACCCGGCATTGACGCGCGGCAAGGGCACCAACGTCCGCTACGTGAACAACATCATGCCGGAAGATGATGGCGCGGCGCATTCGCTGCTCGTCGTGGAAGTGATCACGCCGGGCGGGCACACCTCCTCTTACCCTCCGCACAAGCACGATCAGGACAATCTCCCGAACGAAAGCTTCCTGGAGGAGACCTACTACCACCGCCTCAACCCGCCACAAGGTTTCGGCTTTCAGCGCGTCTATGCGGACGATCGGTCGCTGGACGAAGTCATGGTGCTGGAGGATGGCGACGTGACGCTGGTACCTAGGGGATATCACCCTTGCGCCGCCTGCCACGGCTACGACCTCTATTACCTCAACGTTATGGCCGGCCCGAAGCGCATCTGGAAATTCCACAATGCCGTGGAGCACGAGTGGCTGCTGAAGTCCTGAATAACGCCTGACATCGATTCAGAGTCGAAAAGGCCGCGCCCTGAAAGCGTGGCCTTTTCCATTCTTACGCCGGCAACAAGCCGTAGCGCCATTTCCGATCCCTGGCATTGCGCGACAGCACCAGCCAGGTCAGCAGGATCATCCCCATTTCCGCGAAGATCGGCGTCATCCAGATCCCGCGTTCGCCGAAGACGAGCGGCAGGAGGAATGTCAGCGGCAGGGTGAAGAGGTAAGACCGTGACAGGCCGAAGATCGCGCCGCGTTTCGCATCGCCGATCGACTGGAAATAGGACGACAGGATGATCGCCTGGCCGAAGAGGAAATAGGCGCCGATCGTCCAGGGCAGGATGCGGCCGACTTCGGCGACAATCAGGGGATCGGCGACGAAGATCGAGCCCAGATGCCCCGCCAGGAGTTCAACGACGAGTTCGACGGCGGCGCAGTAGACCAGAGCCGAGATCAGGGCGATCAGGACGCTATAACCGACGCGCGCCGGAAGAGCCGCGCCGTGGTTGTGGCCCGATATGGTCTGCAGCGCGATGCTCAAGCCCAGTAGCGGCAGATAGGCGAAGGTCATGACGCGGGTGACGATGCCATAAGCGCCGACGGTCGCGACATAATCCCCGTGGTGCCAGATCGAGACGTTGAAGAGAATCGCCGCCGAGCTTAGCGAAATGCCGGTGAAGCCGAGGCTCATCGGTGCGCCGAAAGCGAAGATGCCGCGCCACTCGCGAACGTGCAGCGTCATGTCGACCCAAAGCCCGTTCGGCCGACGCAGGCGATAGATGACGACGATCGCGAGGCAGATGAACTGCGCCAGGATCGAGCCGCCGGCGGAGCCGACCACACCCCACCGAAAGACGGCCATCAGCAGCCAGTTCGCCATGATGTTCAGCAGTGTCGAGGCAAGAGTCACCAGCGTCATGAAGCCGAGCTTTCCTTCACAGCGCAGCCCATCGAGATGCAGCGACAGGAAGAAGCTGATCGGCGCGAAAGCGACCATGACACCCATGAAGGCCTCGGCGCTGTGGGCAACACCGACATTTCCTGCCGCAGCCACGGCAATGAACTGCCGTCCTGCGAGCCAGTAGATGAGGTTGATTGCGACCACGACGGCGAGTGCCAGCGTATGGGCGCCGGTAAATACCGATCTTGCCCCAGCTCGATTTCCGGCGCCGAGGCGGCGGGCGAGAATGCTTGCCATGCCGTTCGAGACCAGCGTCTGCAGCGTGATCAGCAGCATGAGCGCGGGAAAGATGAGGCTGACGGCGGACAGCGCGTCGGCCCCAACATAGACCCCGAGGAAATAGGCGTCGACGACGGCAAACAGGCCGCTGACTGTCGTGATGATGATGATCGGTGCGGCTGTCTTGGCAAAGACGCCAGGCAGCCAGCCGGTGAGAAACATGTTGTTTTCGATGGTGTGCGTCATGGTGGTATCCGGACGGAATCGCTCGCAAGCGGCGAAGATAGCGGTCTGATGATGAAGGATGAAGTCAGAGATCGAGAACCAGGTGCGGTATGCCATTCGATGTCTTGCGCGGCGAAATGCCGTCGGCATCGACCTGGGCGTTGACGCGCTGACGGAATGCCGAGAAGCTCTCGAATTCCACCACATCGACCGGTTCATCGAAATGGATCGTTATCTTGTAGAGTCCGCCGGACTTCGCCGACATCGCCAGAACCTTGCCCGTGAAGGGCTTGTTCAGATAGCGCCCGCGCACGGCGGAGCCGACATCGAAGGGCGCATCCGGCCCATCGTTGGGTTTTGCGGCAAGCGCCGACAGCGTGTTCCAGTCACGCAGCCCGTGTTGCTTGGCGATGAGTTCCAGCGCCGTTGAGTGGCTCATGTCGTCACCACGCTCGGCCATCGCCTGACGCAGACGCCGGGCCTGAGCCTTCAATTCATCTATGGACGGATACGTCGTCATAGGATCAGCCTTTGCTAAGGCACGCACTTACGACCGTGAAACGGGGCTCGCATTACCGTCAGTCAGCATGCCCTGAATGGCTATGACCTAAAACAGCGAGGACTTCACCTTGGATTTTCATCCGCGAGCGGCAGGCGCCTCGAACCGTCAATCCGTATGATCGAAGCTGGTTTTGCTGTCAAGATGCGGTCAAATCGGCACAAAAGACGAACCCGTTAAAATTCTACCAATGCAATTGACGCTTCCGCAAAATCTCCGTGCAAGGTTCATGGTGTAACCGAGATGAATTCGGTCTGTTCTTCAACAGGGAATGACAATGCTTCGCGCAACGCATCTGGCGAAAGTCAAATCCGAAGTTTACGAACGAAGCTGGGAACGGTTCTATGTCCAGAGGCCGGCGCGTCTCGTGGCTGTTCGTCCCTGCCTGACCGGCATTTCCGTGCGCAGCGCCGAAATTACCGACATCTCACGCGGCGGCGCCAGCTTCACCGTCGCCACGACCGTCGGCCTGCCGAGCCACTACTACCTGAACATCCTCGGCCTCGCCTACCGCATCGCCTGCGCTGAAACGAGCCGCAACGGCAACCGCGTCCATGTCCGCTTCATCAACCTGATCGAACCGGAAACGCTGCGTCGCGTCGTGCGTGCCGACTTCATGATCGGCAATGTTGAAGCCCTGGCTGCACGCGGCAAGAGGCGGCCGGTATAAATTCGGCTTCACGTCCTCAATCGCTTCGCACGTCCCCGCGGGCATATCGTGCAGGCGGCATTCCTGCGTATCGCGCAAAGGCAACGCTGAAAGTGCTTGCCGATCCGTAGCCAACGCGTTCAGCTACCTGATCCATGCCCAATTCGCGGCTGCGCAATAGCTGCTTTGCAAGAGCCATGCGCCAAGCCAATAGATATTCCATTGGCGGCAGGCCGACGACGCGGCTGAAACGCGCAAAGAAAGCCGATCGGGACAGGGCCGCTTCGGTCGCAAGATCCGCGACAGTCCAAGGATGGGCAGGACGCGCATGCATTGCGTGAAGTGCTGCGGCTAGGCGTTCATCGGCAAGGCCGCGACTCAAGCTCGACGTGACGGTTGTTTCCGTGCCGGATCGCAATGCCTCGATCAACAACACCTCCAGCAGCCGTTCCAGCACGAGTTCGCGCGCCGGCCGGCGCTCGCGCGTTTCCTCACCGACCAATTGCATCAGCGTCGCGAGTCGGGGCTCGTCACGAACGATAACTACGTCAGGCAAGAGGGAAACGAGCAAGGCCGCATCCGGCGCACCGAAGCTGCAATGCCCTATGCGCATGCGCATATCCGCCGGCCCTTCGAGGCGGCCGACACGGAAATGGCCGTCACTCAGCTGCGTTGGAACCATGGCGGACAGACCGGCCGGTACGTCGACACTCTCGTTGACGAGGTCGCGCATGGCCGGCACGAGCACGAAATCGCCGGCTCGGAGGATGAAAGGCTGATGTCCTCCAAACGTTACACGGCAACGCCCCTCAAGGATCGCGCAGTAGAATGGCTGGCCTGTGGCCTCGCGATGAATTCGCCAGGCGCCGGCGCATTCCACCAGCTTCGAAAAGCGTGCGGCCGGCTGCAGCAGCGTGACGATTTCGGCAAGGGGATCGACGGTCATAATCAGGACTAACGCTAAAGAAAGGGAGACTATAGCATATATAAAGTCTCTCGCGCGGTCACTACCATGGCATCATTCCTTTTGTTTGGAGAGGCTCATGTCCACGATATTGATTACTGGTTGCTCGTCTGGTTTCGGCCTGGAGACCGCGAAACTGTTTTTCGAACGAGGGTGGCATGTCATCGCGACAATGCGCACGCCCAAACCCGAGCTGCTACCGGTTTCCGAACGCCTGCGTATTCTCGCGCTCGACGTCACCAATCCGGCAAGCATCGCGGACGCCGTGAAAGCTGCCGGTCCGATAGACGTATTGGTCAACAATGCCGGTTTCGGAGCGCCCTCACCAATCGAGCTGACTGCGCCGGAGACGGTGCAGTCGCTGTTCCAGACAAATACGATCGGCACATTGGCGATGATTCAGGCCGTATTGCCCCAGATGCGTCAACGTCGGGCTGGAGTCATCGTCAACGTCACCTCCACGGTGACGGTCAAGACTCTGCCTGTGATTGGGATCAACCGGGCGAGCAAGGCAGCGGTGAACGCCTTCACCGAGTCCTTATCGGTAGAGATGGAGCCATTTGGCGTGCGGGTGCATATTGTCCTGCCAGGCCGGTCGCCGGAAACTCGCTTTGGGGAGAATGCGCGTCCACATTTGCGTGGCCTGGACGATCCGGATTATGCGCCCTTGATCCAGCAATTCATAAAGAATGTACAGGACGACACCGGCCCCGTGACCTATGCTCCCGACGTAGCGAAGGCAGTGTGGCGGGCAGCCACCGATCCATCCGCCCCGCTGCGCATTCCGGGCGGCGCGGATGCTGAACTCTGGATGGCCGAGGCAGGTTTGTAACCGGAATCGGCGGCAGCCAAAAAGCTGCTGCCGTTCCGATTCGGCCCTGCATTAGAGGGAACACGCAGCCGTCTGGCGAAGCGCGTTACTTCTGTTTCACGGATTATCGAACGGATGATCCTACATCGGTTGCGATGAGCACAAATGGCGCAATGCAAACGAACGGTTTTCCGCTCTTGCAACCACCCACCAAGCGCCTATTCTGCCGCACCCTGCAACCGAATTCGGGAAACAAAGCCAGCATGTCCGCCTTCTCGCGCTTCACGCCGCTGATCAGCGCCTTGCCCTCCACCGTTCCTTTCGTCGGCCCCGAGGCGCTGGAGCGTCAGCGCGGGTTGACGGTCAAAGCCCGTATCGGCGCCAATGAAAACGGCTTCGGGCCGGCGCCCTCCGTCATCGCTGCCATGCGCGAAAACGCCGGCGATATCTGGATGTATAACGATCCTGAAAATTTCGAGCTGAAGCAAGCACTGGCGGCGCATCTCGGCGTTCAATCCGCCAATATCGCCGTCGGCGAAGGGATCGACAGCCTGCTTGGCCTGATCGCGCGTATGGTGATCGAGCCGGGTACGCCCGTCGTCACCTCGCTCGGCGGCTATCCTACCTTCAATTTCCATGTCGCCGGGTTCGGCGGCCGCCTCGTCACCGTGCCCTATGTCGACGATCGCGAGGATCTCGATGGTTTGCTCGAGGCAGTGAAACGCGAGAAGGCGCCGCTCGTCTATTTCGCCAATCCCGACAATCCGATGGGAAGCTGGTGGGATGCCGACAAGATCGTCGCCTTTGCCCGTGCATTGCCTGACAACTGCCTGCTGATCCTCGACGAAGCCTATAGCGAAACCGGGCCGGCCAGCTCGCTTCCTGATATCTCAACCCTGATCGACCTGCCGAATGTCTTGCGCACCCGCACCTTCTCCAAGGCCTATGGCCTTGCCGGCGCCCGCGTCGGCTATGTCATCGGCGCGCCGGAGACCGTGCTGGCCTTCGACAAGATCCGCAATCACTTCGGCATGAACAGGCTCGCGACCGTGGCGGCGCTCGCCGCGCTGAAGGACCAGGCCTATCTTGCCGGAGTGGTCGGCAAGATCCGGGCTGCGCGCGAGGAGATCGGCACGATCGCCCGCGACAATGGGCTTTTGCCTCTCGCCTCCGCCACCAACTTCGTCGCCATCGATTGCGGCCGCGACGGCACTTATGCCCGCGCGATCGTCGACGGGCTGATCCAGCATGGCGTCTTCATCCGCATGCCCGGCGTAGCGCCGCTCAACCGCTGCATCCGCGTGAGCGTCGGCCCGAAACAAGATCTGGAGCTGCTTGCCGAAGCGTTGCCCAAAGTGTTGAAGGCGATCGGTTAAGCCCAAACGACGAAACCGCGCCTGCCTTGTCCCGGCCGGTCGCGGTTTTCATCGTTCGGCGGTTCGCCTCTCCCTCGTCCGCCGACATCCCCTCCCTCAAGGTCAGTACGTCGTATTCGGTTTGGCCCGCTTCAGTGCGTGGTCATCCATTCGCGGGCGGCGCGCAGCGCTGCTGCGAGCTGCATCTTGGTCAAGGTCGCGGCGACGTCGGCGCGAAGCTCAGCGGCGCGCTCGCTGCCACGGATGGCGGCGATATTCAACCATTTGTGGGCGGCAACGAGGTCTGCATTGCAGCCCCTGCCGGTCGCGTAGTTCACGCCCAGTTCGCAAAGGGCATCGGCGCTGTTACCACCCATCATGGCATTTCCAGACATCGGCGTTTCGAAGCGTGCCATTGCTATTATCCCTGTTTGACTTCTGTTCGTATCTGCCCTGTTTTCCGTCCGAACCTTGCCGTCATTCGCGGCTTTCCGGTTCTTCCGGCCGGCGGGTTTGCCCCGCTCGTTTGATGGCTTCACTATCGCAGACGGCTTTCAAAAAACGCCTAAAATGCATGATTAATTCGATGCAAACAAAGTGCAAATGCTTGGTAAACTTGGGATTTTGTTAAACATCGCTTCCCTTGCAAATTAAGGATTTTCGCGCAGGCTTAACCTTCCGTTAGGATTTGGATTTAAACCCTTCGTTCACTACAAAATCAGCGCAGTTCAACCCGATGCCTTGTTCTGATGATGCATGGATAGCCTGGAGACAGGAGATCTGCGTGCCAAAGACCGTATTTACCTTTACGTTCGCGTTAGATAATCTCGCCACGTTCCCGGCCATGGAGCCGGATGGCACCTTGGGGAGGAATAATAACATTATGATCCGTGCCACTATTCTTGCTGCCGCGCTGCTGCTGAGCGCGAGTGCGGCCTTTGCCGAGGAGCCGATCGTCGGCAACTGGAAAACAGTTGAGGGCGATACCGCCGCCATTGCACCTTGCTCTGACAGCTATTGCGTGACGCTGAAGACCGGCAAATATGCTGGCAAGCAGATCGGCAAGATGCAGGGCAAGGGCGGCAGCTATACGGGCGAGCTCACCGACCCTTCCGAAAACAAGACCTATAGCGGCTCCGGCACCGTGAGCGGCAACAGCGTCAAGATGAGGGGCTGCGTGCTCAAGATATTCTGCAAGTCGCAGACCTGGACGAGGTTGTAAAAAGGCGATTTCCTATCCGCCATACTATCGGCCCGCCCGCCGCTGGTCGGCGGGCCTGCTTCTATGTACCTGCGAACACATGCAGGCGACCATTCGAGACCGGTAATATTTCTGAACGCCGGATGAACCGGTATCTCAGCACCTGTTCAGCCTGACCATGGCAAAACAGTGTCCAGTATAGGGCACGGGTAGGGCCAAGGACATGGACTCGATCATCATGGCACGGCGTTTTGTCATCATCATGCTGTTTGCCGCCATCTTTGCATTCAGCTTCTCGGTTGCGGTCGAACACGCAGGCCGCAGCGGCGCACAATCGCATTTCGGCGCAAGCTTCACCTGCGTAGAGACCGGCGCGCCTTATTGCACCACGGTGCAATGACGAATGCCTGCGCGATGATCCCGCGCAGGCATCGAGGCGGCTGCAAAAAATAGCTGCGAGAATCCGGGCCACCTCCTGACACGTCGTTTGCTTGTTACCAACGACACTCTATAATGGCTCATGAGCAACAGAATCTCTTCTCTTTCACCTCTCGACATCTCCTCCCCCAGCCCGTTCCAGCCGCGGACCTTCGATGATCCGGGCAAAGCCGTCGAAGCGCTGACGGAGCTTTACGAGCGCAATACCGCGTTCCTGATCGACAGTTTCACCAAGCTCGCCAAGGGCGCGCCGATCACCGCGCGCTACCGCGCCTTCTATCCGCAGGTCAGCATCGAGACGACGAGCTTCGGCCATGTCGACTCGCGCCTCTCCTACGGCCATGTCACGGCGCCCGGCGTCTACACGACGACCATCACCCGCCCGCAACTCTTCAAGCATTATCTCAAGGAACAGCTGACGCTCCTGATGCGCAGCCACAATGTTCCGGTCGTCGTATCGGAATCGACGACGCCCATCCCGATTCATTTCGCCTTCGGCGAAGGCGCTCATGTGGAAGCAACCGCCAGTATTTTCGAAGACATTCCGCTGCGCGACCTCTTCGACACACCGGACTTGAACACCACGGACGACGAAATCGCCAACGGCGAATATATCCCGCCGCCGGGCGAGCCCTCGCCGCTTGCGCCATTTACCGCGCAGCGCATCGATTATTCGCTGGCCCGCCTCGTCCACTACACCGCGACCAGTGCGGCGCATTTCCAGAATTTCGTGCTGTTCACGAACTACCAGTTCTATATCGACGAATTCTGCAAATGGGCGCGCGACCTGATGGCGAGGGGCGGCGACGGCTATACCGAGTTCGTGGAACCGGGCAACATCATCACCAAGGCTGGCTCCAGCCAGCCCGAAGGCGATGTGGCCGCGCCGCGGCTGCCGCAAATGCCGGCCTACCATCTGAAGAAGAAGGGCCATGCCGGCATTACCATGATCAATATCGGCGTCGGTCCTTCCAACGCCAAGACGATCACCGACCACGTGGCCGTGCTGCGCCCGCATGCCTGGCTGATGCTCGGTCATTGCGCCGGCCTGCGCAACAGCCAGCGGCTCGGCGACTATGTGCTCGCGCACGCCTATATGCGCGAGGATCACGTTCTCGACGACGACCTGCCGGTCTGGGTGCCGATCCCGGCGCTCGCCGAAGTGCAGGTGGCGCTTGAAGCGGCCGTTGCCGAAATCACCGGCTATGAGGGCTTCGAGCTGAAGCGCATCATGCGCACGGGCACTGTCGGCACCATCGACAACCGCAACTGGGAACTGCGCGATCAGGCAGGCCCGGTGAAGCGGCTGTCCCAGGCCCGCGCTGTCGCGCTCGATATGGAATCGGCCACGATCGCCGCCAACGGCTTCCGCTTCCGTGTTCCCTACGGCACGCTGCTCTGCGTTTCGGACAAGCCGTTGCATGGCGAATTGAAGCTGCCCGGCATGGCGACGGCCTTCTATCGCACGCAGGTCAACCAGCATCTGCAGATTGGCATCCGCGCCATCCAGAAACTGGCCGCCATGCCACCGGAAGCATTGCATTCGCGCAAACTGCGCAGCTTCTTCGAAACTGCATTTCAGTAAGCCACGAGCCAGCAAGGCAATGGGGCGTCACCCTATTGCTTTTCTGCTGACACCGATTGCATCTGATAAGCGGCCGCGACCTGCGGCCGTTGGTCGTTGGGCGTTGCCCACAAATTCAGACCGAGGATCATCACGGCAAAAATGGCAAATCCGATCACCGTGCGGGCAATCACTTCGCCGGGATTTGACATTTGCAATAGCTCTTCGTCCGACAGGGTCTTCTTTTGCCAATGATAGATAAGGGCTGCTTCGAGGTTGTACATGTCCGTTTCTCCTTTTTGAGATGACGGAACTGGTCGACCGGGCTCGGGCTTTTTCGACAGCGCCGAAAATTTTTGTCATGCTGCGGATCGGGATGTCGATTTGCTTCGCGGCCGCTCGTCTATGGCTGTCAGCAAATTGAAAGAGGAGACGCTGCGATGAAATATCTCTGCCAGGTCTGGTTCGATGGCACGACGCTCGACGTCATGACCAAGGATGAAAAGCACAAGCTCGATTCGGATTCGCTCGGCTATGACCGTGACCTGATGGCGAGCGGCAATATGATCCATGCCGAAGCGCTGCAATCGCCAAGATCTGCGGTGACCGTACGGGTCCGCAATGGCGAGACGTCGGTGACGGATGGGCCTTTCATCGAAACCAAGGAGTATCTTGGCGGCTTCATCCTGATCGAGGCGAAGGATCTGAACGACGCGATCCGGATTGCCGCCGGCATTCCGCTCGCCAAGCTCGGCGCGATCGAGGTGCGGCCAATCCATAACTTCGGCCCTGACGTTTGAGGAGGTGCAGATGAAGTTCCTTTGCCAGGTGTGGTTCGATAGCGCTGAGATCGCCAAGCTTTCTGAAGAGGAAGGGCGAAAGCTGACGCAGGATTCGATCGATAACGACAACCGGCTGCGCGAGAGCGGCCATCTCCTCGTCGCCAATGCCCTGCGCGAGCCGGAGACCGCAAGGACGGTTCGGGTGCGCAAGGGTGATGCGATCGTCACGGACGGCCCTTTCGCCGAGATCAAGGAGCATCTCGGCGGTTTCGTGCTGATCGAAGCGCGGGACATGGAGGAAGCGACCGAAATCGCCGCCACTTTCCCCGTCGCGCGCTACGGCATGATCGAGGTTCGCGCCGCCTTCGACATCCGCTTTCCGGACGAATAGCCGCGGAGGAAAAGAGACATGCGGTTTCTATACCACATCTACACATCCGTCGATGTCGACGGACGATTGACGCCGAACGAAATGAACCATCTGATCGGCGAGCATTTCGTCTTTGACGAAGGCCTGCGGCGGGACGGCACGCTCATCGTTTCGGACGCGCTGGAGCTCCGAAACAAATCGATCGTCATTCGCCCCGACGGCGACACGTTTTCAGTGACCGACGGGCCGTTCGTCGAAACGAAGGAATATCTGGCCGGGTTCTATCTCATCGATGCCCCCGATCTGAATAGCGCGATCGATATAGCCAAGCGCATTCCCTCGGCGCGCTACGGCGCCATCGAGATTCGTCCAGTGCGTATCCTGACCCTTCGGGGGGACCTGGCGGAGGAAGGCTGATGCCGTGTCTCTGAACCAGACCATCGACAGCATCTATCGCAGCCATTCGCGCCGCGTGCTGGCAACGCTGATCCGTCTGCTCGGCGATTTCGACCGGGCCGAGGAAGCGCTCCACGACGCTTTCGCGGCAGCGGCGCAGCAATGGACGGAGGAGACGATCCCGGCCAATCCCTATGCCTGGCTGGTCTCCGCCGGTCGTTTCCGCGCCATCGATCATATCCGGCGCAGGACGCGCTTCGACGCGGCCCGCTCGGATATTACAGACAGCCTTTATCCGGAGGGAGAGGCGATGGAAATCGCCGAAAACGCAGAGATCGAAGACGACATGCTGCGGCTGATCTTCACTTGCTGCCATCCGCTTATCGCCTCCGAGGCGCGCATGGCGATGGCGCTGCGCGAGATCTGCGGGCTGACGACGGAGGAGATCGCCCATGCTTTCCTCATCCCGGCACCGACCGTCGCCCAACGTATCGTCCGCGCCAAGAACCGCATTCGCGACGCCAATATTCCTTATGAAGTACCCGGCAAGACGGAGCTGCCGGAGCGGCTGGCACAGGTGCTGCATGTCATCTATCTCGTCTTCAACGAGGGCTATTCGGCATCGTCAGGTGCGGCGATCATCCGCGCCGACCTTGCAGCCGAAGCCATCCGGCTGGGCAGGCTCCTGCTGCAGCTGTTGCCGGATCCGGAGGTCGAAGGGTTGCTTGCGATCATGCTGCTGCAGGATTCGCGGCGGCATGCTCGCACCAATGCCGCAGGCGATCTGGTGCTGCTTGTCGATCAGGATCGCGCGCTCTGGGATCACAGCCAGATCAGCGAGGGCCTGACACTGTCGGCAAGAGCGATGGCGGCCGAAAGCGTCGGCAGCTATGCGCTGCAGGCCGCGATCGCGGCGGAGCATGCCCGCGCCAGAACCACTGCTGATACCGACTGGCGAAAGCTCGTGACGCTCTACGACCTGCTGCTGACGGCGAGCCCCTCCCCGGTGATCGAGCTCAATCGTGCAGTCGCCGTCTCCATGTGCGACGGTCCGGCGGCGGCACTCGCCATCGTCGATGGGCTGCTGCAGGAGGAACGAATGGCGCGGTATCATCTCACTCATGCGGCGAAAGCGGATTTCCTGCGCCAGCTTGGCCGGACGGACGAGGCGCGGCAATCTTACCAAACGGCGCTTTCGCTATGTCAGCAAACGCCTGAGCAGGCCTTCCTGCGCAAGCGTTTGGCTGAGCTTGACGATAAGACGACTCGACATTGAAGCGCGTCGCAACCCTTCAGAGCGCGGTCGCGCGTTTGCGCGAAACAAGCAATCCGATCGCGGTTCCCGTCAGCGCTGAGACGACGATCAGCAGATGCGCATTGATGCTGGCCTGGGCGAGATTTTCGATCGCCGCCTTCTCGCCCGAGGCACCGAAGGCCATGGCTCCGGCGGTAATGCCGGCCGGATAGGTGCCCACGCCTCCGGGTGCATGCACCGGCAGAACGGAGGACAGTTCACCGCCGAGCGCGCCGCCGAAGCTTGCTGAAAGTGGCGTGACGTTCATAAGGCCGAGCGCCCAGGCGAGCACCACGACCTTCACCAGCCAATTGACCACCGTCGTCAACCAGGCGCGCGCAAAGGCTTGTGCATCGACCGGCAGGCCGCGTTCCAGCTCGTGCACCAGCCCTTGCGCCTTTTTCGGGAAGATGCGGGCGGCAAGGCGGATAAGCGGCCGGCGGGAGGCAAAGCCTACGACCGGCAGGAGCAGGAAAACCACCCATGCGATCCAGGCCAGAACGCGATAAGGCGAGGCAAGTGCAAGGCCGACACCGGCGGCAGCCAGCAGTGCATGCAGGTCGAGCAGCCGCATGACGAACAGCGCCGAGGTGCCGCGGGCCAGCGGGATGCCGAATTCGGACCGCATCAGCACCGGGAAGCTGGTCTCTCCGGTGCGGAAGGGCATCATGATATTAAGCAGATTATGGACCTGCGTGACGCGGAACAGCGCTGCGAAATGACCCGAGGTTTCCTTCGGGAAATAATCGTAGATGCGCCAGGTGCGCAGGAAATAGGTGCCTGTCAGGAGCGCCAGTGCCAGAAGGATCGGCAGGGCGCCGACATTGCCCCATTGTGCCAGGATCGATGTCCAGCCCCAGAACCATTCGATGAAGGCCGCATAAGCAAGAACGACCGCGAGCGTCAGTAGCGTCATTCGGTTGCGAATAAACCAATTCTGTCGGCTGGCAACCGTCGGAGTCTTCATGTAGTTAGGGCACCCAAAGGCGAGCGGAGGCTGAAACCGGACTTCTCGCTCGTTTCGTCCGGCAGGTACTGCCGGTCTTTTAGGAGAAAGAAGTGTTGCAGACAACGGCAGAGTCGACCCTCCCCCAGGCCGATCCGGCAAGCCCTCTCGAGCTTTCGCTGGTCGTACCCGTCTTCAACGAGGAAGAAAGCGTCGGACCGCTGATCGAGCGCATCAGCTCCGCCATGCGTGGATTTGGCAAGTCCTGGGAACTGATCCTGGTCGATGATGGCAGCACCGACGCGACACTCGTCAATGCCCGCCGGTCGCTTTCGCAAGAAGGGCTGACGCTGCGCATCGTCGAGCTCCAGCGCAATTTCGGCCAGACGGCCGCCATGCAGGCTGGCATCGATGCGGCGAGCGGCCGCTTGATCGCCACCATGGATGGCGATCTGCAGAACGACCCGAAAGACATTCCTTCCATGGTCGAGGAACTGGAGCGGCGGCAGCTCGACCTGCTGGTCGGCTGGCGCAAGAACCGGCAGGATGGGCTTCTGCTGCGTAAGATTCCTTCCTGGTGCGCCAATTACCTGATCGGCCGCATCACCGGCGTCAAGCTGCATGATTATGGCTGCAGCCTGAAGATCTATCGCTCCTCCATCATCAAGCAGGTCAAGCTGATGGGCGAGATGCACCGTTTCATCCCCGCCTGGGTCGCCGGCGTCGTGCCGAGCTCGCGGATCGGCGAAGTCCCGGTCACGCACCATGCCCGCCAGCACGGCACGTCGAAATACGGGATTTCCCGCACCTTCCGCGTCATCCTCGATCTTTTGTCGGTGATGTTCTTCATGCGCTACAAGGCTCGGCCGGGGCACTTCTTCGGTTCGCTCGGTCTCGGCCTCGGCGCGCTCGCCGCCCTGGTCCTGCTTTGGCTCTTTGTCGATAAATTCATCTTCGGCGACGATATCGGCAGCCGTCCGCTGCTGATGGTCGGCGTCGTGCTGCTCCTGTCGTCGGTGCAGATGATCACGACAGGCATCCTCGCCGAAATGATCGCCCGCATCTATTATCGCGACGATCTCTCGCCGAACTATATCGTGCGCAAGATCTTCGATCGAGATCATCAGGACGCCTAGGTATCTCGCCTATGCACGGGCCTATCCGCAACGAGAGCTGAACCGCGCATGAGCTCGGAAGACGATATCGCAAGCCTGCTGTCCGACACCGCGGATCTTCCGTCCTGGCGGACGACGAACTCGACGCGTCTGGTTCATGATCGTTGGTTGAAGGTCCGCGCCGATGACTGCGTGACGGCCGACGGCGTGGAGATTGCGCCCTATTACGTGCTGGAATATCCCGATTGGGTCGGGATCATCGCGCTCGATGCCGAGGACCATATCTACCTCGTCCAGCAGTATCGCCACGCGCTTGGCGTCGTGGCGCTCGAGCTTCCCGGCGGGGCCGTGGATGCGACCGACGCGAGCCCGGTCGAGGCCGCAGCGCGCGAGCTGCGCGAGGAAACCGGCCTTTCATCCTCCGATTGGGAATATGTCGGCAAGCTTGCGCCCAATCCGGCCACGCATACCAATCTCTCCCATATCGTCATTGCCCGCAATGTCGAGCTTGCCACCAAACCAGCGGAAGACCCCACCGAGCGCATCCGCCTGATCCGCATGCCGATCCGGCGGGCGATAGAGCTGGCGCTGGAAGGCAAGATGATCCAGGTCATCCATGTTGCGGCGCTGACGCTTGCCCTTCACAAGGCGGGAAAGTGGGAAGTGCCAGCACCGGCGTTCAGGCCCTGATTACGATTTCACTTCCGCCCAGACGGCGTCGAGAGCGGCGCGCGCGATGCGTACCATGGCATCCACTTCCTCGTGGCTGATAACCAGCGGCGGCGAGGCCAGCATGCGGTCGCCGGTGGCGCGCAGCACCAAGCCGTTCGCCAGAGCATGGTTGCGAACGGCCGAGCCGATCGCATCCGGCTTTTCGAAGCGGCGGCGTGTGGATTTATCGGCGGCGAGCTGCAGGCCGCCCATGAGGCCGATGCTGACGGCCTCGCCGACCATGTCGTGATCGGCAAGACTGCCCCAAGCCTTGGCGAAATAGGGACCGATATCGTCGCGCACACGCTCGACCAGTCTTTCCTCCTCGATGATCCTCAAGTTTTCGAGGGCGGCAGCCGCGCAGACAGGGTGGCCGGAATAGGTGAAGCCGTGGTTGAATTCGCCGACTTCGTTGATAAGCACATCAGCGATACGGTCGCTGACAAGCACGCCGCCGATCGGCAGATAGCCTGACGACAGCCCCTTGGCGATCGGCGCGAGATCGGGCTCGACGCCGAAATGCTGATGGCCGAACCATGCGCCGAGGCGGCCGAAGCCGCAGATCACCTCGTCGCAGACCAGCAGGATGTTCCTTGCCTTGCAGATGCGTGCGATCTCCGGCCAATAGGTCGATGGCGGAATGATGACGCCGCCGGCGCCCTGCACCGGCTCGGCGACGAAGGCCGCCACGTTATCCTCGCCCAGCTCATCAATCTTGGCTTCAAGCTCACGAGCCATCTTCAGACCGAATTCCTCCGGCGAGAGATCGCCGCCCTCGACATACCAATAGGGCTGGCCGATATGGACGACACCCGGAATCGGCAGATCGCCCTGCTCGTGCATGTATTTCATGCCGCCCATGCTGGCGCCGGCGACCGTCGAGCCGTGATAGCCGTTCTTGCGCGCGATGATGGTCTTCTTCGTCGGCTTGCCCACAGCAGCCCAGTAGACCCTT
Source organism: Rhizobium sp. BK289 (assembly GCF_014193575.1). Taxonomy (NCBI): domain Bacteria; kingdom Pseudomonadati; phylum Pseudomonadota; class Alphaproteobacteria; order Hyphomicrobiales; family Rhizobiaceae; genus Rhizobium; species Rhizobium sp. BK289. The sequence goes on from NZ_JACHZO010000007.1 coordinate 259,541, forward strand.
GCCATGCGGAACCAGGTGTCGTTTGCCTCGGAGCCGGAATTGGTGAAGAAGACATGGTTGAACTGCGGTCCGGCATGGGCGCAGACCTTCTCGGCAAGAAGCGTCGCCGGCGTCGTCGTGGTGCCGAAGAAGGTGTTATAATAAGGCAGCTCATTCATCTGCCTGGCAACAGCATCAGCGATTTCAGTGCGGCCGTAGCCGATGTTCACGCACCAGAGGCCGGCAAAGCCATCCAGATACTTCCGCCCTTCCGCATCGAAAATATAGACGCCCTCGCCGCGCTGGATGACGCGTGCACCGTCTACGTTCAGCTTCTTCATGTCCGCGAAGGGATGAAGGTGATGAGCAGCATCGAGGGCGGCGAGATTGGAGCGGCTTGGCGTATCGGACATGCTTATTTCGAACCCTCTTTGAATTGGTATTTGTCAGGCGAGTCCACCGACACCGCGACGACGTGCAGGCCGCAACGCAGCCACACTTGACTGAAAGCTATCTTGGTTTACGACCATGCCGTGAGCATTGGGGATTTACAAGAGCATGGCGGCCGACAACGCAACCGAAGGTAACGCGCGCATCGAAGTGCTGATCTCGGACATGAACGGCCGGCTGCGCGGCAAGCAGATCCCGATTGCGGCCGAAAAGAAGGTCTGGTCCGGCGCCGTGCGGCTGCCGACCTCGACGCAATCGCTCGACATTTGGGGTTACGACAATGACGAGATTACCGGATTGTCGATGACGATCGGAGATCCCGATGGAACCTGTGTTGCAGACGAGCGCACGCTGGCTGACATGCCCTGGGCGCCGCAGGGATCGAAGCAGGTACTCGCCACCATGCACGAGCTCGATGGCAGTCCGAGCTTTCAGGATCCACGCGCTATTCTTTCGTCCGTTGTCGATCGCTATAAGGCGCTTGGATTGACGCCCGTCATCGCGACCGAGCTGGAATTCTATCTGCTTGCCGGAGACTGGCGCGACAGAGGCATTCCCTCGCCGCCGCCGGCCCTGACCTACCGGGGCGAACCGAACGGCTTTCAGCTCTACGACATGGATGCCGTCGATCTCCTCGACGATTATCTCGAAACGCTGCGCGCCTATGCGCGGGCTCAAGGATTGCCGGCGGATGCGACGACGGCGGAATTCGGCCCGGGCCAGTTCGAGGTCAACCTGCTGCACCGCCCGGATGCGCTGGCCGCTGCCGATGACTGCATCATGCTGAAGCGCGTGGCCGAGCAGGCGGCGCGCAAGCATGGCCTGAAATCGACCTGCATGGCCAAGCCCTATACGGATCACGCCGGTTCCGGGCTGCATGTGCATGCCAGCATCATCGACGTTCAAGGCCGCAACGTCCTCGATGCGGCCGGCGGCGAGCCGAAGAGACTGAAATCGATCTGCGCGGGTCTCTTGCAGACGCTGCAGGATGCGCAGTTGATCTTTGCACCCTATGCCAATTCCTATCGCCGGTTCCAGCCGGGCTCGTTTGCACCTGTCGATCTGACCTGGGGCCTCGGCCATCGCGGCACGGCCGTGCGCATTCCAGAGAAGGATGGGCCGGGTGCGCGCATCGAGCATCGCGTCGCGGGCGCCGACGCCAATCCCTATCTGATGCTGGCGGCAATCCTGGGCGGCATGCTGCTCGGCCTGCAGAACGACCTCGATCCCGGCGAGGAGACGACGCCGGCTTATGTGCCGGCCGATGCGCCCAAGCTGACGCATGATTTCCTGACGGCCGTCGAGCGCTTCCGAGGGTCAGCCTTCGTTGCCGATATTTTCGGTGAGCGGTATCAGAAACTCTACGGCGAGACGAAGCATAAGGAAGCGCTCAGCCACCTGCGCACGGTTTCCGATTTCGATTATAGGACCTACCTGCCCCGCCTCTGAATGTGTCAGATGGCGACGCTGTCGACGGCGCCCTCGCGCGCAATGCTGGCGGCTGTCCCCTCTCGGACCATCACCTTGAGCTCGCCGGGATGCACCTTGAGCGTAACGTCGCGCTCAAGCGGTAAAAGCTCGCCATCCATGACGCAGTTGGCGAGCTGGCGCAGCTTCGGGAAATGCAGATGCACCTCCGGCGCATGCATGACCATAACATCGGCATTCTCGCGAACCCGGCCGCGCAGCATGTCGATGGCAAGCCGGGCGACGCCGAGCGGCCGAAGGGGCTTTGCGGTATAGAAGCCCAGTTCACCGCTGCGCAGGCTGTCGGCATAAAGCAACGCATTGGCACCGAAAGGGTTGTTGGAGACGGAGATCGCTGAGACATGGCGGCGCTCGCGAATACCGCCGGCTTCGAAGTCGACATCGAATTCCGGCGGGTTGGCGATGACGCCGAAGGCGGCGCGGGCGCTGGCCGACATTTTTCCGAAGCGGGAGCGATAGGTGTAGCCATTGCGGTAGCGCACCATGCGCGCATGTAGACCGGCCGAGAACTGATGCACGAAGGCGCGGCCATTGGCGCTGCCGATATCGACATTGTCGACCTCGCCTGTCGCGAGCACGCCCAACGTCTGCCATATGTCGAGCGGCAACCGCAGCGAACGGGCAAAGAGGTTCATGGTGCCGGCCGGAATGACGCCGAGGGCGACACCGTTCTTCCAGGCGATGGCGGCAGCTGCCGAAATCGTACCATCGCCGCCGCCGGCGACAATGCCGTCGATATCGTCGCGCCGTGCCGCGCGCTCCATCGCCGAGACGATGTTGCGCCCCTCCACGACCACAGCTTCGAAATCATGACCGGCGTCGCGGAAGACCTGTTCCGCTTTCTTTTCATAGGCAGCCATGTCAGTCGTGCGGAAAGTGCCGCCATCGCGATTGAAAAAGCCGATCAGTTTCATGGGGCTCTCGGTTTTCCGAAAAGTTTTACTTCAATAAAGGGCTAAGAAGCCCCGTGCGCTCTTTCACAAATGGTTCCGGATGAAGCGATTTCAAGAATCGCTGCCTTTGCCCGGGTTGTGCAACGCGCACTTATGCATGATACGACATGCTGCACTGCAATAAATGCACGCGACAGAAGTACCGGCGTCATCGATATTGTCGCGCGAGGCATGTCCGTGCCGTTCCAGTTCCTTATTCGTCCTGATGCACTGAGCGCCGAATGTGGGGTTCGCTGCCTGATCGCGGCGCCCCGTCTTGGTGTGTCGCCCAAGGAGTTTCCGTGAGCGATATTTCCGTCGAGGCTCTCGATAGCCAGACCATCCTCGAAGCGCCATCTCGCGCTGCCATTGCGCTGGTGACCTTAGCGCTGGCCGTCGGCAGCTTCGGCATCGGCACTGGCGAATTCGTCATCATGGGACTTCTGCCCAACGTCGCCGACACCTTTGGCGTCACCACGCCGGAAGCAGGCCACGTGATCAGCGCCTATGCGCTCGGCGTCGTCGTCGGTGCGCCTGTTATCGCCGTGCTTGCCGCCAAGATGGCGCGCCGCACGCTGCTCCTCTTGATGATGGCGATCTTTGCCGCCGGCAATATTTCCAGCGCCTTTGCGCCGACTTTCGAAAGCTTCACGGCGCTGCGTTTCATCACCGGCCTGCCGCATGGCGCCTATTTCGGCGTCGCGGCGCTCGTCGCCGCCTCGATGGTGCCGGTCCATCGCCGCGTGCGCGCCGTCGGCCAGGTCATGCTTGGTCTCACGATCGCGACGCTCATCGGCACGCCGATCGCCACCTTCCTCGGCCAGCTGCTCGAATGGCGGGCTGCTTTCATGATGGTCGGTGCTATCGGCCTCGCCACCATGTTGCTCATCGCCCTCTTCCTGCCGAAGGACAGGGTCGAGGAAGGCGCCAGCATCACGCGTGAGCTCGGCGCGCTGAAGCGCATCCAGGTCTGGCTTTCGCTTGGAGTCGCCGCCGTCGGCTTCGGCGGCATGTTCTCGATCTTCAGCTATGTCGCCACGACGACCACAGAGGTCGCCGGCCTCGGCACTGCCATGGTGCCGGTCGTGCTTGCGCTCTTCGGCATCGGCATGAATGTCGGCAACATCGTCGGTTCGCGCCTTGGCGACATCTCGATCAAGGGCACGATCGGCGGCATGATGATCTTTAACATCGTCATCATGACGCTCTTCTCGCTGACGGCGGCTAATCCGATCATGCTCTGCATCTGCGTCTTCCTGATCGGCTGCGGCTTTGCCGCCTGCCCGGCCGTACAGACGCGCCTCATGGATGTGGCTGCCGACGCACAGACGCTGGCCGCCGCCTCCAATCACTCTGCCTTCAACATCGCCAATGCGCTCGGCGCCTGGCTCGGCGGCCTGGTGATATCCTGGGGCTTTACGGCGGCTGCCACCGGCTATGTCGGTGCGGTGCTTTCCGTTGCCGGTCTTGCCGTCTTTGCCGTTTCAGTTGGCCTGGAGCGCCGCACCGGGCGCGCATGACGTCCCTGGGGCGCCCAGCTGCTGGCGCCCGTCACGACAAAATACATTCTCCTCGCCCCAGACGGCCATTGCGTTGATGATCGGCCCGAGGCTGGCGCCAAGCGGCGTCAGCGCATAATCCACGCGTGGCGGCACGACCGGAAAGACGGTGCGCGATAGCAGCCCGGATTCTTCCAATTCCCGTAATTGCTTGGTCAGCATGCGCTGCGTCACCGACGGCAGCTTGCGGCGGATTTCGTTGAAGCGCAGCGTTCCCTCCATCAGGTGAAACAGGATCACGCCCTTCCATTTGCCGTCGAGCACGCTCAGCGTCGCCTCGACCGGGCATCCGGGAAAATTCCTGACAAGCTTGGAACGGGGAACCGACATTTGACAGTATCCTTTTTGTACCTACGTACAGAAATTGTGCATTCTTGCGCCCTTTGAGGATAATGCGCATCTAGCCTCTGTGCAACCAACCCAGGAGCTTCTCCCATGCGCGCAGTCGCCTATAAGCAACCACAGCCCATTTCCGCAGAGACATCCCTGATCGACATCGAGTTGCCGACGCCCGAGGCAAAGGGTCATGATCTGCTCGTCGAAGTAAAGGCCGTTTCCGTCAATCCGGTCGATGTCAAGGTCCGTGCCAATGTCGCGCCGCCCGAAGGCGCATACAAGATCGTCGGCTGGGATGCCGCCGGTATCGTAAAGGCGGTTGGCCCTGACGTCACCATGTTCAAGCCTGGAGACGAGGTCTTCTATGCGGGCTCCATCAGTCGCGATGGATCGAATGCCGAATTCCAGCTTGTCGACGAGCGCATCGTCGGCGCCAAGCCGAAAAGCCTCGATTTCGCCGCCGCTGCCGCTTTACCGCTGACATCGATCACTGCCTATGAAACGCTGTTCGACCGGCTGAAGGTACAGGATCCGGTTCCTGGCTCCGCCAATGCCATTCTCGTCATCGGCGGAGCCGGCGGGGTTGGATCAATCACCATCCAGATTGCACGCGCGCTGACCGATCTCACCATTGTCGCCACGGCATCGCGACCCGAAACGCAGGCCTGGGTGAAGGAATTGGGCGCCCATCACGTCGTCGACCATTCGAAGCCGCTTGCGCCGCAGATCGAGGCGCTCGGCATCGGCGCACCGGCCTTCGTCTTCTCGACGACGAACACGTCAGATCATATCGGCTCGATCATCGAGGCTATCGCGCCCCAAGGCCGATTCGCGCTGATCGACGACCCGAAAACGCTCGATGTGGTACCCTTCAAGCGCAAGGCGGTATCGACTCATTGGGAACTGATGTTCACCCGTCCCCTCTTCCACACCGCCGATATGATCGAGCAGCACAAGCTGCTGACGAAGATCGCCGAACTGGTGGATGCCGGCAAGATCAGGTCGACGCTGACCGAGACCGCGGGCACGATCAACGCAGCCAATCTCAAGAAGGCGCATGCCCTCGTCGAGACCGGCAAGATGAAGGGCAAGGTCGTTCTGGCCGGCTTCTGAGCGACCAATATTCGCGACAGATCGGGCCGGGCGCATGTCGTCCGGCCGCTTTGTTTTAACGCCTTTGCACCACGTTTTGTTGCATCGCAAAAATTTGCAGCCGCCTAAACAAATTTTTATTGCAGGATTGCGCGTTTAGGCATGTCCCACCTCTTGACTTTTTATGCCTTCGGCGCGACTTCTCCGCTCGTGGGGAACAGCGTTCTCCATACCGATCAACCGGAGTCATCTTTCGATGCCTAGCGACAGTAGTAGTCGATTGCCTTTGCCGTCAGTAGCATTCGTGCACTAACCGACTCCTGTCGGCTCGCCACGATCCGCTACGACGGCGGATCGACCAGAAAGGCGAGCTATAATGAACATCAACAGCTTTCCCACGCGGGCCGGCAATGCCGCTCGTGCATTCATTAATAACAACCGAGCCGTAACCATCGCCGAGCGTGTCGAGTCGCTGAATGCGCTTGGGGCATCAGAGGCTGCGCGCATCCTCGCCAAAATGCCGGAAGAGCGCGCCGTGCGCATTCTCGACCGGCCAGAACTTCGCAACGCGCCTGCCATCCTCGAAGTCATGAGCAATGGGGATGCCGCGCGGCTGCTGCACGGCATGTCCAACGACCGCGTCGCCGACGTGCTGCTGGAAATGGATGTCGAGGCGCGCGCCCGGCTCTTCGCCACCTTCGACGAACATACAAGGCAGGCGATCCAGGGCCTGATGGGCTATCCGCCCCGCACGGCTGGCGGCATCATGACGACGGAATTCGTCAGCGTTTTCGCGAGCTGGACCGTGGCCCAGACGCTCGATCACGTTCGCCAGGTCGAGCGCTCCCGCGAAACGGTCTATGCCATCTATGTTCTCGACGACGAAACGCATGTACTGCTGCATGTCGTGACGCTGCGCCGTCTCATCACCGGTGAACCAGATGCCTGCATCCTGACCGTAGCTCAGAAGGGCACACCGATCACGGCGCCGCCGCTGATGAAGCAGGAGGATGTCGCCCGCCTGATCCGACGCCACGATCTGCTGGCGCTCCCGGTCGTGGACGACAGGGGCATGATGCTCGGCATTGTCACGGTCGATGACGTCATCGACACCATGATCGCCGATACGACCGAGGACGCCCAGAAATTCGGTGGTATGGAAGCACTCGGCCAGCCCTATATGAAGATCAGCTTTGCGGGCATGATCCGCAAGCGCGCCGGCTGGCTCGCAGCCCTCTTCCTCGGCGAAATGCTGACGGCAAGCGCCATGCAGCACTTCGAGGGCGAGCTGGAAAAGGCTGTCGTGCTGACGCTCTTCATCCCGCTGATCATGAGCTCGGGCGGCAACTCCGGTTCGCAGGCGACCTCGCTGATCATCCGGGCGCTGGCGCTCGGCGAGCTCAAGCTTTCGGACTGGTGGCGCGTGGCGTTCCGCGAATTGCCGACGGGTATCGTGCTCGGCGCGATCCTCGGCCTCGTCGGCTTCGCACGCATCGTGCTCTGGCAGACTATCGGTCTGTTCGATTATGGCCCGCACTGGCAGCTGGTCGCCGTTACCGTCTTTGCGGCCCTGATCGGTATCGTCACTTTCGGTTCGCTCGCCGGCTCGATGCTGCCGTTCGTTTTGCAGAAGCTGCGGCTCGACCCCGCGAGCGCATCGGCGCCGTTCGTTGCGACGCTGGTCGATGTCACCGGCCTTGTAATCTACTTCTCGGTCGCTCTGCTGATCCTCAGCGGAACGATGCTCTGAGGATAATCAGATTCTCATCGCAAAGGGGCCGGCAACGGCCCTTTTCACTTCATTCCGGCACTGGCAGTTTCAATGCGCCGTTGGTCTTGATGGTGCGAATCGCGAAGTTCGAGCGCAGATCGACCACACCGGGAAGCACCAGAAGCTTTTCCGACATCACCTTCTCATAGGCGGCAAGATCCTCCACGACGACTTCCGCCAGGAAATCGGCCGTTCCCGAAATCAGATGGCAAGCGACGATTTCCGGAATGGCGAGCAGTGCTGCCTGCTGCGCTTCCGAATTCTCCTTCGAATGATGACCGACCTTTAGTTCCACGAAAACCGTTAGACCGAGGCCGGCTTCCTTGCGGTCGATATCGGCGCGATAGCCGCGCAGGAGCCCTGATTTTTCCAGATTGCGAATGCGCCGCAAGCAGGGCGATGGAGAGAGGTTTACGCGCTCGGCGATCTCGACATTGGTCGCCCGCGCATCCTCCTGCAGGCAGTTGAGGATCGCGATATCGAATTTATCGAATTTTGGCATATTAAGGAAACCCGTATTTTAAAATTGGTAGATTATTGCTGATAGCATCATTTTAGAGCCATAACTAGCAAGGACATGCCTCGGCCTTCGGCGCTATCTTTTCCTCATTCGAAAGATAACCGGATCGTTGGAAAGGATATGTCGATGACCGCTTTGTCTCTCTCCACCCGCAAGGCAACACCCACCATGGTCGGCTATGCCGGCGCCGTCGTCACTGTCTTGATCTGGGCAAACTGGATTCTTGCAACCCGCCACACGGCCGAAACGCAGATGGGCACCATCGATCTCGGCCTGATCCGCTATGGCGTGCCGGCCCTGGTGCTGGCTCCCGTCTGGTGGAAGACGGGCCTGCTGCCGAAGGGCGTACCGCTGAAACTGCTGGCGCTGATGGTCTGCGGCTCCGGCGCCGTCTTCTTCCAGCTGACCACGCTTGCCATTCAATTCACGCCCGCCTCCTCGGCCGGCATTTTGCTCGGGGGTTCCATGCCACTGGCGACCGCCCTGATCGGTGTGCTGTTGTTTCGCGAGCGGCTTGATATCACTCGATGGCTCGGTCTTGGCGGCATCGTCGCGGGTGTCGTGATATTGCTTGCCCGCAGCCTCTACGGCGTGCAGGTCTCCTGGGAAGGCTTTACGCTGCTGCCGCTGTCTGCCGTGCTCTGGGCAAGCTACACTCATGCTTTCCGCCGCTCTGGTCTCAGTGCTCTGCAGTCGAGCGCCATCATCGCCGTCTGGTCGTTCCTGATCCATCTCGGCCTGGCCGCTGTCTTCGGCAGCTCACTCGCCTCGGTGCCGCTGCCGGAAATCGGCCTGCAGATCGTCAGCCAGGGATTGCTCTCCGGTCTTGCCGCCACACTGGCCTACGGCCTTGCCGTCCAGGCTCTCGGTGGCACGCAGGCCGCAGCCTTCACCGCCATCACCCCTGTTCTTGCCACGATCGGCGGCGGCTTTCTGCTCGGCGAGGAAATCGGACTGGCCGGGATTGCAGCAGCGATCGTTACGGGACTTGGGGTGGCACTTTCGACCGGAGTGCTGGCCCGGAAATAAATCCTTCAACTGCAAGACAATGGATCGAAGGCTGCCATGTGCAGTCTTCGGCATTGAAAGCGGCATCATCTGATGCTAATTTTGATGACAACGGAGATATCAATGCGCACCACCGTAGCCATCGACGATAAGTTGCTTGCGGATGCACGCGAGGTTACCGGTCTCGCCGAGACCTCGGCGATCCTGCGTGAAGCATTGAAAGCCCTTGTGGAACGGGAAGCCGCCAAAACGCTGATACGTCTCGGCGGCACCGAACCAAATATCACGGCTCCCCCTCGTCGTCAGCTTGGCGTCGAATGATCCTGGTCGATACGTCGATCTGGATCGATCACTTTCATGCGTTGGAGGCGCGGCTTCAATCCCTGCTGGAGCAAAAACAAGTCGTCGTTCATCCTTTCGTCGTCGGTGAGATCGGTCTTGGCAATCTGCGGCAATATGATCTGGTGATAGGAAGCCTCCGCCGACTGCCTCCGATTGCGAGAGTCTCGGATGAGGACGTTCTTTATTTCATCCGGAGCAACAAACTGCAGGGTACCGGAATCGGCTATATCGATGCTCATCTCGCGGCCGCGACGATACTGGCGCCTGGAACTTATCTCTGGACGCGCGACAAGCGGCTACAACGTGTCGCCGAGAACCTCGGAATTGCCGCGCCGCTATAGTTCAGAAACGCAACGCCATGGCCACGCGTCGGGCCGGATCGGCGCCATGGGCAACCTCATTCTCCAGGATCTGCGTGAGAACGGCTGGCCTTTCTTCGTCATCGAGGATTTGAAATCCTAAGGAGGCATAGAATGGCGCGTTGAAGGCCACCTGCCGGTCCGTCGTCAAAGTGACGCCAGCGGCCCCTTGCGTTTTCGCCGCCGCAATCGCAGCTTCCATCAGCCGCCGCCCAACGCCTCGCTTCTGCCAACGTCTGACGACATCGAGTTCGGCGATATGAACCGAGCCATCCTCAAGAAGACCGGCCACGAAGCCGAACGGTTGATCCATGCCGTCGACGGCGACAAACAACAAGTCTTCCGCCAGAGATTGTTGCAGGACATCGAGAGGCAGCGATGTCGGCTCGCAGGCGACCGCGCCGGCCTCATGCAGAGCCCAGAAGGCATCGATCTCGATGGCAGCGAGCAGATGCAGTTCGCCGGCCCTGGCCGAACGGATCGTCCAGGCGCCTCTTTCCATCTCCGTCATCGCATCTCACATATTCGGATAGACCGGTCCTTCGCCACCCTGCGGCGGCACCCAGTTGATGTTCTGGTTGGGGTCCTTGATGTCGCAGGTCTTGCAGTGGACGCAGTTCTGGGCATTGATGACGAAGGTGTCCTTGCCGTCCTTCTCCACCCATTCGTAGACGCCGGCCGGACAGTAGCGCGTCGACGGACCGGCATAGACATCATGTTCTGACGACACCTGCAGTGCCATATCCTTGACCTGCAGATGCACCGGCTGATCTTCCTCGTGATTGGTGTTCGACAAGAACACCGAGGAGAGACGGTCGAAGGTCAAGACGCCATCCGGCTTGGGATAGTCGATCTTCTGGTGCTGGGCTGCGGGCTCCAGGCTCTGCGCATCCGTCTTGCCGTGCTTCAGCGTGCCGAAGAAGGAGAAGCCGAGGAGCTGGTTCGTCCACATGTCGAGGCCGCCGAGGGCCACGCCGATCGCCGTGCCGAATTTCGACCACAGCGGCTTGACGTTCCGGACGCGCTTCAGATCCTTGCCGATATCCGAAGAGCGCCATTCGTTCTCGATCTCGATCACCTCGTCATTGCCGCGACCGGCCGCGATCGCCGCGGCGATCTTGTCCGCCGCCAGCATGCCTGACAGCACCGCATTGTGGCTGCCCTTGATACGGGGCACGTTGACGAAGCCGGCCGAGCAGCCGATCAGGGCGCCGCCCGGGAAGGTCAGCTTCGGCACCGACTGGTATCCGCCTTCGGTGATGGCGCGGGCGCCATAGGAGATGCGCTTGCCACCCTCGAAGGTGCCCCGGATCGCCGGATGCGTCTTGAAGCGCTGGAATTCCTCGAAGGGATAGAGATAGGGGTTCTTGTAGTTCAGGTGCACCACGAAGCCGACCGCGACGAGATTGTCCTCCAGGTGATAGAGGAACGAGCCGCCGCCCGTCTTCATCCCCAGCGGCCAGCCGAAGGAATGCTGCACCAGGCCCTGTCTGTGGTTTTCCGGCTTGACCTGCCAGAGTTCCTTGATGCCGATGCCGAACTTCGGCACGTCGCTATCGCGCGCAAGATCGAACTTGGCAATCAGCTGCTTGGCGAGCGAGCCACGCACGCCCTCGCCGATCAGTACATATTTGCCTAAGAGCGCCATGCCGCGGGTATAGTTCGGGCCGGGCTCGCCATTCTTCTCGATGCCCATATCGCCGGTGGCGACACCGATGACGGCACCCTCGTCATTATAGAGCACTTCGGTCGCGGCAAAGCCGGGATAGATCTCGACGCCCAAGGCTTCGGCCTTTTCGGCCAGCCAGCGACAGACATTGCCGAGCGAGACGATATAATTGCCGTGATTGTTCATCAGCGGCGGCATCAGGAAATTCGGCAGGCGGACGGAGCCGGCTGGCCCTAAGAACAGGAAGTGATCGTCCGTCACCTCGGTCTTGAAGGGATGCCCCTCCTCCTCGCGCCAGCCCGGCAGCAGCCGGTCGATGCCGATCGGGTCGACCACGGCGCCAGACAGGATATGCGCGCCGACCTCGGCTCCCTTCTCGAGCACCACGACGGACAGATCCGGGTTGACCTGCTTCAGCCGGATCGCCGCCGACAGGCCCGCAGGACCTGCGCCGACAATCACAACGTCGAATTCCATGCTCTCGCGTTCCGGCAGCTCGCTCGCGTCAGTCATTCATCTTCTCCGCTTGGCGGCGTCCGATGATATCGGATCGCAGCCTCATCCCCTTGGGCGTATTCCCCGTTTCGTTTATCTCTTGTCAAAACGGAAAAGGATTGTCGAGCCGGGAAGCGACAGGCAATCCTCCAATTCGTCCAGCGCGCAAAACAAGTTAAATTACCCTTACGTTAACGTCAATGTTCCGAGGGTATTTATCGCAATCTCCGGAGCATGCCTTCCATAATCGCCCGCTGGCGCTCTATAAGAACCGATCGGGAATTGCGGATAGCATGAAGGGTGATCGAGATGGATCTTCGTATCGGCGGAAAGCGCGCGCTGGTGCTTGCCTCATCCAAGGGGCTCGGCCATGGAATCGCCGTGGCACTGGCCCGCGAAGGCGTGAACGTCCTGCTCTGTGGTCGCAACGGCGAAAGGCTTGACGGTAATTGCAAAGCCATCAATGCCGAAGGCAAGGGCCGTGCCGACTGGATCTGGGCCGATCTTAACGACAAGAACTTCGTTGAGGTCGTCACCAAGGCTGTGACCGACAAGCTCGGCGGCATCGACATTCTCGTCAACAATAGCGGCGGCCCGACGCCCGGAACGACAGAGGATATGACCGCCGACAAGCTGGAGATCTATTTCATCTCCATGGTGTCGCGGATCATCACGCTGACCAACGCCCTGCTGCCGGGCATGAAGGCGCAACGCTGGGGGCGCATCGTCACAGTCGCCTCCTCCGGCGTTATCGAACCCATTCCCAATCTTGCACTCTCCAACACGCTGCGCCCGGCACTGGTCGGATGGAGCAAGACGCTGGCAAGCGAGGTGGCGGCGCATGGCATCACGGTGAACATGCTTCTGCCTGGCAGTATCGCCACCGATCGATTGGCCGAGCTTGACACTGCCGCGGCCAAACGTGGGGGCCGGAGCCTGGAAGATGTCAGCGCCGAGCGTCAACAGCGCATTCCCGCCGGCCGCTATGGCCGTGTCGAGGAATTCGCTGCGACGGCCGCCTTCCTCTGCAGCGAACCGGCAAGCTACGTCACGGGAACGCTGGTCCGCTGCGACGGAGGAGCTGCGCGCTCCCTTTGAACTTGTGACGGACGAGCAGTTTGCAGGCCTCATAAAGGGCCTGACAACACAATTCCGTGAGCGGCGCGACGCCTCCTTGCACGCTGAAGCACGTCTTCGGAGTATAAATACTGCCTCAGGCTGTTTTTCCTGCCGAATATTACATAACGGCAATCAAAAAATAGTCATTCGACTGCTTGCTACGCTGCATAAACGAAACCTATTCCAAAGCTTTCCAAGCTTTAATTTTTCGCCCTGTAGAACTGTGGTAAATTGCACGGCATCAGCGTTCATGAATTCGCGTAAAAAGGGACAGAATTACCGAACGTTAGCGGCGACGGCGATGTGATGAATTGCGGCGAAACGCGTCTTTGTTGTGCGACGCAGTAGATACACCTCAACGTCCCCGCGCATCCTGCAACAAGCCCCGACCGGTTCTTTAAATATGAAAAAACTTTGGCTTCCCCTCGGCCTTCTCGTCGTCGCAGCCCTTGCAGCATGGAGCTACCGCGACCGTATTCCTTTCCTTTCCGCCTTTGTCGACCAAGCCTCCGCAGAAACCAAAGATGCCGGCAAGCCGGCGCAGGCCGGCGGCAAGCGTCAGGCCGGCCCAATCGCGGTAAAGACCGTTGCCGCCGTCAAAACTACGCTCCCCATGGACGTTCCCGCGACCGGCTGGGTCGTGCCGATCGATTCAACGACGATCGCCGCGCAGGAAGCCGGGCTGATCACGCAGATCGCCGTAAAAGATGGCGTGACAGTCAAAGCCGGCGACCTGATCGCAAAGCTCGATCCGCGCACGGCACAGGCTGCCGTCAACAAGGACCAGGCGAACATTACGAAAGACCAGGCAAACCTTGCCCAAGCGGAGACCGCGCTGACCCGTGCCAATAGCTTGCTTACGAACAGCGCCGGCACTCAGGCGACGGCCGATGAAGCACGTGCGACCCGCGACGCCGCCATTGCCACGCTCAGCGCGGACCAGGCACAGCTTGCCTCGGATCAGGTCCTGCTCGGAAATACCGACATACGGGCACCCTATGATGGCCGGCTTGGCGATGTTCAATTGAGCCTGGGGGCTTATGTCAGCGCCGGCACGCCAATCGTGACGATCAGCAAATATGATCCGGCATACATCAAGTTCACCATGCAGGAAAACAATCTGCGCGAACTGCAGGAACAGCTGGCCGCGGGCCCTGTCCACGTCACCACCGTTCCCCGCTCTGCGCAGGGCAAGCCTCGCACCGGAACGATCACCTTTTACGACAACACAGTCGACCAGGCTTCCGGAACGATCGCTGTGAAGGCAACCTTCGAAAACGCCAACGGTGCCTTGTGGCCGGGACGCTCCGAGAACGTCATGGTTCACTTCGCCGACAACGAGCAGCTCATCGTCGTGCCGACCGTTGCCGTCAGCCCGGGGCCGGACGGCTATATCGCCTTCGTGGTAAAGGACAACAAGGTCAAGATCACGCCGGTGACAATTGCTCGCGCCAATGGCGGCCGCACAGCCGTCGCCACAGGCCTTTCGGTGGGCGATCATGTCGTTGTCGAAGGCCAGTCGCAACTGAACAACGGCACCGAAGTCAAGGAACAGTTCAGCGACAATCCAAACGAGAAGGTCGCTTCGGCCGATGATGGAAAAACCGAAACCATCGCAGTTGGAGCGCAACAATGATCCCGACCTTCTGTATCCAGCGTCCGGTCGCGACCACGCTTCTCGCGATCGGCGTGGTGCTTGCTGGTCTCGCCGGCTATCAGCTCATCCCCGTCGCAGCAGTGCCGCAGGTGGATTTCCCGACGATCAACGTTTCGGCCCAGCTGACGGGCGCATCACCACAGACGATGGCGACATCGGTCGCCACGCCGCTGATCAAGCAGTTCGAGACGATCCCCGGCATCAGCGAAATTTCTTCGACAAACTCGCTTGGCAATACCAGCATCGTGCTGCAGTTCAATCTCGACCGCGACATCGACGCCGCCGCCGGTGACGTGCAGGCGGCGATTTCGACCGCGCAAAGAAAACTTCCCAACAACCTGACCACCCCGCCAAGCTACCGGAAGACCAACCCGGCCGACGCGCCTGTCATGCTGATCGCCGTACAAAGCGACACTTTGCAACGCAGCAAGCTCGACGATATCGCCGAGAACATCATCTCTCCATCGATCTCGACACTGCCTGGCGTCGCTGAAGTGACGGTGAACGGGGCGCAGACCTACGCGGTGCGCATCGACGTCGATCCGAACAAGCTTCTGGATCGCGGCATCGGTATCGACACAGTCAATACAGCCGTCGTCAACGCCAATAACCAGGTCCCGGTCGGCACGCTGCAAGACTCGGCGCAGAGCATGACGATCAATGCGGATACGCAGCGCGTCAACGCCGACCAGTTTCGCACGCTTGTGATTGCCAATCCCAATGGCAAGCCAATTCACCTCGGCGACGTCGCCGACGTGCAGGACAGCGTGGAAAACCAGAATATCGGTAGCTGGTATGATGGCCAGCGAGCGATCATTCTGGCTATTCAACGCCAGCCCGATGCCAACACCGTCGACGTCGTCGATGCCGTCAACAAGACACTGCCGAAGCTGCAGGCCGAAATGCCGGCTTCCGTCAAAATGACCGTTATGAACGACTCGGCCCAGCCAATCCGCGAGGCCATCTCGGACGTCAAGTTCACCTTGCTGCTGACCATCGGCCTCGTCGTTCTCGTCATCTACCTGTTCACAGGCCACGTGACGGCAACGATTATCCCCGGCCTCGCCGTGCCTCTTTCGCTGATATCAACTTTCGGCATGATGTATGTGCTCGGCTATAGCGTCGACAATATCTCGCTGCTCGGATTGACGATCGCGGTGGGCCTCGTGGTGGACGACGCCATCGTCATGCTGGAGAACATTCTACGGCACATGGAAGAAGGCATGCCTGTGTGGCAGGCGGCCATCCAGGGCGCGGCAGAAGTCAGCTATACGATTATCTCCATGTCGGTCTCGCTCATCGCCGTGTTCATCCCTATCCTGCTGATGGGCGGCGTCGTTGGTCGTATCTTCAATGAATTCGGGATGGTCGTGGCAATCGCCATCGTATCGTCCGCGGTGGTCTCGCTGACCGTCACGCCGATGCTCGGTTCGCGTCTCTCCAACGCCCACAGCCATCCCCCGCTGCCGGTGCGCCTCTTCAACAAGGGCTTCAACTGGACCGAGGTCAACTACGGCAAGGGCGTGGAATGGTGTATTCGCCATCGCTACATCGTGCTTGGAAGCTTCCTTGCTTCGGTCGCACTCTCGGCCTATCTCTTCCTGACCCTGCCAGCCAGCTTCTTCCCGCAGGAAGACATCGGACGGCTGCAGATTTCAACGCGCGCCCGCCAGGATATTTCCTTTCCGGCGATGCGTGACCTGCAGAACCAGGCCGCTGCGGCGATCAAGGCGAACCCTGCCGTCGAGCACGTGATGTCGGTTGTCGGCGCCAGCGCGCGTCAGACACTCAACAACGGTACGATCTATGCCCAGTTGAAGGACAAGAAGGATCGCGAACCGCTTGACCAGACGCTGCGCGAACTGCGCGCCGCCGTTGCCAAAATCCCAGGCATTCAGATCTTCATCAATCCTCAGCAAAGCCTTCGCTTCGGCGGACGCCAGACCGCCAGCCAATATCAGCTCGTCATCCAGGCCCTCAACGCTGATCTGACCAACGAGTGGGCCAACAAGATGCTGCAGGAGATGCGAAAGGATCCACGCTTTACCGACGTGACCACCGACGCGCAGTACAACGCATTGCAGGCCAACATCGTCGTCGATATGGAGAAGGCCGCCGCCTACGGCATCAACAACAACCTGCTGCGCACCACGCTTGAGGAGGCCTTCAGCGACTACGCCGCCGCCCAGATTCAGTCGACCGGCGACAGCTATGACGTGATCATCGAATATGATGCGAACCAGCCTTGGGACGACCAGAAACTGTCGCGCATCCATGTGACGTCTTCGAAGGGCGAGCAGGTTCCATTGTCCGCCTTCGCGCACATCGTGCGCAACACCGGTCCAGTGACCATCAACCAGACCGGTCAGCTCGTCTCGACCACGGTATCCTTCAACCTGCCGGCTGGCGAAGCGCTTGGCGACGCCACCGCACAGATCGAGCAGATCAAGAAGGATATCAACATGCCGGCGGACGTTTTCACGTCCTACGGCGGTACGGCTCAGATCTTCCAGCAGTCGCAGGGCAGCACGCCCTATCTGATCCTGGCTGCAGTGCTGACGATCTATGTGGTTCTCGGCGTTCTCTACGAGAGCTTCATCCACCCGCTGACCATTCTCTCCGGTTTGCCGGCCGCCGCTCTCGGCGCCCTGCTCGCCCTGAAGCTCTTCGGCTTCGATCTGTCGATCATCGCGCTCATCGGCTTGCTGATGCTGATCGGTATCGTCAAGAAAAACGCGATCATGATGATCGACGTGGCGCTGGAAACGCTGCGCTCGAGTACTGGCATGTCGCCGGCGGAAGCGATCCACGAGGCCTGCGTACGCCGTTTCCGGCCGATCATGATGACCACTTTCTGCGCCCTGCTCGGCGCCCTACCGATCGCGGTCGGCAGCGGCGCAAGCTCGGAGCTGCGCCAGCCGCTCGGTATCGCTGTGGTAGGCGGCCTGGTGGTTTCGCAGCTTCTGACCTTGTTCATCACACCCGTCATCTTCCTGGAGATGAACCGCCTGAGCGACTTCCTCGGTCGTTTCGGCCGGCGCAAGCACGACGACCCGCACCAGAACGAACCGCCGACGGCGATTGCCGCGGAATGACAAAACGGGCGCCGAAAGGCGCCCATTCCTTTTCAAGCAAAGCGAAACGCATCGCCGGTGAAATACTGCCGGGGATGTCATAGCGAGTAAAAATAAAAGCACCCTTCCGGCTTGAACTTGAAGCTTAGCCATGTCATGACGCGCCCTCTTTGCGACAGGGCGCGTCAGCGTCTCACAGGGGCTCGGCCCCAATCCAGACAATTTCGACGGAAAGGAGTGCGGGCATGGCTCGGGCGCTTGGTTTCGACTTCGGCACGACGAACACGGTTCTGGCGATGGCCGATGGGTCCGCGACACAGTCGGTCGCCTTCCATAGTGCAGCCGGCACAACCGACAGCATGCGCACGGCGCTCTCCTTCATGAAAGATCCGGGATTGGGCGCGACCGCGCTCAAGGTGGAGGCCGGGCATGCGGCGATCCGGCAATTCATCGACAACCCCGGCGACTGTCGCTTCCTGCAGTCGATCAAAACCTTTGCGGCGAGCGCCCTCTTCCAGGGCACGCTGATCTTCGCCAAGCGGCACAGCTTCGAGGATCTGATGGAGATCTTCGTGCGCCGCCTGCGCGCCTACGCCGGAGAGGGATGGCCCGAAAATGTTTCGCGCATCGTCACCGGACGGCCGGTGCACTTTGCCGGCGCCAATCCGAACCCAGCCCTTGCGACGGAGCGCTACAACGCCGCTCTTGCACGGTTCGGCTTTCCCGAAATCCATTATGTCTATGAGCCGGTGGCGGCGGCCTTCTACTTCGCCCAGCATCTGGAGAAAGATGCGACCGTGCTGGTTGCCGACTTCGGCGGTGGTACGACCGACTATTCGCTGATCCGCTTCGAAACGCATGCCGGAAAGCTGACGGCCACCCCCATCGGCCACTCGGGCGTCGGTATCGCCGGCGATCATTTCGATTTCAGGATGATCGACAACATCGTCTCGCCTGCGATCGGCAAGGGCAGCTTCTTCAAGAGCTTCGACAAACTACTGGAAGTGCCGACCTCCTACTACGCCAATTTCGGGCGCTGGAACCAGCTTTCGATCTTCAAGACCTCGCGCGAATATGCCGATCTGAAGACACTCGTACGCAGCAGCCTGGAACCGGAAAAGCTGGAAACCTTCATCGAGCTCGTCGACCATGATGAGGGCTATCCGCTCTATCAGGCCGTATCGGCGACGAAGATGGCGCTTTCGCGCGAAGAAGAAGCCGAATTCAACTTCCCGCCGCTCGGCAAGGCCGGCCGCAAGCATGTTCGCCGGGCCGATTTCGAGAGCTGGATTGCCGACGACCTCGCCCGCATCGAGAGTGCGCTGGACGACGTTCTGACGACCACGAAGACGTTGCCCGATTCGATCGACAAGGTGTTTCTGACCGGCGGCACCTCTTTCGTGCCGGCAGTTCGGCGCATCTTCACGGAACGCTTCGGCCAGGAGCGTATCGAAACGGGTGGCGAACTGCTATCGATCGCCCACGGTCTTGCCCTGATCGGCGAGCGCGACGATATCGCTCAGTGGACGGCCTGACATAGCACCCGCCCCGCTCTTTCGTTCCTGTGTCGCTTTGGCTAGAGTTCGCTAATGATTTCCGCCAGCGACCTCACCCCGGCCGAACTTGCCGCGCTTCTGCATTTTCATGCGGATGCCGGTGTCGATTGGCTGCTGGAAGAACAACCGGTGGATCGGTTTGCCGAATTCGAGGCCATGCGTGCCGCCAGGGAAGGCGCGCGCGCCGCGCAGCCCCGCGCTGAAGCTTCGGCGCCTGCGACGCGGACGCAGCCGGAGCGTCGGCAGGCTGCAAAGCCGGCCGCACCTTCTGCCGCACCACCGCGCGCCGCGCCCGCCATTCCCGATGAGCAGGCTGTGGAACAGGCGCGGTTCGCCGCCGAAAGTGCACGCTCGCTCAGCGAATTAAAAACCGCGATCGAAGCCTTCAATGGCTGCAATCTCAAGAATAGCGCCCGCTCGACGATCTTTGCGAGCGGTACCGCGGAAGGCCGAATCATGGTGATCGGTCCGATGCCGAGCGCCGACGATGACAGGGAAGGCGCACCGTTTTCCGGCCGCGCCGGCCTGTTGCTGGACAAGATGCTGGCCGCCATCGGCCTGCAACGTGACGGGATTCTGCTCGCCAACGTCATTCCGTGGCGGCCGCCCGGCAACCGGGCGCCATCCGCGCCCGAAATCGAGATATGTCGTCCGTTCATAGAACGGCAGATCGCGCTCGCCGAGCCGAAGGCCTTGCTGCTGCTCGGCAATTTTACCGCCAGATACTTCTTCGGAGGGGGCGAGACCATTCACGGATTGCGCGGACAGTGGCGCGAATTAAGCATTCTTGGCCGGGCCGTGCCGGCAATCGCCAGTCTCCATCCGCAGGAACTGCTGACCGCACCGATCAACAAGCGCCTGGCTTGGAACGACCTGCTGGCCTTCAAACATTATATCGACGCCGAAATATTAGGCTGATTTTCGCCACAGTTAACGAAAAATGACGCTAGCCGTGCATTTTATGCATGGCAGTCTTCTGGCGTTGTGCATTGCGGAATCAATGTTGCGTTGCAATATAGAGTGGCGTCTTGGGAGGAATCGAAAGGAACCAAGGCCATGACTGCACGTTTGCGCCCTATTCACTGCGGGTTTGATACCCTACGCCGAGCCATCGAGCCCGTGCGCGCGATAAATGGACATCGCAATTTCGGCATCGCTGCCAATGAGCAGATGATCGCTCGAGGGACAGGTGTTTCGGCTCGCGTCAGCCGCCCGACGGCAATCTTCGCGGATTTCCGAACCTGCTGAACACAGGCGCCGCTGGCGCCGCAGCGTAGCGTTTGATTATCAGGAATTGTATCATGTCGTCCGGTTTTCGTTCACTCATCGCCTTATTCGATTCGGTCGGCCATATCGGCACCGCTGTGCGAGCTGCCGAGGAGTTTGAGCGCGCGCGCACCTTCCGCAAGGAGGAATGCCGCGAGACAGGTGCCGCGCGGGTATCGGCGAGCATCCCTCTTTGAAATTTCACGGATGGATCCGCATCCCGTTGGCTGCGGCCTAACGGCCAAGCCAGCGCCGACCTTTACTCGTCAATAGCGACAGCGGAGCGTCCCTGGGCCGATCGCGCCCAGGCAAAAGCCTCATCGATCGCGGCCAGCTTCACGGCTTGCCATCCGCAATATTCATCCAGAAAATTGCGCGACACCCACATACGAGTCTTGACCTCATCGTGCCAGCCAATATCCCCCCGCTCGGCCGACTTGCGCAACAGGCGCTGCAGATGGGTTCGCGATATCATGAAGTGGGCGGCCAGCGCCCGCGCATCCACGCGACCGATATCGATCCTGTCTCCCTCCTCGGTGAGATCCAGTTTCGATATGATGTGATCGACGACAAGGCCGCCGGCTTCCGTCCAAAGAAACAAGCCAATGCATTCGGGCGGTTCACGCCAGATTTCCATTTCCAGGCAATTGCGTGCCATGCGTGGCTGGGCAAGATCCATCAGTGCCGGTGAAGCGGCAAGAGCCGCAGCCCGCGCGCCATCGTCAAGCAGATCGAGTGCGGTCAGGTTGGCGAGATACCAACCGAACATCGCGGTGAAGCTCATCTCCGTCGGCACATAACGGCGCGGGCGGCGAACGGGGCCGGGAGCCAGTTCGAGGAAACGATAGGTCTGCAGCTCTTCGATGAAGCTCAAGACCGTATTGCGGCTGGCGACACGATACCGCGTGATGAGGTCTCGGAGCGCTACGACGGTCAACCCCGAGCCGGGAATGGCCGGGTCATGCTCAAGGTGAAGCGCATATGCCGTCTGTGTCAGAAGCCAGCGCTGATGCGAGGCGAGCATGCGCGCAATTCTCGGGCCATTGTCGTAACGGTTGCGCAGCGCCTCGGCAAGAAAGCGCAATGACGCAACGAATTTGGGATGGCGAGCAAGCTGCTCGATGGAAAAACTCAATCGGGCCTCCTTGGGGTGCCCATTTCAATCAGCGATAACAGGGATGTTTCATTTTTGTGAACAAATTCACCGGAATCGATCATAATTCCGACATCTAATAGCATGCTATAGTTATGCAACCGCGCTTATATCGCAAGAGGTTAAACAAATAATTTACTTTAAATTATTGTTTCCTCGACTGAACAGCGGCCTTTGCCCGTAATGCCGCCATGATGATCCGTCTGAATGCGCGGGAATTATAACATCAGTTTGCAAATTGCAGGCGGAAATTAGCGCTTGATCAAGCCGATATCCATTAAAGAGTTGCATTCAACCTAAAATGAAGACAGCCTGCCAAGCGAATACTTATTGTGCCATATCAAAACATATTGATGTCGCGACATGACTTTAACTTTGGTTCAGATTTCGATGTAATGATGCGACACCTCAGTCCGAGGGAGGCTTCGGACTGCACCCGCCATAGCTTAGCCTGATCAGGATAGACCATGCGAACAGACACCGGCCAGATCGTCAATCTGGCAGACTACCGTCCCACCGACTTCGTTCTGGAACGCGTGGACCTTACCTTCGATCTGCATCCAACCGAAACCAAGGTCGAAGCGCGGCTGATCTTCCACCGTCGCGAAGGCATCGATCCCAAGGCACCGCTCGTGCTCGATGGCGACGAACTGGTTCTGTCTGGGCTGCTGCTCGACCAGGGAGAACTTCCCGCCGAGCAATATGACGCCACGCCGGAGAGCCTCACCGTTCGCGATTTGCCGGAAAGCACGCCTTTCGAGCTGA
Organism: Rhizobium sp. BK289; assembly: GCF_014193575.1. NCBI lineage: Bacteria > Pseudomonadati > Pseudomonadota > Alphaproteobacteria > Hyphomicrobiales > Rhizobiaceae > Rhizobium > Rhizobium sp. BK289. The sequence continues at coordinate 282,131 of NZ_JACHZO010000007.1, forward strand.
CGATCACGACCGTGATCAACCCGGAAGCCAATACGCAGCTGATGGGCCTCTACCGCACCGGCGGCATTTATTGCACGCAGTGCGAGGCCGAGGGCTTCCGTCGCATCACCTATTTCCCCGACCGGCCGGACGTTCTCGCGCCCTATACGGTCAATATCATCGCGGACAAGGCCGCCAATCCGCTGCTGCTGTCGAACGGCAATTTTCTCGGCGGCGCCGGCTATGGTGAAGGCAGGCATTTCGCCGCCTGGTTCGATCCGCATCCAAAGCCGAGCTATCTCTTCGCGCTCGTCGCCGGCGACCTCGGCGTTGTCGAAGATACGTTCACCACTCTTTCCGGCCGCGAAGTGGCGCTGAAGATCTATGTCGAACATGGCAAGGAGCCGCGTGCCGCCTATGCCATGGACGCGCTGAAGCGCTCGATGAAGTGGGACGAAGAGCGGTTCGGCCGCGAATACGATCTCGATATCTTCATGATCGTCGCCGTATCGGACTTCAACATGGGCGCGATGGAGAACAAGGGGCTCAACGTCTTCAACGACAAATACGTGCTCGCCGATCCCGAGACGGCGACCGATGCCGACTATGCCAATATCGAAGCCATCATCGCCCACGAATATTTCCATAATTGGACCGGCAACCGCATCACCTGCCGCGACTGGTTCCAGCTCTGCCTCAAGGAAGGCCTGACCGTCTATCGCGATCACGAATTCTCGGCCGACCAGCGCTCGCGTCCCGTCAAGCGCATCGCCGAAGTCCGTCATCTCAAGTCAGATCAGTTTCCGGAGGACAGCGGGCCGCTCGCCCATCCCGTTCGGCCAACGACATATCGTGAAATCAACAACTTCTATACGACGACCGTCTACGAGAAGGGCAGCGAAGTCACGCGCATGATCGCAACCCTGCTCGGCCGCGATCTCTTCAAGAAGGGTATGGACCTCTATTTCGATCGGCACGACGGACAGGCCGTCACGATCGAAGATTTCATCAAGTGCTTCGAGGATGTCAGCGGCCGCGATCTCGCGCAGTTTTCGTTGTGGTACCATCAGGCCGGGACGCCCCTTGTCACCGCATCCGGCGCCTATGATGCCGATGCCAAGACGTTCACTTTGTCGCTTGAGCAGATGGTGCCGGCAACGCCTGGTCAAACCGCCAAAAAGCCGATGCATATTCCGCTGCGCATGGGTCTGCTTGCCGAAGACGGCAGTCTCATCACACCAACATCCGTCATCGGTGCGGAGCTCACCGACGACGTGCTGCACCTGACGAAGCAGACGCAGACGGTGACGTTCCACGGCATTCCCTCGCGCCCGGTCCTGTCGCTCAATCGCAGCTTCTCGACGCCGATCAACCTGCAATTCAGCCAGGGCGCCCGCGATCTCGCGCTGATCGCCCGCTACGAGACCGATCATTTCGCCCGCTGGCAGGCGCTGACCGATCTCGGCTTGCCCAACCTCTTGCAGGCGGCGCGTGACGCACGCCAGGGCATCGATATCACCTGCGATTCAGCCTTCATCGATGCACTGCTTGCAGCGGCGGCCGACGAAAGCCTGGAGCCGGCATTCCGCGCGCAGGCGCTCGCGCTGCCGAGCGAGGCCGATATTGCCCGCGAACTCGGCGGCAACAACGATCCGGATGCCATTCACGCCGCGCGCCAGACAATCATCAAGCGGGTGGCCGAGGCCGGAAAACAGGTCTTCACCGCGCTTTATGATGAAATGCAGATGTCGGGCGCCTTCACGCCCGATGCAGCAAGCGCCGGCCGCCGCGCCTTGCGCAATGCGGCGCTGGGCTATCTGTCGCAGCTGGACGAGACGCCAGCGAGAGCGAAAGCCGCCTATGATGCCGCCAACAATATGACCGATCTCAGTGCGGCGCTCACCATTCTGGCGCAGCGCTTCCCGGATACGGCAGAGACGGCGGCCGCGCTTGCGCATTTCCGCGACCGCTTCGCAGACAACGCGCTCGTCATCGACAAGTGGTTCGCCATTCAGGCCGCAATCCCCGGCGCGGGCGCGCTGGAGCGCATTCGGCTGCTGATGGAGACGCCGCTGTTCAAGCACACCAATCCGAACCGCGTCCGCGCGCTGGTCGGTACCTTCGCCTTCGCAAACCCCACGGGTTTCGGCCGGGCCGACGGCGCCGGATACCATTTCCTGGCCGACGAAATTCTCGAGATCGATCCGCGCAATCCACAGCTCGCCGCGCGCATCCTGACATCGATGCGCTCCTGGCGGCTGCTGGAGCCGGTGCGTGCCGACCATGCCCGCTCGGCACTGATGCGGATCGAACGCTCGAACAGCCTTTCGACCGACGTGCGCGACATCGTGGACCGCATCCTGAAGGAGTGACTGCGACCTCCCCGCATACCGATCTCAAAGGCTGATTTGCATCGGCCTTTTCATCTCAAACGAGTCCCGCATCTGCGCAACTTACCGCTGCGTGTGCAAAATATATCGAAATCGCAGCTGGTTAAGAAAGTTTTACCACACCCTCTGGACAAGCCGAATCACGAGTGATTCATTAAGGCAGATTCGGGCGAGCGGCGCAGCGAATCACACGAGGGACAAGGCTAAAGCAATGGTGGACGTGCGGCGGGCAACCGCGGCCGATGGACGGCTGCGTGTTAATTTCGACGGTCTGAAATCCTGGCATAGCGGCGTTACCGATCGAACCGGAGTGCGTGTGGAGGCGATTTCGCGTCACTTCCCGCAGACGGAACATATTCTCAAGCGCATCATTCCGGTCCTCATCGTTTCCTTCCTGATGGTCGTTGCCGCCTCGCATTTCTTCGGCATGGTGACCGAACATAGTCGGATGGCGGCGTCTGCCCGCCGCACGACTTCGCTTTCCATCGCCGCCGCATCCGCCGCCTTTTCGAACGATGCCAGCCTGTTCCAGGCCGGCGACCGCAGCAGCGCGGAGCGGAAGCTGGCCACCTTTTTACCGCAGGATCGATTGGATACCGGCGCATTCGTGCTGCTCGTACAGTCGAGCGGACGGGTGTTCGGCTCGTCGGCCGCCGGCTCGAGCTATATCGGCATGCTGATCTCCGACTTCTTTCCTGAGGTATCGGCCATCCGCAATTTCGGCGACCATGCCGGCGTGATCGAAACCATGATTGGCGGCGAGCCCTATTATGCGGCGATTTCCCTGATCGGCGACAAGGGCGATTTCATTCTGTCGGCCGCATCGATGGATCAGATCGACAAGCTCTGGCGCGACGAACTCACGCTCAACGTCACGCTCTTTGCCGGCATCTCCTCCATCCTGCTCGTCATTCTCTATGCCTATTACACCCAGGTGAAGCGGGCCCGGGATGCGGATGAAATCTTCCTCGAATCGAACCTGCGCGTCGAGACGGCGCTTTCGCGCGGCCGCTGCGGTCTTTGGGATTTCGATTTCACCAGCCGGAAGTTCTTCTGGTCGCGCTCGATGTACGACATGCTCGGGCTACCAGCCGCCGACAAGCCGCTCGCCTTTACGGACGCGGCGCGGCTGATGCATCCGGATGACAATAGCCTTCATATGCTCGCCCGCTCCGTGACCCGCGGCAATGCCGGCCAGGTGGATCAAATCCTGCGCATCCGCCACGCCAAGGGGCATTATGTCTGGATGCGCGCCCGCGCCCAGGTGATCCGCACCAACTCCGGCCGCGTGCACATGATCGGCATCGCCATGGACGTGACGGAACAGCACCGGCTGGCTCAGCGCTATGCCGAAGCCGATCAGAGACTGGCCGATGCCATCGAATGCACGTCCGAAGCCTTCGTGCTGTGGGACAAGAACGACCGCCTCGTCATGTGCAACGCGCATTTCCAGCAGGCTTACGGCCTGCCCGACAATGTGCTCGTGCCCGGTACCGAGCGCGCTGTCGTCAATGCCGCGGCAGCGCGGCCGGTCATCGAGCGGCGCATCGTCGATCCCGGGCGCATCAGCCATTCGCAGACGACGGAAGTGCAGCTGGCCGATGAGCGCTGGCTGCAGATCAACGAGCGTCGCACCCGTGACGGCGGCCTCGTCTCCGTCGGTACTGATATCACGCAGCTGAAGCGCAATCAGGAGCGCCTTCGCGAGTCCGAGCGCCGGCTGATGGCGACGATCAACGATCTCTCCGCTTCGCGGCAGATCCTGGAACGGCAGAAGGCCGAGCTTTCGACCGCCAATGCCAACTATCTTGCGGAAAAAGAACGCGCCGAAGCGGCCAACAGGGCCAAATCGGAATTCCTCGCCAACATGTCGCATGAACTGCGCACGCCGCTCAACGCCATCCTCGGCTTCTCGGAGATCCTGCAGGACCAGATGTTCGGTCCGCTCGGCTCCGCCCGCTACAACGAATATGCCAAGGATATCCACGACAGCGGCAAGCATCTGCTTAACGTCATCAACGACATTCTCGACATGTCCAAGATCGAGGCCGGGCATATGAAGCTCTCTTGCGAGCAGATCAATCTGGCGCCGCTCATCGAGGAGTGCCTGCGTTTCACCCGCATCCCGGCCGCTCAGAAGAACATCCTCGTCGAGCAGAGCATTTCCTCGGAGATCAAGCTGAGTGCCGACCGCCGGGCAATGAAGCAGATCGTCCTCAATCTGCTCTCCAACGCCGTGAAATTCACCAATGACGGAGGCCGTATCGCGGTTCGCACGCGCAAGGTCGAAGATGCTGTCATGCTTGTCATCGCCGATACGGGCATCGGCATTCCGAAATCGGCCTTGAGCAAGATCGGCCAACCTTTTGAACAGGTGCAGAGCCAATATGCCAAGAGCAAGGGAGGCTCAGGGCTTGGGCTTGCCATTTCGAGATCGCTGACCGCGCTGCATCATGGCCGCATGCGCATCCGCTCCCGCGAGGGCATCGGCACGGTCATTGCGATCCGTATCCCGGATCAGCGCTAAAGCGCGTCGCGATCTTTCAGATTCGCTTCCGGCGCTTTACGTCCTTGATTTTGCGCATGTCGTTGTCGCAAACCGCTGCGCACTTTTGCGCGACATGCTTCAGCTTCCAACGGTTGCCTGAAATACCTTCCGCACCGTCTTCGACAACCGCTTCAGCTCCGCTTCCAAGGCGCGGATATCGGGGCAGTCGCCGGCACGGCAGACCAGCTCGACCAGTCCCGAAGGCGCGTTCTGTGGATCGAACGAGCCGTCGATGCAGAGCCGGATGAGCTGCGACAGTTCCGTATAGAGATGTAAAGCTTCCAGGCAGACATCGAGATCATTGCGATTCATCAGGCTGGCGCCCAACAGTTTCAACGCTTCCGCCGTGCTGAGACCGTTCGCGTCGATGCCGACGCCATGCTCGGGTGCGATCAGCCGCAAATATTGCGCTGTGAATTCGATATCGATCAGGCCGCCGGGGATCAGCTTCAGGTCCCAGATGCTTTCGGGCGGCTTTTCCTGCTCGATCAGGCCGCGCATCTCGCGAACATCCCTGGCGATCTTGGCCGCATCTCTCTTTGCCGAGAGAACTTCGCCGATGATGCGCTCGGCATCGTTCACCAACGCCTCATCCCCGTCGATCAGGCGTGCCCGCGAAAGCGCCATATGCTCCCAGGTCCAGGCCTCCGTCCGCTGATATTTCTCGAAGGAGTTGATGCGCGTGGCGACGGGCCCCTTGTTTCCGGAAGGGCGCAGGCGCATGTCCACCTCGTAGAGGATGCCTTCGGCGGTCGGCGCCGAGAGAGCAGCAATCAGACGCTGGGTAATGCGTGTGAAATAACGCAGGGCGTCGAGTGGCTTCGGTCCCGTCGATTCACCGGCCGCCTCGTCGTAGTCATAGAGCAGGATGATGTCGATGTCGGACCCCGCCGTCAGCTCGAAACTGCCGAGCTTGCCCATGCCGACGACAGCGATGCGACCGCCGGGATATTCGCCATGCGCCGCGCGGATTTCCTTCATCACGGCATCCAGCGCCGCTTCGACAATCAGATCGGCAAGGTAGGTGAAGGCTCGGGCCGCCATCTGCCCACCGATCGCGCCCGTCAGCAGGCGGATGCCGATCAGGAAACGCTGTTCGGATGCGAAGATGCGCAGGCGGTCCAACACCTCCTCATAATGTCTTGCCGGCGCCAGGAAGCTGCTGATGCGCTCGGCCAGGTAATCGCGCGTCGGCAATTCGGCCATGAGGCCGGGGTCCAGCATGCCGTCGAAGACATGCGGCTTGGCCGCGATGATCTCGGCAAGACGCGGCGCCGAGGACATGATGTTGACGATGAGGGAAAGCAGCGCCGGATTGGTGCTGAGCAGCGAGAAGAGCTGGATGCCCGCCGGCAGGCCGGAAATGAAACTGTCGAAGCGCAACAGCGCCTCGTCGGCACGCTTGCTTTCGCCGAAGACACGCAACAGCTCGGGCGTCAGCTCCGTCAGCCGCTCGCGCGCTTCCACCGATTGGGTCGCGCGATATCGGCCATAGTGCCAGGTGCGGATCACATTGGCGATGTCGGATGGCCTTTCAAAGCCGAGGCGACGAAGCGTCTCCAGCGTGTCGGGATCGTCGCCCTGGCCGGTGAAAACCAGGTTGCCCGTTCCGGACGACAGCTTCGTTTCCTGCTCGAACAGGCGCGCATAACGCCGCTCGACCGTTTTCAGCGTCGTCACCAGAGCCTCGGAGAAGGCCGTCACGTCGGCAAAACCCATCATGAAGACGATGCGCCGGAGCTCGGCATCGGTCTCTGGCAGCAGATGCGTCTGCTCGTCGCGCACCATCTGGATGCGATGTTCGACATTGCGCAGGAACCAGTAAGCCGATGTCAGCTCATCGCGGGTTTCCGCGTCGATCCATTTCGCCTCGGTCAATTCGGCGAGCGTTTGCTCCGTCGATCGGCAACGTAATGCCGGCATGCGGCCGCCGGCAATGAGCTGCTGCGTTTGCACGAAGAACTCGATCTCGCGAATGCCACCGCGGCCAAGCTTGACGTTGTGGCCTTTGACGGCGATCGCTCCGTGGCCCTTGTGCACATGGATCTGTCGCTTGATCGAATGAATGTCTGATATCGCCGCATAGTCCAGATATTTGCGGAAGACGAAGGGCACGAGATCGCGAATGAAAGCCTGGCCGGCGGCGATATCGCCAGCAACCGGACGCGCCTTGATGAAGGCCGCGCGCTCCCAGTTCTGCCCCCTGCCCTCGTAATAGATCATCGCCGCGTCCACAGGGATCGCCAGCGGTGTGGAGCCTGGATCGGGACGCAGGCGAAGATCGGTGCGGAACACATAACCATCCGCCGTGCGCTCCTGCAGAATGCGCACCAGCCGCCGCATCAGCCGCGGGAAGATATCGATGGCGTCATCCGGATCGGGCACGATGCCCGCCGTCTCGTCGAAGAAGACGACCAGATCGATGTCAGATGAGTAATTCAGCTCCTCGGCGCCGAGCTTGCCCATGCCGAGCACGATCAGCCCCGATTTCTGGCTCGGCGATGCGGGATCGGGGAGCGAAATCTTGCCGGCTTCGTGCGACGACAGCAGCAGATGATCGATCGCCGCCGAGATGGAAGCTTCGGCAAGTCTGCTCAGCCAAAGGGTTGTCGCCTTGCCATTGTAGATACCGGCGAGATCGGCGAGCGCGATCAGAAAGGCGGCGCGGCGCTTGACGATGCGCAGGCGGCTCATCACCTCGGATTCCGAAGATGAAGGGCTAGCCTCCTCAGCCGGCAACCAAGCGCGGCGGGCCTCTCCCACAAGTGCTTCGACCTGAGGCGATAGCGGCCTTTCGATAGCAGCCACGAGGAGCGACGGTTCGAGATTGGCGATCTCGCGCAGATGAGGAGACAGGGTGAACGCAGCGACGATAAAATCCCGCAATGCGCTCTCCTCGGCGAGCAAGGCGGCGACGGCAGGCTCTGTCCCGCCGATCTGCTTGAGATCGGCAAGTGCTGACTTCGTCTCGGTCTGGTTCAAAGGCCGCAACCGCCCAGACGGAACATCCCGCAGCAAATCGCTTTGCGTCGTCGTCATGCAGCTCTCCCCAACAGCAAGCGGATAGAGCATGATGCCGAAAAGTGTCAGGGGATTTCGGACAACATCATGCTCTGCTTTTTTTATGCTAGAGCGGATCCAGATTTTAGGTCGTTTCGACCTAAAATCGCCCGGCTCCACTGCAGGATTAACCTATTGTTTCTGCATGGGGAAGATCATGGTGACCGTTAATCCCTTGGCATCGGGATTGTCAGGATCGGTATCGGAAAGCTCCAGCCGGCCGCCATGCAGCTCCATGACCGCCTCGACCAGAGCGAGGCCAAGACCGGTTCCCGGCTTGGAACGGCTTTCGTCCAGGCGGAAGAAACGCTTGACCACATCAGCGCGCTGATGGACGGGAATACCAGGCCCATGGTCTGCGACGGCGAGCGTCACCGCATCGGGCGTGCGTGCCAGCCTGAAGGTTATCGCCTGCTTGCCGTTGCAGCCCGAAGCGTATTTGAGGGCATTGTCGATGAGGTTGAAAAGCGCCTGGCCGATCAGCTCGCGATTGCCCTGCACCTCGACATCGGGCTCGATATCCGCCGTCAGCGCCAGGCCAGCCTCTTCGGCAACCGGCTCATAGAGTTCGGCCGTATCGGCGACGATGGAGGAAAGATCGACATCGGTCATTTCAGCGGCCACCGATCCCGCCTCGACGCGGGAAATCATCAGGAGTGCATTGAAGGTGCGGATCAGCTGATCGGACTCGCCGATGATGCCCTCAAGAGCGACGCGACGACCCTCGCTATCGGCATTGTCGAGCGCATCGGCGGCCTTGTTGCGCAGGCGCGTGAGCGGGGTCTTGAGATCATGCGCGATATTGTCGGAGACCTGTCGCAACCCTTCGTTCAGTTTCTCGATGCGCTCGAGCATCGCATTCAGCGATTCCGACATGCGGTCGAACTCATCGCCGGAGCCGCCGACCGGCAGGCGCTGGGAAAGGTCGCCAGCCATGATCTTGCGGCTGGCGTCCGTCATCCGGTCGATGCGCTTCAGCGCGTTGCGGCCGATACCGAACCAGATGACCAGCGCACCGAGACCCATGATCGCAAGTGCCAGCATCAGCGCCTGGCGCACCAGCACACGGAAGCGCTCCGGCTCGCCGAGATCGCGGCCGATCAGGATGCGCAAGCCATTGTCGAGGATGAAGATATTGGCGATCGCAAGATGGCGCCGCTCCGGATCGTTGGAAGCATCCGTATAGCGCTCGTAGACGAAAGGCAGCTCCGTCCAGCCGGCCTGGCCGAGCACGCCGGGCTGCACGGAAGCGACGTTGCCAGCCAGGATATCGCCCGAAGGACCGGCAATGACATAGAGATTAGCTCCCGGCTGGCGCGCGCGGCGCTCCATGGTGCGCAGAAGCAGGTTCAGACCGCCGATGTCGTAGGCACGCTTGACCTGATTGACTTCCTGCTGGACTGCATCGCGGATCTGCCCCGTCAACAGCCGCTCGGACATGGCCGTGACATAGAAGACCAGCGTCGCGGCACAGAGAGAAAAAAGCAGGATGTAGAGGGCGGAAAGGCGGACTGCGGTGGACTTGAAGAGGACGCGGAAGCGACTCATCCCTCGTCCTTGATCATGTATCCGGCGCCACGGATCGTCTTCAGCAGCGGCTGACTGAAATCCTTCTCGATCTTGGAGCGCAGGCGCGAAACATGGACGTCGATGACGTTCGTCTGCGGATCGAAATGATAATCCCAGACATTCTCGAGCAGCATGGTGCGGGTGACGACCTGGCCGGCATTCTTCATCAGATATTCCAACAGGCGGAATTCGCGCGGCTGCAGCAGGATTTCCTTGCCGCCGCGGCGCACCTCATGCGAAAGCCGGTCCAGTTCCAGATCGCCGACGCGATAAAGGACATCCTGCTCCGGCGTTCCCTTGCGGCGGCCAAGCACTTCGACGCGCGCCAGAAGTTCGCTGAAGGCGTAGGGCTTCGGCAGATAATCGTCACCGCCCGCGCGCAGGCCCGTGACGCGATCGTCGACTTGGCCGAGCGCGGAAAGGATCAGAACCGGCGTATGCACACCCTTGCGGCGCAGCTCGCTGATAACGGACAATCCGTCGCGGCGCGGCAGCATGCGGTCAATGATGGCGACATCGTAAGTGTTCTCGGTGGCCATGAAGAGACCACTCTCCCCATCGCTTGCGTGATCGGCAATGATGCCGGCCTCGCGAAACGCCTTGGTGAGATAGGCCGCCGCCTCGAGATCGTCTTCGATGATGAGAATCTTCATGTGGGCGACATTACCCGCCGAGGGTGTCTCGGCACAACCAGAATCGGAAGAATTCATGGCGTGTTGGCCAGTGGTTGTCATCTTGCACCTACCTTGGAACCAGCCTTATTGAACGTCCTGGAGCGGTTCAGTTTTTCACGGAATCTCGCAACCGCCCTATCGCTTTGTTTTCGCGCCATTCCAGGAAAACCGCTCAGCACTTTTCCTGGAATGGCTCTAAAGAAGAAGCCGCGCGAGCCGTGGCCTGCGCGGCTTCCTGAATGCATTCACACGCTGAAGGGATCAGCCGGCGTTGATCGGCAGAGCAACGAAGCGGCTGCCGTCACCAGACTGGATCTGGAACAGGGCGCGTGTGCGACCGTCCTTCTTTGCCTGTTCGATGACCTTGACGATGTCGCCGGCGCTCGAGACCTGCTGGTTGTTGACCGAGGTGATCTTCTCGCCTTCCTTCACGCCCTTGTCGGCGGCATCGGAATCGGGATCGACGCCGGTGATCGCGACGCCCTTGCCATCATCGGACGGGCCGACGGTGAGGCCGAGATCCGCGAGCGCTTTTTCAGAGGACGGCTGCTGCGGCTGGCTCGGCTGCGAGTCATCGCTGGAGGCCTGGTTCTGATCGGCCGGCAGCGTGCCGAGCTCGACCGTGACCGACTGCGACTTGCCAGCGCGCCAGATCGAAACGTCGACCTTGGAGCCCGGCTGCATCGCACCGATACGGCGAGCGAGATCGCGCGGATCCTTGACCGGCTCGCCATTGACGGCGGTGACGACGTCGCCATTCTTGATGCCGGCCTTCTGGCCCGGCGAACCATCCTGCGGGGAGACCACGAGGGCACCGCTCGCTTCGGAAAGGCCGAGGGATTCGGCGATATCCTTGGTGACGGGCTGGATCTGTACGCCGAGCCAGCCGCGCGAAACCGTGCCGGTCTTGATCAAGTCGGCGACGACATCCTTGGCGGTCGTCGCCGGAATTGCGAAGGCGATGCCGACACTGCCGCCCGACTGCGAGAAGATGGCGGTGTTGATGCCGACCACCTGGCCGTTGAGGTTGAAGGTCGGGCCACCGGAGTTGCCCTTGTTCACCGGTGCATCGATCTGGATGTAATCGTCATAGGGACCGGAATGAATGTCGCGGCCGCGCGCCGATACGATACCCGCGGTGACGGTGCCGCCGAGGCCGAACGGATTGCCGACGGCAACGACCCAATCACCGACGCGGACCTTGGCGTCGTCCGCCCAGCCGACATAGGTGAACTTCTTGCCCTTGGGATCGACCTTCAGGACCGCGAGATCGGTGCGGCTATCCTTGCCGACGAGCTTGGCGTCAAGCTCGGTGCCGTCATTGAGAACGACGACGAAGGCGGCGCCATCGGAAACGACGTGGTTGTTGGTGACGATATAGCCATCTTCCGAGACGAAGAAGCCCGATCCTTGAGCGACCGGACGCAGATGGCCCTTGTCATCGGAATTCTTCTGCTGGTTCTGACCACGCTGGCCGCGGCCCTGCTGCTGCTCGAACTGGCGGAAGAACTTCTTCAGCGGGTGATCATCCGGAAGGTCATCGAAGCCACGGCCGAGACCGAAGGAGTCGTCTTCATCCGCGGCCGCATTGACGCGGGATTCGACGCGAACCGAGACGACGGCCGGCGACACGGCATCGACCACATTGGCGAAGCTCGGAACCTGCGGCGCCTGAACATTGACGGCATCGGCATAGGAACGGCTGACTTCGGCCGGAACACCCGTGGCCAGAGCAGCAACAGCGAGGCCGGCGACGACCGAGGCCTTCATAGCGGTGCTGCGGGACAGGCTGTCCTTGATATTCCTGAACATATGCAAGTTACCTTTTCTTTTCTCGTCGGATTTGCGCCGGCGAAACCGGCTTTGGTTCGTAGTGATAAGTATAGGGCGCGACACCTTACGGCGAACTGTCCGCCCCATGAAAAATTCGTAATGTAAAGAAGTGGTGGCAATGAGGTGAAGGAATCACGGGAGGTGAAGAATGACGGCGACGTCACTTTTCCAGGATCTCGTTCAATTGCGCCTCTTCCTCGTCGCTCAGAGGCTTGCCGGTGGGCTTGCCGGCGCGACGGCGCGCATAGACGACCAAGGCCAATCCGCCGACAATGAAGAGCAGGATCGGCGCGCCCCAGAGTATATAGGTCTTTTCGCTCAAGCGCGGCTTGAGCAGCACGAACTCGCCGTAGCGGGAAACGATGTAGTCGAGCACCTGCCGATCCGTATCGCCGCCGGCAAGGCGCTTGCGCACCAGCAGGCGCAGGTCGCGGGCAAGATCGGCATTGGAATCATCGATGGACTGGTTCTGGCAGACCATGCAGCGCAGTTCGGCCGAAATCGTGCGCGCCCGCGCCTCCAGAGCCGGATCGGACAGAACCTCATCGGGATTGACGGCGAAGGCGGGGGCTGCGGCAAAGAGCAATGCCAGCAGCATAAGCAGGCGGGCGAACACCGCTACCTTCTTCCCCGCCCCGCTATTCTTGACGCGGAATACCCCCTCATCCGCCCTTCGGGCACCTTCTCCCCGAGGGGAGAAGGAAAAACCGCCGCAGTCTTGGTTGACCAGCCTTTGTTCGATACCGGCATCACAGCGACAATCTCCCCTTCTCCCCTCGGGGAGAAGGGGCCCCGCAGGGGCGGATGAGGGGGTGACAATCAAACCTGTCATTCGGCCGGCTCCATGACAGGGCGAACCGGTTTCGCCTTGCGGCTCGGTGCACCGACGCGCAGGCGGCGGTCGCTGAGCGACACGAAGCCGCCGATCGCCATGACGAGCGCGCCCAACCAGATGCAGAGAATGAAGGGTTTCCACCAGATACGCACGACCATGCCGCCATCCTTGCTGGCATCGCCGACCGATACATAAAGCTGGCTGAGCCCAATGGTCAGAATGCCGGACTCCGTGGTGGCCGCACGGCTTGCAGTAAAGACGCGCTTGGCGGAGGACATTTCCGCAAAGGCAACCCCGCCACGGCTGACGGTGAAGCGGGCACGATCCTCGGTAAAATTGGGACCGACACCGGGCTGCACGCCTTCGAAGCGAAGGCTGTAGCCGCCGAGCTCGGCGGTCTCGCCCGGTTTCATGCTGGTGATGTTTTCGCCCTCGAAGGTCGTCACCGCAATGATGCCAAGCACGGAGACACCGAGTCCCGCATGAGCCAGCGCGGTGCCGAAAGCCGAACGCGGCAGCCCGCTGAAGCGCCGCCAGGCCACATTCGCAGCCACCTTGCCGACGCCGGCGCGATACCAGAGATCGGCCAAGGCGCCGAAGATCAGGAAAAAGCCGGCGGCAAGGCCGAGGACGGCTAGGACCGGGCCGCCATGCCTGATGTAAAACAGAACCAGTCCGGCGATGAAGGCCAATCCTGCCACGACATAGAGCCGCTGCAATGCGCCGAGCAGGTCGCCGCGCTTCCAGGCCAGCAAGGGGCCGAACGGCACGGCAATGAGGATCGGCGTCATCAGCAATCCGAATGTCATATTGAAGAAGGGCGGACCGACAGAGATCTTGTCGCCAGTCAGCGTTTCGAGCGCCAGCGGATAGAGCGTGCCCGTCAGCACCGTACCGCAGGCGACCGTCAGGACGAGGTTGTTCAGCACCAGTGCGCCCTCGCGCGAGATCGGGGCGAACAATCCGCCGGCGGCAAGTTTCGGCGCCCGGAAAGCGAAGAGCGACAAGGCCCCGCCGATGAAGATCAGCAGAATGCAGAGAATGAAAATGCCGCGCGTCGGATCGCTGGCGAAGGAATGGACCGAGGTCAGCACGCCGGACCGCACGAGGAAGGTGCCGAGGAGCGACAGCGAGAAGGTGAGGATCGCCAGCAGCACGGTCCAGATCTTCAGGGCGTCGCGCTTTTCCATGACCAGCGCCGAATGCAGCAGCGCCGTGCCGGCAAGCCAGGGCATGAAAGAGGCGTTTTCCACCGGATCCCAGAACCACCAACCGCCCCAGCCGAGCTCGTAATAGGCCCAATAGGAGCCCATGGCGATGCCGAGCGTCAGGAAGCTCCAGGCAGCGAGCGTCCAGGGGCGGACCCAGCGCGCCCAGGCGGCGTCGATGCGGCCTTCCAGCAATGCCGCGACGGCGAAAGAGAAGCAGACGGAAAAGCCGACGTAGCCGAGATAGAGCAAGGGTGGATGGATCGCCAGACCGATATCCTGCAGCACTGGATTGAGATCCTTTCCCTCCGCCGGTGCCGGATTGAGCCGAATGAAGGGATTGGAGGTGAGCAGGATGAACACCAGAAAGGCCGAGGAGATCCACGATTGCACGGCGAGCACATTGGCGCGCAGCACATCGGGCAGATTGCGCCCGAACAGGGCAACGAACGCGCTGAACAGCGCCAGGATCAGCAGCCAGAGCATCATCGATCCCTCGTGATTGCCCCAGACGCCGGAGATCTTGAAGATCAGCGGCATCAGCGAATGGGAGTTGGCCCAGACATTGAGCACCGAGAAATCGGAGGCGACATAGGCGTAGGTCAGTACGCCGAAGGAAAAAGCGACCAGCAGGAACATGAGGATCGCGCCGACCGGGGCGATATCCATCATCGACACGTCGCCGCGCTTGGCGCCGATCACAGGAAGGATGGAGACGATGAGCGCCGTCGCAAGCGCCAGCACGAGAGCATAATGTCCGAGCTCGATGATCATCGGGTGGCCTCCTCGCCCTTCCAGACGCCATCGGCCTTCAGCTTATCGGCGACCTGCTTCGGCATATAGCGCTCATCATGCTTGGCGAGCACGCTATCGGCGACGAAAACGTCGCTGCCCGGCTCGAACTTGCCTTCGGTGACGACGCCCTGCCCTTCGCGGAAGAGATCCGGCAGAATGCCGTCATACTTGACCTTGATCGTGTCGGTGCCGTCGGTGACCGAGAACTGCACTTGCGTACCTTGACCGCGCACGATCGATCCCTCGCCGACAAGCCCGCCGAGGCGGATCAGCGTCCCGGCATTGACCGGTGTCTTGGCGAGATCCGTCGGCATATAGAAATAGGCGACCGACTGGCTGAAGGCGAACAGCACGAGCAGCACGGCGGCGGCGATGAAGCCCATGCCGCCGGCAATCACAGCAAGACGTTTCTGCTTGCGGGTCATTGCTGCGTCTCCTCCGTCGGCAATCCCAATTCCTTCGCCAGCGCCAGAAGCTGCTGGCCTTCCCCTCCATCGGCCGGAAAGGCCGCGAGACCGCGCTTCAATGCATCCGCCGCGCGCTCGCGATCATTCAGCACCGCATAGGAGCGGATGAGCCGCATCCAGCCCTCGAAATTCTTCGGATCCTCCTTGAGCTTCGCATCGAGACTATCGACCATGCCGCGGATCATCTGCTGACGATCGCCGCTGCTGAGCGCGTTCGCCGCGGCGACGTCCTCCGCCGTCGGATTGCCGGGTGCATTGCCGTTGGCGGATGCCATCGCCTGGCCGCCATTCTTGATGATATGCTCATTGACCGCGGCAAGCCAGGGTGCGTCGGGCGGCGATTGTTTCGCCAATGCCTCAAAGGCGGTCTTCGCATCGGCCGCCTTGCCTTCCTGCTCCAGCGCCAGCGCCAGATAGAACAGCGTGCGCGGATTGGCGGCATCGAGCGCCAGCGATTGCTGCAGCACGCCGCGCGCCTCCGCCGTCACAATGCCATTGGCCTTGACGACCAGCACCTCGCCCAGATCGCCGAGGCGAGATGCACTAGGCCCCTCCAGGCGAATGAGGTTGCGATAGGCAAGCTCGGCATCGCCGATGCGATTGGTCTTGAAATAGATCGGCGCCAGGACCTCCCAGCCCTTGGCGTCATCCGGGTTCTTGGCCAGATGCTGCTCGATCTTGACGATCGAGATGGCGAGATCGTTTCCGGGCTTCTCGAGCCGTGCTTCCAGCGGCTGCGCCGGCAGGCCGGGATCGCCATTGACGAGATAGAGACAGAGACCTACAGCCGGAAGAAGGACGATGATGAAGGCCTGGGCAAGGCGATAGCTGCCACGGGCAGGCGATTTCGCTATCGTCTTCTCATCCTTGGCAACAGCGATGAGACGCCGTCCGATTTCGGCGCGGGCATAGCCGGCCTCCTGCGCGGAGATGAGGCCGCCGGCAAGGTCCCGGTCCAGTTCGCTGAGCTGATCGCGATAGACTTCGGCCTCTCCGGAACGACGGTCCTCCGCCTCCTTCGCACCACGCAGAAGGGGATAGAGGAGCACAGCGCCGACAACCGCCGTAAGAACGGCCACGAGAATCCAGAACAGCATAGACGCCCAATACTTTAACGGGGCGCTTATTCCAACCGGGAAAGGCCATCTGACGAAGATTTGAGGCGTTTGGCCGCGCCTTTCAGTGCAGACGCCTATTCGAGCGGCGTCCAGGTGCCGTCGTCATTGCGGCAGGCCGCGCCCCTTGCCATCGTGGGTTTGCCGTCGACGGTAACGGTATGGGTGTATTGCCGACAATTCTGCGAACCGACCTGGTAAGGTGCTGCAGGGACGACCTCGCCGCTGGCATCCCTGCCCTTCCAAGCCACGGGTTGGCCGAGAGGTGAGGTCTCAAGCGCCCGGTATTCCGCTTCCAGCGCACGCTGCTTGTCGTTGTCGCTGAGCTTGACGCCGGTGCGCTCGACAATGCCACCATCAAGGGCATTGATGAAGGTTGCCGAGGCTGGCGGCTTCGCAGACGAGAACAGGCTCTTGCCGCCCCCCAAGCCGCTCGTCGTCGAGCAACCAGAAAGCGCAAGCGCGGCGAAAAGAGAGGGAGCGACCAGAGAAAAGGTACGAAGCTTCATACAACCGAACCAGTATCAAAAAGCAAAACCATAGGTACTGCGCTGCGGCATCATCATGACCCACAACGTCTTTTGGCATCATGCCGTGCCTCACGCAACATCCTTCGTCAGGCCCGGCAAAATTAGGCTGGCGCGAAGCCCTCCCCAGGCGCCTCGAGACAATTCGAGCCGGCCTTGATATTCGTTGGTGATCTCGCTGACAATCGACAGGCCGAGACCGGTGCCCGGCTTGCTTTCATCGAGCCGGCGGCCGCGCTTCATCGCCTCGCGAATCTGATCCGGCTCAAGCCCTGGCCCATCGTCTTCAACCACGAGTTCCACCCAATGACGGCGCACGGGATCGATGCCCTTGATCTCCGGAGGCGCTTCGCTTGCCGAAAGGCGCACCTTGCGTTCGGCAAAGCGGGCGGCATTTTCCAGGAGATTGCCGACCGTCTCCTCCAGATCCTGCTGCTCCATGGCGAGCGCCAGATTGGGCGAGACGGAGAGTTCGAACTCCTTGTCTGCATTCAGCCGCCGCATGACGCGGACAAGCCGCTCCAGCGCAGGCTCGGCCTCGGTGCGAGCCAGCACGGATTCACGCTGCGCGGCGATGCGGGCGCGATTGAGGTAGGATTGCACCTGCCCCTGCATGACTTCGGCCTGGTTCTTCACCAGATCGCCATGCGAGCGCTCGAGCACACGGGATTCGTTGAGCAGCACCGCGATCGGCGTTTTCAACGAGTGCGCGAGATTGCCAACCTGCATGCGAGCGCGCTCGACGATACGCCTATTGCTTTCGATCAGCGCATTGACCTCGTTGGCAAGCGGCAGGATTTCGCGCGGGAAATCTCCTTGCAGGCGTTCGCTCTCACCGGCGCGGATGCGCTCCAGTGCAGCGCGGGCCTTATCGAGCGGTTTCAGGCCATAGAGAATGGCGAGCGCATTGACGATCAGACTGCCGACACCGAAGCCGACCAGTGAGAAATAAAGGCTATGGGAGAAATTACGGACATCGTCCTCCACGACGGCAATATTACCGGTGACGCGGAAGCGCGCAGCGCGACCGTCTGTGTCGAGTACGACTTCGGTTTCCGCCACTTGCACGCGGTTTCCGAAGGCGTCGGTGACGATGTAAGAGCGCTGGTATTGCTTGTCGAAGGGTGCTTCTAACACCGACAGCACCGGCAGGCTTGACGCGCCGAGCGACGGCGAAACCAGCGGTGTCGCGGTGTAGGTGCCGAGCGGCTCGACCATCCAGTACCAGCCGGTCTTCGGCTGGGCGAAACGCAGGTCGCCAAGCTTCGGGTCACCCAACAGCGCGCCTTGGTCGCCGATCGTCACCGAGTTGATGACACTGGAGAGCTGCGCACGTAGCAGATCCTGAAAGCCGCGTTCGGCACTCTTGCGGTAGATATTCGAGATGACGAGGCCGATCACCACTAGCGCCACAGCGGACCAGAGTGTGGTCAGCAGCAGGACACGAGCCGTAAGCGACTTAATTCGCATTGGTTGGAGCTTGGATTCGGTAACCAAGGCCGCGGACCGTTTCGATCAGATCGACACCCATTTTCTTGCGCAGGCGACCGACGAAGACCTCGATCGTATTGGAATCGCGGTCGAAATCCTGGTCGTACATATGTTCGACAAGCTCGGTACGCGAGACCACCTCACCCTTGTGATGCATGAGATAGGCAAGCAGACGATATTCATGGGAGGTGAGCTTGAGCGGCTTGCCGTCGACGGTCGCCTTCGAGCTCTTGGTATCGAGCCGAACCGGGCCGCAGACGATTTCCGAGGAGGCATGGCCGGCGGCACGGCGGATGAGCGCGCGGATGCGTGCCAGCACTTCCTCGACGTGGAAGGGCTTCGCCACATAGTCGTCCGCGCCGGCATCGATGCCCGCCACCTTGTCGCTCCACCGGTCGCGGGCGGTCAGCAGCAGCACCGGCACCGTGCGCCCGGCACCGCGCCATTTCTCGAGTACTGTGATGCCATCCATTTCCGGCAGGCCGATATCGAGGATGATCGCGTCATAGGGTTCCGTATCGCCGAGAAAATGGCCTTCCTCACCATCAAAGGCCGTATCGACAACGTAGCCTGCCTCCTTCAAAGCCTCGGCAAGCTGGCGATTCAAATTGATATCGTCTTCGACTATGAGAATGCGCATGTCTGGATCCAATTTCCCCGGTTCGAAAAACAGTACTGTAAATCGTGCTGCAGTGGAATCACGGAAACAATAAGATTTTGTGTGGAATTCAAGGCTTTAGATTGTCGATTGCACGTCGGCGCCTTACCCGCCCCGCGTCACATCGGCACTTTCATCGTCACCTTGCGCGGGCGCTGCCCGTTGCCCTGCACGAGAACGGTTACGATGCAGCTGTCGCCGGACGGTTGTGCGGATAGAAGCTGTCCTCCGGTCTTTTCGACGACCTCGGCGGCAGCCTCGCTACAGTCGCTGTTGGCGCGAGCCACCAGGGTCGACGTCGGCGCTGGCGCCGGCAGAACAGCCGAGCCGGCCATGACGAGGGCCGCCGCTGCTATGCTTGAAAATGAGGCCATGCTTCGGACTTCCCACAGGGATATTGACTTGGGGATTATTTACCCAAACACGTCTGAATGGCAAATGAATGGGCTGTAATTTTCGGCCTGTTGAGCAAGCGAGGCACGCAACCTGCATCTTAACCATTTGAAATGATTGGATGCAAATTGGCGATCTTGCCACGACGGCAACCGATTGGCGTTCCATCGCCCCGCATCGATACAATCTATCAGCGATATGCCCGCGATGGCACATATTGGACGTCGAAGCATCCTTCTTCGAGCTGCAAGCTCAGCCATTTTTAATCATTCTTGCTTATCATCTGCCCGTGGGTGCGACATGAGCAAGCACGCCACCATAGGCCGATGCGAACCGGCCTCCAGGCGCTTTGCCGAGGTGAGGCGCCGGGATTTCCATGAGTCCTTTGAATCGCTTGAGGCGATTTCTTCTGAAACTGAGTCCGCAACTTCAAAGGTTGATTGAAGAACCTCGCGAAAAGAGTCCGGTCACCGACAATTGGATTCCACTCGTATACTCAATCCCTTGAAATATCTGGCCATTGAAATATCTGACCATTGAAATGCCCGGCGGGAACCGGCCACAAGGTTACGTTCAAAACGGCTCGCGAACGGCCGTCACGGTCTCGTAATCCGCAGCGATCCGCATCTCGCGCAGCGGACGAACGCGCTCGATGGACCGCTGATAGTTTGGATGTGCCTTGTAGGCGGCAAGCGCCGCCTCATCATCGAATTCGCCATAGACGACAAGGTCGACTTCGGTTCCGAGCTGATCAGTCTTCACATTCGTGCCGATTTCCAAGAGCCGCGCATGCGGGATGGCTGTCAGGATCGAGAGGCCGGAGCGGACCTCTTCGAGATTGGCACGATCGGGAACGGTGAAGAAGACGATATGGCGGATCACGCGGCGGCTCCTTGTGCGTATGCGAGGGCATGGCGCGATACCATGCGTCCAGGCGCAATTCAATAAACCGGCTGCCTCGCCTTCCGGGACCGTTTCGTCGCCGGCCTGCCATTTACCGGACGGCGGCGAGGCGTGCTATCATCGCGGCCATGACCGACGAGGATCTTATATCCCTTGCCCTTGGTCTGCCGGAGGCAGCAGAGAGCTCACACTTCGGGACTCGCGACTTTCGTGTTCGGGGCAAGATCTTCATGACCCTTCCAAGTCCGGATTTCTGTGTCGTCAAGCTGACACCCGACCAACAGCAAATGGCATTGGCAACCATGCCGGACGACGTCATGGCCGTGCCGGGCGGCTGGGGTCTGAAGGGCTTTACCCGGCTGTTTCATCACGACGCCGATCAAGCAACGATCGAGGCGCTGATGCATCGCGCATGGCGGAACGTGGCGCCGAAATCTATGGCTTTGCCGGAAGATTAGGTTCCATATCGTCTTCGACCGTCAGCGGCCAGTCGACGACGTAATCCTCGAAATCGTCGAGATCGACATCGTTCTCGCTCACCGTACGTCCACGGGCGGAAACGCCGGCGATATGCACGGTTTCCGGATCGCCGGAGACCAACGGATGCCACCAGTAAAGATCGCGGCCGTCATTGACGAGGCGGTAGGCGCAGGTGGGCGGAAGCCACTCCAGCTCCGGAACCTTCTCCGGCGTCAGCTGCACACAGTCGGGGACGAAATCCCACCGGTTCGGATAGCTCGTGCAGCGACAGCTCTCGCCATCCATCAGCTTGCAGCGGATCGAGGTGAAATAGACATCACCCGTATCCCACTCCTCGAGTTTGTTGAGACAGCAGAGGCCGCAGCCATCGCACAGGCTTTCCCATTCCGACGGGCTCATTTCCGTCAGGGTCTTGGTTTTCCAGAAGGGCAATTCGTCTGTCATCATCGTCTTCCTCGCCACCCGTCAGGAAGAATTCGGGCTGCGGCATGCATGTCTCTTGTTCTTTTCTCTAAATCAACCAATTATTCAAATAGCCGTTCTATGAGATAATGAGCTTTGTGTGTGCCGCAAGGAAGCACGCAGCAGTAGTGTGGTCGGGAAGTAGAGCGTGGAAGACCCATCCAATCCAGAAAATGGGCCGAAGGCGGAGCCTGAGACCCAGAAGGACAGCCGGGCCGAAAAGCCGCAGCGGCGGAAACGCTATTTCTTTCTGCGCCTCGATTCATGGATCGACTCCACTTTATGGAATGCCGGTTTCGGGCTTGCGGAAGCCTGGGAGGAGATCACGATCTTCTTCCGCCGCTTCCGCGTACGTGGCTGGAAACGCATCGTTTTCGAGCTGCTCGGCGAAGGTTTGACGCTGGGTGCGGCGGGCTCGGTCGTCATGCTGATGCTCGCCATGCCGGCCTTCGAGGCGACGCAGGGCGACTGGCGCAATCGCGGCAATTTCGCCGTCACCTTCCTCGACCGCTATGGCAATGTCATCGGTCACCGCGGCATCATTCACGAGAACTCCGTGCCGGTCGACCAGCTGCCGGATTATTTCGTCAAGGCGGTGCTCGCAACCGAGGACCGCCGCTTCTTCGACCATTTCGGCATCGACGCGATCGGCCTGTTCCGCGCGGTGACCGTGAACGCACAGGCCGGCGGCGTCGTCCAGGGCGGCTCGACGCTGACGCAGCAGCTTGCCAAGAACATCTTCCTCAGCAACGAGCGCTCCATCGACCGCAAGATCAAGGAAGCCTTCCTGGCGATCTGGCTCGAGGCCAATCTCTCCAAGAAGGAAATCCTGAGCCTCTATCTCGACCGCACCTACATGGGCGGCGGCACCTTCGGCGCGGCGGCGGCCGCGCAATTCTATTTCGGCAAGAGCATCACCGACGTCAATCTGGCGGAAGCCGCGATGCTTGCTGGCCTCTTCAAGGCGCCGGCGAAATATGCGCCACACGTCAATCTGCCGGCGGCGCGCGCCCGCGCCAACGATGTGCTTTCCAACCTCGTGCAAAGCGGGCTGATGACCGAGGGGCAAGTGATCGCCGCACGCCGCAATCCGGCCTCCGTTGTCGACCGCGCCCAGATCGAATCCCCGGACTATTTCCTCGACTGGGCCTTCGACGAAGTGCAGCGGCTCGCGACGCGCTTCCCCGAGCGCTCGCTGATCGTTCGAACCACCATCGATATGGGATTGCAGAAAGCGGCGGAGGATTCCATCCAATCCAGCCTGATGGAATTCGGCGAACGTTACCACGCCAAGCAGGGCGCCAGCGTCATGATCGAAAATGGCGGCGCCGTTCGCGCCATGGTCGGTGGCAGCGATTACGGCGAAAGCCAGTTCAATCGCGCGACCAAGGCACTGCGCCAGCCGGGCTCCTCCTTCAAGATCTACACTTACTCCGTCGCTATGGAGAACGGCATGACGCCGACATCCACCATCGTCGACGCGCCGATCAGCTGGGGCAACTGGAGCCCGCATAACTACGAGAACCGCTATGAAGGCAAGGTGACGCTGACGCAGGCGCTTACGCAGTCGATCAATACGATCCCGGTGCGGCTGGCGAAAGAGAAGTTCGGCATTCAGCCCATTCGCAACATGGCCAAGGCCATGGGCGTTGAAACGCCGATCCGCAACGACAAGACCATTCCGATCGGCACCTCGGAGGTGACCGTTCTCGACCAGGCGACGGCCTATGCCGTCTTCCCGGCCAACGGCATGCAGTCGCGGCGTCATGGCATCGACCAGATCACCGCCTACGATGGCAAGGTGCTCTACGATTTCAGCCACGACGAGCAACCGGCCAGACGGGTCCTCAGCGAAAAAGCCACGTCCTACATGAACCAGATGCTGACACAGGTTCCGGTCATCGGCACCGGCCGCAGGGCAGCGCTCGACAACGGCATCGTGGTCGGCGGCAAGACCGGCACCACGCAGGCCTATCGCGATGCCTGGTTCATCGGCTTTACCGGCAACTACACCTGTGCCGTCTGGTTCGGCAACGACGATTACACGTCGACGAACAACATGACGGGCGGCACGCTGCCGGCTATGACCTTCAAGAAGATCATGGACTACGCGCATCAGGGCATCGTGCTGAAACCCATTCCCGGCATCAGCAACCCGTTCCCGGTGCAGAAGCCGCAAACCGTCGCGGCCAAGAAGCCGGCCGATGCCTCCACCACTCCCAGCCTGCCTCCCCTCATCCGGCCGCGCTCGCTCTCGGTGGATTCCACGAATATCCTGCGCGATATCGGCGAAAGGCTGAAGGCTGCGAACCGGCTCGGCGTGCAGAAGGTAGCGACGGCGGAATAAAGATCATCCGAGGAGAGATGATAGCGGAGGCTGCATAAGCGCCCCCCGCATGTTTTCCAATGAAAATATAAGGGAATGCGGTGATCGCAATACGGCCGGCCGACTGGCGAATGGTCCGACGGCAGTCGGTGTTTCGGCCGAAGGCTGCTTTGTTCGCTCAACTGCGGCATTCTGTATGATTGTAGCCTGAAAGCGGCTCGCCCTTCCCCCTACCGACAGAATCAGGAATAAATCGATACTGATTTGTCACGAGGACGATCCCAGAGTGTTCCGAGTTCCCCTTCTTGTTGCGCTTTCGCTTGTCATCGCCTTCGGCGGCGGGATCATGTTCACGCTCCTGGCGCTGGATGCGACCTCCGGCTTCGGCGCGATCAAGCTCGGTGCCTGGCAGGCCTTTCCGGAAATGCAGACAGCCGATGCGGACCCTTATGCGAAATCCCACAGGGCTCGTGCCGGACGCTTGCTCTATGGCACTGCGGAAGGGCTCGTGTTTACCGCGTCCGATGATGATACCGGCGCGCGGCTGACGGCATCCTGCAGCTACCGTATCAGTGGTCAGACACCGCCGGCGAGGCTATGGACACTGTTCATCGCCGGCAATGACGGGCGGCCGATCGAAGGTGCTACCGGACGACCTTCGACCATCAATTCCTGGATCGTCCTGCGCAATGCGGATTCAAGCTTCAGCATCACGGTTTCACCCAATGCCCAGGCGGGCAACTGGCTTGCCCTGCCCCCCGCCGGCAATTTCCGTCTCGTGTGGACGCTGCTGGATTCACCGGCAGCCGGCAATTCCGGCCTGATCGATCTTGGCATGCCGAAACTCGAAAAAATCGGGTGTGGCAATGTTTAGATTCGTTTTCGCGATCCTGACCGGCCTGTTCGGCGCGGCACTGCTCCACATTGTCATCATTCTCTCCTTGCCGCATTTTTCCGACCGCGATGCCTATACCCGCGTCTCGGACGAGGGGGACGAGAACCATTTCTACATGCTCGACGACAAGGATGACGAGGCGGGGCTTTCCAACACCGATCCCTATATCCGGACCGCCGTCTGCGCATTCGACATCGAGGACACCCCTGTCCACTTGACGGCGAAAGGCAAAGTGCCGTTCTGGTCGCTCGCCATCTATGATGCCGCATCGAATGAAGTGTTCAGCATGAGTGACCGCACATCCGTCGGTGGCGCACTCGATTTGTTGCTGGCGTCCCCCGTCCAGCTCACGGGCATACGCAAGGCGTTGCCGCCAGCGCTTGCCCAATCGATCCTGGTGGAAGTGCCGCGTGTCCAAGGCTACGCGGTGCTGCATACGATGGCACCGCAAGGCAGCTTTGATAACGCCGCCCGCGAATTCCTATCGGAAGCGGGTTGCGACGAATTTGATAATGGCTGAGATGGCTGAGCGCCGAGATAATCAGGCTTCGGGCGACAAAAGGTTCTGCGCGATCTTACGCGCCGGCGCGCCGCGACGGGGAGACCGCTGAACCATAGCGGCAACCGGGAGATGCGCGAAAGGACGCACCCCACCCGGGCATCACTTGCCTTTTGCCCGCTTCGGCCCGGCTCCCGGTCGATGGGTGGGCGTATCCAAATGTTCGTAGCGCACGCCGGTAAACAAAAGAATCTTTGCTTCCACCGGTTCCTTCTGGGCGCGCGGCGTCATGCGCAATCGCCAATCCGAAAGAGATATAATCTTTGCCATTCTCGTCTCCATTTACGTCTCGAGACGGATGAACTTGCGACTTGATTTCACCCTGCCCGCCGCTGAAGCGGGCCAACGCTTCCTCCATTTCAGCCTGGTTCTCTGGGCTGCAACAGAGACATTCGCGCCTTCTCACGGCATTTCCCGACACCGTGGCATGGCCTGCCGCTTGCGACCTCCATGCTCTCCCTACACTCAATCAACTCTGCCGATCGCTGCTTCCAGCCGGAATTCAGACATATCGCAGTTAACAGAATGCTAATCGTCGTCGCTCGCCATCCTTGGCATGAGTCGTCATGCCCTAATAACGCTGCGACAGCGGCTTTGGTTTCATCGGCCGGCGAAAAACCGCCGACGCCGACTTTGCTCGGAAATCAAGCGATATCATGTTCTTAAGTAAACGGAGGATGTTGCCGGCAAATGGAAATTCAGCCAATCCGTTGCAGAAAAACGTCACGCAAATATTATTTGCGCTCACGAAAAATTAACGTATTGTAATGTCGAAATTCGAGGGCGATCAATGACTGTGGCGGGCAGTTCCGTCTTTTCTCCAGAGGACGTCACCGTCCTGCGCGGTGCGCTTGGCGTGTGGTGCCTGGAAAAGCGGATCGATATAAAAAGTGCCGAAGCCGAGTTCGCGGCCACAGCGGCGATCGGTCTTTTTCAATCGGGCTACAACACTTCTGAAAAACTGCTCGCCGCCATGCGTGAGCACAAAGGCCTCTGACCTATCCTTATTCCTGTCACGACACCAGTCGAAGCACAGACTGCGTTTCGCAGACATGGCGGCATGCCTCTGGCAACTCTTTTCAATCAATACCTGCATAGGTTGATTATCGATGCTGGCGCGCGCCTGGCGAAAGGTTATCCACACGGAGGCTTGGTCGGTTAAATCCCGTGGACATGGCCGATCTCAGGCGGTCGCTTCCGCGCAAGCTTAACGCGTAATTTTTATTCGGATTTTAATAAAGTTTTCACGAACCATTAACCTTGGCGGCCTTAGTCTTTTGCGGAAAGCCAGATAAGGACGACCGTGTCCATACCCGTTTCGACAATCGCCGCCGGAGACGCCTTCTTCATCGAAAGGGCCATCCGGCACGATCGGAAAGAAGCGCCGCGGCATCCATGGTCGACCATCCGGCTCCCTGCTTTTTTGTTCCGAGTATCAGTATGGGTGTTGGCGTGCGTGACCGGTTTCGAGACCTTGAAGAGCCTGCGACAGTCCGTAAGAAGGACGTGGTTCTGATGGCGACGATTACCAACTTCGAAAGCATGGGACATCCATCCAAATCGGAATTGCGCCAATTCGCCGAGCTTTTCACACCCGTCTTCCAGGCGTCTTCGGAGGAAGCGAAGCGACAGGCGGTCGCCGCCCTCTCCCAATGCCAGACAGTGCCTCAGGCGGTTGCGCTGTTCATCGGTTGCCAGCCGATCTCCATCGCCGCCCCCTTCCTCATGAGTTCGCAGGCGATCGATGACGATACGCTGATCACCATCGCCCGCACCCAGGGCGCAGCCCATGCGCGGGCCATCGTCCGCCGGTCGTCCCTCTCCCCCAAGGTCATCGACGCTCTGGTCGGATTGCATCAGGCGGAACCGGAGCGCGGCAGGACGGTGGCGGAGCAGCAAGCGGAAGCCGTTTCGACGCAGGCAGACGCAATGGAAAACGAGCGGCTCGCGCGCGAAGAGACATTGCGCCAGCAGATCAAGCAGGTCGCCCGCCACATGGGCCGCGACGACGAGGATCGTCTCGGACTGCGCAGCCTCAGCGAAACACAGGAAGCCCTGCTCGTGCGTTTCGCCCGCGAACGCGACGCCCGGCAATTTGCGACAACGCTCGCTGACGCACTCTCCTCCAGCCACTGGCTCGCGGAGCGCATTTTGCTCGACACATCGGGCCAGCAGCTTGCCGTCACGCTCGTCAGCCTCGGCATGGGCATCGCGGATGCCGTCTATTCACTCGAGCGCTTCTATCCGCATCTGGCGGAGCGGCACGGTAGCGTCAGCCGTGCTTGGCTGGTGCTCGAAGATATCGATGCGGAAGAGAGCCAGGCCCGCGTCGAGGCATGGCGCCGTGCCGACCGCTACACCTACCTGCCGCAGCAAAAGCCGGCGGAGCGGCCTGCACAGCCATTGTTTGGCGCGAAGTCAGGATCCATCCGTGAATTGCGGGTGGTAAACCGTCGGTAAAGACGGCTCAATCCAACGGATTGGCGCGCAAACCGGCTAAAGGGACGATATCGCCGATATCGTCCGTCTCCAGCTCGACGACCCACAAATCCGAATCGAACTTCAGCTCGCGATCGAGGGTTTCGCGAATATCCTGCGGCTCCTTCCGCTCGATGCGAATTTCGAAGAGCCGTGTCCCGCTCTCTTCCTCGTCGAACAGGCTTTGCGGAGCGGGCGCATAAAGGGTTTCCGTGCCATCGCGGAAACGCTGCCGAATGAAGATAGCACCCGCATGCTCCTCGCCCTTTCGCTCGACGGCGGCAAAATCGCCACGGGCGAACAGGCGGCGGACAAGAGCGGAAACAAAGATGTCGCTGCGCAATCTCATAAGCGAGCTATAGCCGCGAGCGGCGACCAAGGCAATTCAAGCCAGCCCGGAGTGCATTTATACGCGGAATTGCGGGTATGCTTCCGGTAGGCCTCAGAGCGCGCCGATATCCTGAAGTTTCTTCAGCACCGCCATATTCGGCTCGCCGGTCTCCGGCAGGCGGTAGTGCTTCTCGAAGCGGCGGATGGCGGCTTTCGTCTGCTCCCCGGCAACGCCGTCGATGCTGACATTGCTGTAGGCAATGTTGCTCAGGCCCTTCTGGATTTGCATGACCAGATTGACCTTGTTGACTGTGTCGCTCGGGGCGGCTTTTACCGCGACGGCGCCGGTCTTCAGATTCTTCTCCGCATTCTGAATGGCAGCGGCAACGGGATCGATCGCGCCTGCGGTGGCGGACACGTTGACAGGGCGTTCGACAGGTACGGCAGCAGTTGTTCCTGCCCTGCCGTTGACCGATGTCGTATCGGGGCCATTGCCGGCTTTCAGAGCCGCCAGAAGCTCCGGCGTTGGGACGCCGGTCTGCGCCAGGCCCGAGGCCTCCTGGAAGAAGAGAATGGCTGATGTCGTGCGCGATCCGGGCTTTCCGTCGGCGACGCCATCATAAAGCCCGCGACGGATAAGTTCCGCCTGCACATCGGCGACCAGCTTCGATGGAGCGGCAGATGACTGCGCTGCGGGCGGGCTCGCTGCCTGCCCACCTGAGGAGGATGTAGCGGGATTGGAAGCCGAATCCTGCCGCTCTATCCGAAATGTCGTGACGTTGCCGGCATCGGCCTGCTGTGCATGCAGAAACGATCTGCGGCCGGGAATCTGATAGGGCGAGCCGGGGTCGCGGGTACGCAGCATGGGCGATGGGTGCGTACCGCTCTGGTACCAGAGTGCGTTCGCGGTTACGAAGCCGAAAATCCCGAAGAAGAGCGCGACGCCGCCGGCGACGACGGGATGACGACCGACCGCGCCGCCGATCAGACCGGTGAGCGCTCCTACGCCGCGAAGGCCGAGACCACCCAGCGCAGTACTGCCGCGCAGGCTCAGGCTGCCCAGGGCAACCGCTCCACGAGAAGCGAGACCGGGCTGCCTGCGCCTGCCCTTTCCTCTTCCCTTAGGCGATTTTCGCTTTTGCGGGGCCATTCATCCCTTCCTTGTTTCGCCCTTCGTTCGTCTCCGTTGTATGTTTCAGACGTGGCGGAAAATCGACGGGGCGATTGACATCCACAGGCTGTTGCACCGCCACGACCCCCGAGCCGTCAAACGGGATCAGAATGGTGATCACCGTGCCTTCACCTGGTGCGCTGGCGATGGAAAAACTTCCGCCGTGCAGGCCGACGAGGCCCTTGACCAGCGACAGGCCGAGACCGGTGCCGGCATATCGGCGCGTATAGTCGTTCTGGATCTGCACGAAGGGCTGACCGAGGGAGGCCAACCGGTCGCTTGCGATGCCAATCCCCGTATCGCCGATCGACAGTTTCAGCATGCCATCGGTCAAAGCCGCATCGATGGTGATCGCGCCGCCGGCGTCGGTGAACTTGATGGCATTGCCGACAAGATTGATGAGGATCTGCTGGATGGCGCGCTGATCGGCAACGATCTCGCCGAGGCCACGCTGGATGCGGCTCGTCAAGGTCAGACCCTTCTCCTTCGCCTGCAGGCCCAGCATCGCTTCGCATGTCGCGATGGATTCCTCGATCGAGAAGGATTCGAGCAGCAATTCGTAGCGCCCCGCCTCGATCTTGCTCATGTCGAGCATGGTATTGACCACCGACAGCAGATGCGCGCCCGACTGGCGGATCAGGCCGACATATTCACGCTGGCGGTTGTTTTCGAGCTTGCCGAAATATTCTCCGCTGAGGATATCGGAGAAGCCCAGGATCGCATTGAGCGGCGTGCGCAGTTCATGGCTGACGGCGGCAAGGAACCGCGATTTCGCATCATTGGCCGATTCCGCCTCGGCCGTCTTGCGCGCCGCATCCTCGCGAAGCTGCTGATCCTGGGAGATGTCGCGCAGCTGGCTGACGATCGCCGTCAGATGTCCTTCGCCATCGCGGCGTGCCGTCAGCTCCATGCGGACATGGACGAACTGCGCATCGCCGCCGACGACTGCGGAACGCTCCAGGCGCAGATCGACGCTGTGAGAATCCCTGCCCTGACGCAGCACATCGATCGCCTGCAGGAAGATGATGCGGTCCGAGACGTGGATTTGCTCGACGAAGCCGCGGCCCGTCGGATCACGCATCCAGCTCAGGAATTCGACCCGATCACGACCGCCGATGGTCGTCACATTTCCTTGCGGATCAAGCAGCAATACCAAGCCGAAGGCAGCTTCCAGCATCAGGTCGCGGTGCTCGACGACGACGGCGTCCGCGGGAAGGGACGACGGCCGCTGACGCGACAGCGCAATACTGCCGACGGCCGAAAACAGGAAAGCGGCGCAGACCGTGGCGACACCGGCGGGCAGAGCCACGGCCGGGCTGGTGACGAAGGAGAGGCCCACGGGAACAGCAAAGAGGGCAATGGAGGAGACGAGCGCAAGCCGGCGAAGGATCGCCAGCTCCTGTCCATGGACTTCGCCATTCCCGCTCGTCCGGGAAAGCCAGCTTCCGCCCACCCGGTCCACGAAGGCTCCAGCCCCAACAGCCATGTCACTCAATACACGCACACTACAACCCGTCAAAACGGTCACTTATTGGACTGCACAATAGGCCTCGCGGGCTTAAGGAAAGAATAAAGAAGGAACACACCGGATGGCCCAAAAGGCTCCAAAATCCCGTTTTGGCGCAGAATGCGAGACCTTTGTTTTTTGTGGTTAACAGCGGGTAAGCAACGGATTTTATTCGTATTTCCGGCGCGCGTTAACTTTTGCATCAAGGGCTCAAGCCGCAAAGCCCTGCATATCAACGGCATCGGGCGAGACATGCTTAACATCAATCGCTACAATTTGAACCAAATGCTGGTCAAAGCCGGAAAGCTAAAATTTGAATCAAATTAGCGAAAAATGCCGCCGAGTTTTGAAAAGCGCTGTTGTCCTCTGCCGGATAGGCTTCGAAGCAGATCGGGCAGGCAAGCCCGAATCGGCCTCCGGGCCGAACGACAGAGAGGATGGGCAAGGCAATGTGGTTTCTGATTAGAGCAGGGTTCTGGTTTTCGCTGGTTCTCATGTTTCTGCCGATCTTCGCAAAGCCCCAGGGCGATCCGCGGCCGGCAGGCGAAGCGACGGTGCAGGTTTCCGACGCGATTTCAGCTGCATCGGGCGTCGTTCAATATGTCGGCGCCATGTGCACCGAGAAGCCGGATGTCTGCGTAAAGGGTGGTGAAACGCTGACCGCCCTCGGATATCAGGTTGGCGACGGCGCCCGCGTCGCCTACGACATGCTCGGCCGCCACTTCAAGGATCAGCCCGCAAATGCAGCCGCTGATGCCGCATCCACTCACACAAGCGCCGATCAGGTCGCCGCCATGGCCCAGCCGATGCCGGCCAAGCGCGTGACCGGCACTGAAACGGCCGATGTCGTCGTTACCGGCACGGTCCGGCTGCCATCCTCGGTTCCGCTGCCGATGCCGCGCCCGCACATCTGACGCTTCTCCATTGGCCCAACCTGAACGCCGTGACCTGCCCATGGTCAGCGGCGTTC
Source organism: Rhizobium sp. BK289 (assembly GCF_014193575.1). NCBI lineage: Bacteria > Pseudomonadati > Pseudomonadota > Alphaproteobacteria > Hyphomicrobiales > Rhizobiaceae > Rhizobium > Rhizobium sp. BK289. Next base: position 313,754 of record NZ_JACHZO010000007.1, read on the forward strand.
TTTTTTTGCCACGGGTTCAAATCGCCTGTCACTTCGCCTATATCCAAGGCACACGGACAATCTGGATCATTGCAATGGCATCGCTTGAAAAGATCATCGACGACTTTTCCTTCCTGGACGACTGGGAGGATCGCTATCGCTACGTGATCGAACTCGGCAAGGCACTGCCTGATCTGCCGGAAGAGAAGCGAACGCTGGAAAACAAGGTGCAGGGCTGCGCGAGCCAAGTCTGGCTCGTCACGCATGCATCCGGCGATCCCGAGAACCCGATCCTGACGTTCGAAGGCGATTCCGACGCTCATATCGTGCGGGGGCTGGTGGCGATCGTGATGGCGACCTATTCGGACAAGCCCGCCTCTGAAATCGCGGCGCTCGATGCACTCGACGTCTTCGGCAAAATCGGTCTTGTGGAACATCTCTCGTCGCAGCGCGCCAATGGGCTGCGGTCGATGATCAAGCGCATCCGCGAGGAAGCCCGCGTCAGAGCCGCGGCATAGGCTTGGATTTACAGGATCCATAAACAAAAACCCGGCTCGAGAGCCGGGTTTTTCTTTGATTCAGTAATGAACTCTCAGCGGCCGCCGCGCTTGCGGCGCTGGCCGAGACCCATTTCCTTTGCAAGGCGCGAACGGGCTTCGGCATAAGCCGGTGCCACCATCGGATAATCGGCGGCCAGATCCCACTTCTCGCGATATTCTTCCGGCGAAAGACCGTGATGGGTCATAAGATGGCGCTTCAGCGACTTGAAGCTGCCGCCACATTCCAGGCAGGTGATCTGATCATCCTGCACGGACTTGCGAACCGATACGGCCGGCTTCTGCTTTTCGACCACGGTTACGGCAGGAGCCGGAGCCGAGGTGTTGCTCAAGGCGGAATGTACGTCGGAAATCAAGTTCGGAAGGTCGCTGACCGGTACGACATGGTTGCTGACATAGGCCGCAACGATGTCGGCGGTCAGTTCAACCAGTAACTCCTGCCCGTTGCCAAGGGCCGCATCTGTCATTGTGTTCTCCTGTTCATCGGCTTGCTTGCCGCGCCGCGCCCCAAAAGAGAGCGCAGGGCACAGCGTTGCTGTATAATCTGCGCCTGACTTCGGAAATCTGCTGATCCCGGAGTTTCCCAGCGCCGAGCAATTCGCGCAAACGTATTGCTCGTATTCGTAGCAGCCATCAGCAAGAAAACGGTGCATAACGCCATATTTCTTATCGCATGAAATCCACCCCTAGATTTCACGCGAGGGAAAACCGCTTCTTGCCGCCTGATATCAGAATTAGCGACCACGATAGCGATCTCTAATCGCTGATCGGAACAAAGTTTTGCTCAGCTTTGTATCAAGGAAAGATAAAAGCATTGAGAGCTTAAACCCGGTCGAGACTAACTTAACATCAGAACTCTACTTGAATCTGAATTAGCACTCTTTACCCAAATGTCCAGTTTTTAATCCCAACATTTCTTCGCAAAAAATTCATCTACTAAAAAATGGATAACTAATAACGCGAACAGATATTCCTTCATTAACAATTTCTGCGTTTGTTAGCCCTTTTTTCCATTCCCGCGTTTCGCGAGCTGCTCGTGCCGCACCAATTCATCGCGTACGGAAGGCGCCGTCAAGCGATGCCCCGCCTTGTGCGCCGCACGCGCAAGAAGATGTGCCGAAATCGGTGCGGTCAATACGAAAAAGACAAATCCGGCCAGCGCCCGCGCCAATATCGGCAGGTCCTGCGAATGAATACCGACCGCAAGTAGCAATAGGCCGGAACCCACGGTGCCTGCCTTCGATGCCGCATGCATGCGGCTGTAGAGATCCGGAAGGCGAACAATGCCGATGGCGGCAATAAGCGAGAACAATGCGCCAGCCAACAGAAGCACGGCGACCAGGATAGCCCAAAGCAAATCCATCAACGCCCTCCCTTCCGTTGCTTGTTCCGTTTGCGCGTCTTCTTGCTTTCGGAAGCGCCGATAGTTTCCGGGCGTGCAGCATGCCGGCTCGAAACATCGGGTTGCGCCCGCGTCAGGATGAACCGGGCGAAGGCGACAGTGGCGAGGAAACCGACGAGGCCCAGCGAAATGGCAATATCGATGTAAAGCGTGAAGCCGGTCTTGATGGCGATGACGGCAATGAAGCCGATGGCGATCGCCACCAGCATATCGAGCGCCAGAACCCGATCCGGCAATGTCGGACCGGCAACCACCCGATACACGGTGAACAGGAAGGCGATGCTCAGTATGCCCAGCGCCACCATTGCTGCAGCCGAAACGATAGATGCGGCCATCATCGGAAAGCCTCCATGATGCGGTGCTCGAAGCCGTCGGCGATGCCGCGCCTGATGGCTTCCGGATCGGAGCAATCGAGCGCATGAACATAAAGCATCTTGCGGTCATCCGAGACGTCGACCGATAGCGTGCCCGGCGTCAGCGTGATGAGGTTGGCAAGCAGCGTGATTTCAAAATCGCGGTCGACCGTCAGGGGAAAGGCGAAAATCCCGGGCTTCACATCGATCCTGGGGCTCATGACGGCCACGGCAACGGCCCAGACGGACTTTGCGAGCTCGCATATGAACAGTACCAGGAGCGCGAGGATGCGGCGAGCACGCCCGAGATAGAGTACGCCTCCGTAGGATGATCGCACGATCGCGAGCGCAACCGCCGCAAGGACGAAGCCGAAGACCAGATTGATGAAGGAAGCACTGCCGGTTACGGCAACCCAGACGATGGCAAGCAGCAGATTGAAGATGAAGAGGATCATCGAGCGCCTCCTGCCGCGGGAAAGACGGAGTGCAGATAGGCCGATGGCTGCTCGAGGCCGGCGGCCGCCGCCTGGGTCAGGTGCAGGAGCCGTTCCGGAAACAGGCCGAAGCCGATGACAAGCAGCGAAAGAGCAAGAAGCGGCAAAGCGGCCTGCCACCTGATCGGCTCCGCCGCGACGCTATCGCCCGCCGCGGGTCGCCAATAAGCGAGCAGGAACACCCGCCCGAAAACGATCGTTGTCAGGAAACCGGCCAGCAGGATTGTTGCGGCGAGCCACCAGGCGCCCGTTGCGAGCGCGGCCTTTACCAGTACGACCTTTGGCCAGAAGCCCGAAAAGGGCGGCAGACCGCTGATGGCGAAGAAAAGCACCAGCGAAAGACCGGCAAACCAGCCGCTCTGCCGATAGAGCCCGCCGAGAGCCGTGAGTGAAAAGCTGCCGCCGAGCCGTGCCGCCTGCCCTGCAAGCAGATAAAGTGCGGTCATCAGCACCATCGAATGCAGCGCATAGAAGATCGCGCCGCTGAGGCCATCGGCATTGCCGAGGGCAACGCCAGCCAGCATCGTGCCGATGCCCGATATGACGATATAGCCGAGCATGCGCCTGACATCGTTTGCCCCGAGCGCACCCATGACCCCGACGAGCATGGTCGCGATGGCGATGACCGTGACCAGCGGACCGAGCCCTGCCCGCTCGACAGGCAGCAGCATGACCAAAACCCGGATGAGGGCATAGATGCCGACCTTGGTCAGCAAGCCGGCGAAGAGCGCCGAAACGGTGATGCGGGGGGTGTGATAGGAAGCCGGGAGCCAGAAATTGACCGGGAAGGCTGCCGCCTTCATGCCGAAGGCCAACAGGAACAGGCCTGCCAGGGTCGTCAGCGGCGCATTGCTCTCACCCGCCCTCGCCTTCATGGCGATATCGGCCATGTTGAGCGTACCGAAGACGGCGTAGAGATAGCCGACGGAGACGAGGAACAGCGTGGTGGCGATGAGATTGAGGAGGGCGTATTTCAATGCGCCATCGATCTGCTCGCGCTCCGAGCCGAGGATCAGCAGGCCGAAAGACGAGATCAGCAGCACCTCGAACCAGACATAGAGATTGAAGACGTCGCCCGTCAGGAAGGCGCCGCTGACGCCAGCCAGCAACAGCATCAGGAAAGGGAAAAAACCATATCGCCGCCCGCTCACGGTGATTTCGCCGAGCGAGTAGAAGCTCGCCAACAGGGCGACAACGGCTGCCGTCAGGGCCATGAGCGCGCCGAAAATATCGACGCTGAAGGCGATGCCGAAAGGCGGCAGCCATCGTCCCATGACCATCGTGACGGCGCCCTCGTCGACGACCTTATAGAGCAAGGCAGCGTCGATCAGCACCAGCAGTACGAGACCGGGAATAGCGATCGCGGCATGCCATTCGGTCCGGTTGCGCAACATCAGCAGAATCGCCCCGAGCCCGATGCACAAGGCGACCGGCAGGATGACAAGCCAATGGCCCACAGGCACGGGTGCGGCAACCAGCGCGGCGGAGAGATCGACGGGAATATCGGGTGGGCCGGCCATCGCGTCAGTAGCCCAGGGGCGGCAACGGCCGCTCGTCCGGTTCGGCCACGAGCATCTCGCCCGTATTGTCGGTCCTTAAGTCCTGATAGGCGCGGTAGGTCAGGACAAGCAGAAAGGCAAGGAATGAAAAGGAGATGACGATCGCCGTCAGGATCAAGGCTTGCGGCAGCGGATTGGCGGCTGCGTTGTCGAGCGTGCTCGCCCCTTTCCGGATGATGGGAGGCACTTCGGGCGTGACCCGGCCGGCGGTAAAAAGCAGAAGATTGACGGCATTGCCGAGAATGGCGATGCCGAGCATGATGCGGATCGAGAATTTCGACAGCATCAGATAGATCGCGGCGGCGAAGAAGAGGCCGACGACGAGGGCAAAGACGACCTCCATCAATCCGCCTCCCGCTCTTCGAGCGCCAGCGCGATCGAGGTAATGGCTCCAACAACCACCAGATAGACGCCGATATCGAAGAGCATGACGGTCGAAAGCGGCACCTCGACGCCGAAGAGATGGGGATAGATCCAAAGGCCGGTCATGAACGGCACGCCGCAAAAAACAGACAGAAAGCCGGCAAGGGTCGCCGCCAACAGACCGAAGCCGGCGATCGCCAGCGGATGAAAAATAATGGCTTGCCGGACCGCCGTGACGCCACAGGCAATACCATAGATTGCCAGGGCCGACGCTGCGATGAGGCCGCCAATAAAGCCGCCGCCGGGTTCGTTATGGCCGCGCAGCAGCACGAAAACGGAGAAGAGCAGCATCAGGGCGGTCAGAAACGGCGCGGCGGTGCGGAAGATCAGCGTATTCACGAGCGCTCGGCCTCCATCCTTTCGCCGAGACCGGCCTTTTCCTCAAGATCGGGGTCGTTGGTTGCAAGCTTACGCTCGCCGCCGGCACGGATGCGGATCAGCGCCAGGATCGCAAGGCCGGTCATGGCGACGACGGCAATCTCGCCGAGCGTGTCCGTGCCGCGGAAATCGACGATGATGACATTCACCACATTGTCGCCATGCGCGATCAGCTTCGAATATTGATTGAAGAAGGCCGTCAGCGTCAGGTCGAACGGTGCCTGGGTCGCCTTCAGCAGCAGAAGCGCAAAGCCGATGCCGCAGGCGATCGCCAATACGGCATGAGCGACCCTGGCGAGCGGCGGCCGGTGATCCGAAGGCGAGAGGCGCAGGCGCGTCATCACCAGGGCCAGGATCACGACCGAAAGGGTCTCGACCATGAACTGCGTGAAGGACAGATCCGGTGCCCCGAACAAGAGAAAGATGACGGCGACGGCGAATCCCTGAATGCCGAGCGAAACAATGGCCGTCAGCCGGTCCCGCGCGAAGACGACTGCGGCAACACCGATGATGGCGATCAGGAAGATCGCCGCCTCGTGCCACTGCAGGTCCGGCCAGGCAGGCACATGAGGCAATTCGCCGTGGATCACGAGGGGGATCAGCAGCATCGCCGCAAGGCAGAGGAAGGTGACGGCGACATAGATTTCCAGCCGCCCGGGCTGCAGGAAACGCGAGACGACGTGTGAGAGCCGCACCAGGCCGGAGATGAACCCGTCGAAACCGCGATCCGGGCCCGGTCCCAGCATCCGCAGGACAATGGACATGAAAAAACGGGCGCGATCGAGCTGCCAATAGACAAGGATGCCGATCAGCACGGTCACGATGGAGAGTGCCAGAGGCAGGCCGATATGCGGAGCCAGCGAAACTGCGATCTGTAAACCTGTGCCGCTGACGGCGCTTGCCATCGGTGAGGAGATGTAAACGTGCCATAAGGGTGCGAACAAGGCCGAAGCGATGCCGAGCAAGGCAAGTGTCACCGGCCCGAGCCAAAGCAAGGGCGGCGCTTCATGCGGATGGCGTGGCGTCTCGGTCAGCGGCCCCAGGAAAGGCTTCAGCGCGACGGCGAAGGCGATGGCGAACATCAGCGCGTTGCCGGCCACGGCGATGATCGTCAGGATGATCGCGGCGGGCGATGCCTGTGCCAGCGCGGCATAGATCTCTTCCTTGGCGAGGAAACCGAAAGCCGGCGGCAGCCCCCCCATCGAGACCGCTGCAACCAGAGCGGCGGCAAAGGTCAGCGGCATGGCCGAGCGCAAGCCGCCCAGCCGGGTGATGTCGCGTGTCCCCGTCTCATGATCGACGATGCCGGCGACCATGAAAAGGGCGCCCTTGAACAGCGAATGCGCCACCAGATAGATGACAGCTGCTTCGATGGCATAATCCGTGCCGAAGCCGGTGAGCATGACCAGCAGGCCGAGCGAGGAAACCGTCGTATAGGCGAGCTTCAGCTTCAGATCGGTCTGGCGGATGGCAAGCAAGGTTCCGACGAGCAGCGTGGCGGCACCAAAAAGCGGAAGGATGGCCTGCCAGGCCGTCGTACCGCCGAGGACGGGATTGAGCCGCATCACAAGATAGACGCCCGCCTTCACCATGGTTGCCGAGTGAAGGTAGGCCGAAACGGGAGTCGGCGCTTCCATGGCATTCGGCAGCCAGAAATGGAACGGAAACTGCGCCGATTTGGTGAAGGCGCCGCCAAGCACCAGGATCAGGGCTGCAAGATAGAGCGGACTCGCCCGCACGAGATCGCCGGCTTTCAACAGGTCGGACATCGCGGCGATACCGGTTATCTGCCAGAGCAGCAGCAGGCCTGCCAGCAGCAGCAGCCCTCCGCCGCCGGTCACGACCAGTGCCTGCAGCGCCGCCCGGCGCGAGGCTTCCCGCTGATGATCAAAACCGATCAGCAGGAAGGAGGTGATCGAGGTCAGCTCCCAGAAGACGAAGAGCGTCAGGAAGCTATCCGAGACGACGAGGCCGAGCATCGAGCCCATGAAGAGGAAGATGAAGGAGAAGAAGCGGCCGAGATCGACATGCCCCTTCAGATAGCCGCCGGCATAGAGGACGATCAGCGTGCCGATGCCGGTGATGAGCAGCGCGAAGGTCAGCGACAGGCCGTCAATCAGCCAGGAAAGCCGCAGATTGAGGCTTGGCACCCAATCGAAGCCGCCCAATTCAGCCTGCCCGGCCGCGATTGCAGGAAGAAAGCCGACGAAATGAATGAAGGAAAGCGCTGGAAGCAACGCCAAGAGCCAGGCCGCATTATGACCTAGCCGCCGAACAGCGATGGGCGCGATCAATGCACCGAGAAAGGGCAGGCATAGTGCCAGGAATGTCAGGCCCGCGGTGGCGGCGGCCATGTTCCCCCCTTTGTTGAATGATCATCGAATCCGTCAATGCCGGAGCTGACTTGAAGGGATAGGCGAAAGGGCACATCGCCTCAAGCCCTGGAAAGGGAAAACCGGACGTAAACCACTGAAATCGGCTTTTTAAACGGTGGCCTGCAGACGTTGCAAACGGCTGGACCCGTGACAGCTTCGTAAACTGCGGGCAGCGGGGCCAGACAAACCGCCAATTACGCATAGCTCGCAATGAAGCTGTAACGAATTTGCGCTAATTTGTGCCAGCATCTTCAATCGCTATGGAATTTCCGCCGAAAAATGCGTTATTCTTGACCGGTTTGCAGATCCCGCCTCCCAGGAACCGCAATGCTCGCCCGTCTGATCGCACTCCTGCTTCTTTCCTCCGCCTCGGCCTTTGCCGCGGATTGGCGGTCCTATGACAATGCAGGTCTCGGCTATGCGATCGAGCTGCCGCCGGAATTCCATCTCGCAACTCCTTCCGGGGATACCGATCGGCTCGCGCTGTCACCGGCGGACCGCTCGGCGACGCTGCTGGTTTTCAGCACGATGATCGCCAATGGCGATTTTGCCTCGGAAGCGAATGGGCGCATGGCACTGGCAAGGGAGGACGGCTGGAAGATTTCCTATTCCAAATCGAACTCGCGCGGCATCAGCTTCTCAGGCACCAGGCAGGGGCGCATCGTGTATGTCCGCGGCGTCGCCCTTTGCAATGGGGCGGCGGCCTTCTTCCAGATGGACTATTCGAAAACGGATATGCAGCGCTACGATGCCATCGTCATGCGCCTGGTGCGTAGCCTGCGCTCGACCAGGAAGTGCACGCCGACGGCAGAGATCGTCAAAAGCTTTCCGGTGACAGGCTGAAGCAGGTCAGCACCGCCGAATAATGCACGGCGGCCGCGGCGACGACAAAGCCGTGCCAGATGGCATTCTGGAAACGCAGCTTTTCCCAGACGTGAAAGATTACGCCAAGCGAGTAGATCACGCCGCCGATGATGATGAGCAGCATCGAGGCGAAGGGGATATGCATGGAAACCGACTTGGCGACCAAAATACCGCTCCAGCCCATGGCCAGGTAGAGCAGGATCGCCAATCGGTCGTAGCGCCCTGGAAACAGGCATTTCAGGATGATGCCGAAGGCGGCGAAGACCCAGACGGCGATCAGCACGCCGAGCAACAGGGGATCCCCGGCCCCCCGCTCAAGAAAGGGCGTGTAGGTGGCGGCGATCAGGACATAGATGAAGGAGTGGTCGAAACGGCGGAGGAACCATTTCGTCCTGGATACCGGCCAGAGATTGTAGGTGAAGGACATTCCGAGCGTCAGCACCAGGCCGATCCCATAGATCCAGGCCGCTGCAATCTCTCCGTAGGAGCTCCAGACCGTCGCATAGAAGATCAATACGGTCGCGCCGATCAATGCAAAGACGACCCCGACACCATTGACGATGCTGTCGGCGATAATCTCATAGCGATCATAGGCCCAACGGATGCCCCTATACTCGGTCATTGAACTCCGTCCGCTTCCGTCCGAAATCGATCTTCGCACCGGGGCGACGAAGAAGCAACTGCGCCAAACGCGCGCATCGATCAATCTTCGTAAACGAGGCCCACCCACCGCATGCGTCAATGGAAAGCGAACGCTCAATCCGCAATTTATGGGCTTCTGTGAACAATCGAAATCCGCCATATCAACTGCAAGTACGGCGGGCAGAGGATATCCAAAGAGGCAATCAATCGGCAAACTCCCCCGCCCCTGGCGGCCCATAGCCGCCGACGCCGGTTGCCTTTTTAAAGTATCGAGGCTGGAACTGATCCTATGACCGAAACTGCCCCTTCCTATGCTCTGACCCGTCCCGCCTATGTCGGCCAGTCGCACCTCGTCGTCACCGACCTTGCGCAGGTGTCGCGTTTCTATCAGGACATGCTCGGCCTGAAGGTGATCGAGAAGACAGCAAGCGGCGAGGTCTTGGGCGTTGCCGGCCATCCCTTGCTGACACTGACGACGGATCGGGCTGCGATGCGCGCGCCGAAGACCGCCGCAGGCCTCTTCCACACCGCCTTTCTGATGCCGAGCCGCGTCGAACTGGCGCGCTGGCTTCGCCATGCCGCCCAAAACAATGTCGTACTGGAAGGCGCATCGGATCATATCGTCAGCGAAGCCATCTATCTCTCCGATCCGGAAGGTAACGGTATCGAGATCTATGCCGACCGGCCGCACGATGAGTGGACCTTCCATAACGACGGCACGGTCGAGATGGCCACGCTTCGGCTCGATCTGCAGAAGCTCTGCGAAAGCGCCCCGCAGGACCGCTGGGAGGGCATGGCCGAGGGATCGGCCATCGGCCATATCCATCTGCAGGTAGGCGATGTGGCGGAAGCCAATGCCTTCTATCGCGACGTGCTCGGCATGAAGGTAATGGCCGCGCGCTATCCTGGCGCGACTTTCCTTGCGACGGGCGGTTACCACCATCATCTCGGCGCCAATACCTGGAACAGCCGCGGCGCCGGTCTGCGCTCCGAACATATGACCGGTCTTTCCGACTATACGCTGCGGTTCAACGACAAGGCCGCGCTCGATAGCGCCGTCTCCGCCCTGGAGCAGCATGAGATCAAGACCGAGAAACGCGACGGCGGCGTTTCGCTGCGCGACCCCTGGGGTATCGGACTGAACCTGATCGCCTGATCTGCCCAAATCGCTATCGCGTAAGCCCGTTGCGGAACCGGAACGGGCTTTTCGCGTTGGAGTAGCGAGGCGATTGTGCCTCTGGGAACGTGCAGGGCATGGAAGTCGATAAAGTCGTTACCACGCGATCGGAAACAACGGTTACATGCGAAGGCAGGACCGACGCAGAACGCAACACATCTCAAGATGAGCGCGACGACGACAATATTTTCGACATTTCCCACGGATCGATGCGTGGCAGGCTCGACATCGCCGCATCCTGGGCGACCATAGGAATCTTCCTTATCCTGGCCTTGGCCGGCGTCTACATGATGTCACTGATCCTCATCCCGGTAACGCTCGCGGTCGTCGTCGGCATGATCCTCGGGCTGGCGGCGGAAAAGCTCAGCAAGCTCGGCGTGCCCCGCGTCCTGAACGCCATGCTTCTGTCTTCGGCCGTGGCGTTGGTCATCTTCCTCGTCATCAACGCGCTTGCCGGACCGGTCGGCAAACTCGCCCAGGAAGCGCCTGACTTCTTTCAGCGCACCTCCGACCGACTGATGCCCTACCTCGATAGGTTCAGATGGCTGCATGTTTCGTCCGAAAGCCTTCAGGGCGGTCCGATGTCGATCAGCACCCTTTTGGAAAACAGCGGCAACGTCCTGCATGTCGTGTCGACCAGCCTGACACCGGCCATCGTGCAAATCCTGATTTTCTTCGCTGCATTGCTGCTGTTTCTTGCCGGCAGGGTGAGCCTGCGCAAGACGATCATTCTGGCCTTCTCCACCCACGCGTCGCGGCTGACCACGATCCGGATCCTGAATGCGGTGGAACAGGTGCTCGGCTTCTATTTTGCGACAGCCTCGCTGATCTATGCCGGAATAGGCGTTGCCATGACTGTTATCGCCTATGTCGGCGGCTTAAGCGTGCCGGTGCTATGGGGCGCCTTCGCTTTCGTTTCGAGCTTCATTCCGTTCCTCGGCATCACGACGATGACGATTGCATTGGCGATTGCCGGTATCGTCACGCATTCCGACATCATCTTCGGCCTCGCGCCCGCCATCGCGTTTTTCGCCGTGCATCTGGCGGTCGAAAACCTCGTTTTCCCCGCGATCATGGGCCGGCAATGGGAGATCAATCCCTTCGTCGTCTTTCTTGCCATTCTCTTCTGGACATGGATGTGGGGTGCCGTCGGCGCCATGCTGGCCCTGCCGCTGTCGCTGATCGTCATGACCGTCGTCGAAGAGCTGTTCATCGAGGAAAAGGTCCAGCCGCAATTGCCGGGTTAAGCCCTTTAACTCCTCAATTCGTCGTCCCGTCGTCACCCTTTTCGGAGATATCCTGCAGGCGAACGAACTCCACGCCCTTCGCCTTCAGCGCAAGAATACTGGCCGCGACCCCCTCACCCGCCGCATGCGTCGGCTGGTTGATGTGGGAGATAATGACATCGCCGTCCCTGGCGGAGGCATATTGCTTCTCCACCATCTTTGCCGGCAGCAGCGAGCCGCTGTCGCCGTTCACCGAATAGCCGGCAATTCGATACCCCATGCCGCGGATCTGCGCGATGGCGGAAGGGCTGTATTTCGCGGTCGCGCCGCGGAACCAACGCGGCTGCGGAATTCCGGCCGCGATCATCGCCTCGGCGCCGCCCTTGACTTCCTGCGCGACAGCCTGAGGCGAACCGGCGGCGGGGATGCCATAAACCTTGGTCGGAATGTCGACGGCCGGGATATGGTTCTGCCCGTGATTTTCCAGTTCGAAGAGATCGGGGTTGGCCAGGAAGACCTTCAATGCGTCGGGGTTGGTGCGCAGCCAACGCGCGGTGACGAAGATCGTCGCCGGGATGCGCTGATCGACGAGGGTGCTGAGAATGCGTGGATCGGTCTTGCCCATGCAGGCGTCGAAGGTGAGCGCGATGCGGGGCGCGCCCTTGCCCGCCCGATCGACGTGCAGATGCGGCTCGACAAGCCTGGTGTTCGACGGCGGCGCCTTAGGCGGCAGTTGCGGCCAGCCGGCAGGCGGCTGCTCGGTCTGCGCGGCGAGGACGGCTCGCGCGGCAAGCAGAAGCATGAATGTCGGCAACAGGCGTTTCATCGAGGCGGCCACCGGGTAGATCAAACAAACGAAATCGGGCGGCCGAATGATGATCATGTCAGCTGCAACGCCGCCATCATCCGGCAACACGCCGGAAATATGGCAAACCGGCGTCGCTCGGCTCATTTCACAGCACAAATGCGCCGGACATGAAAGCCTCCAAGTGCGGACTTCAACCAGGTGTCGTCTGTGCTACGATTGATATGAGGTTGCCGTAGCACTATGTGCGTATTTTTCCCTGCTCCCAAAGAGAGACATGCATGAGTCGCGATCCCTATGAAGTTCTGGGCGTGAAGCGGGACGCTCCGCAAAAGGATATTCAAAGCGCCTACCGCAAGCTTGCCAAGAAGCTGCATCCCGATCTCAACCCCGGCGACAAGCAGGCCGAGGACAAGTTCAAGGAGGCCTCGGCAGCCTATGGCATTCTTGGCGACGAGGAGAAGCGTGCGCGGTTCGACCGCGGCGAGATCGACAGCAGCGGTGCCGAGCAGGCACCGCGCAACTATTACCGTGATTATGCGGCGAACGAAGGCCAGCGTGGCCGCTATCAGAATGCCGGCGGCTTTGCCGATTTCGGCGATGCCGACGACATATTTTCCAGTTTCTTCTCGCGGCGCAGCCGAGGCCAAACGAAAATGCAGGGTCAAGACCGTCACTATACGATGGAGGTCGATTTCCTTGACGCCATCAACGGCGTGAAGAAACAGATCAGCCTGCCCGACGGGCCGGCGCTCGACGTCCAGATCCCGCCCGGCACGCGCGACGGCCAGACGCTTCGCCTCAAGGGCAAGGGACATCCCGGCTTCGGCGGCGGGGCCGCCGGCGATGCGCTGATCGCGGTGCATGTCCGGCCGCATCGCTTCTATACCCGCGATGGCGACGATATCCGGATGGAACTGCCGATCTCGCTGTCGGAAGCAGTGCTCGGCGGCAAGATCCGGGTTCCGACACCGTCCGGCGCGGTTACCGTTACTCTCGCTCCGAACTCCAATACGGGCAAGGTGCTGCGCCTGAAGGGCAAGGGCGCACCCGTGCGCGGCAAGGAAAACGGCGACGCCTATGTCACCCTGAAGGTCGTCCTGCCGGAGACGCCGGATCCCGAACTGACACGCTTCGTTTCCGAATGGGAGGCGGGCAAGGCACAAGATCCCAGAAAGTCCATGGGAGGATAAGCGATGAACGAGAGCGAGTTTCGACTGCACCTCCAAATCGAGACCTCCGTGCTGGAAGTCTGGATCTCACAAGGTTGGCTGGTGCCGGAAGAGACGGATCACGGACGGAATTTTCGCGAGGCCGATATCGCGCGCGGCCGACTGATCCTCGATCTCGACAGAGCAATGGGGCTCAACGAACCCGGCGTCGATGTCGTCATGGATCTGGTGGATCAGCTTCACAGCCTGAGGGCGACGCTGCGCGACCTGACAGATGCCGTCTGCCGTCAGCCGATCGACGTGCAGGAGCATATCCTGTCGGAGCTGACCCGCGTCGAATCCCGGAGACGGCGATAGCGTCCGATCGCATCGTGCCGTTGCGACATCAAGATGGAATGTCGTGGCCCCGGCAGTCTTACGGGACCGAAACGCTCAGTCGTAGAGATAATGTTGCTGCCAGGCGTCGCGCGGCACCTTGTCGCCGATCTGGTAGCTCAGATCCCGAACATGAATATGCTGCGGGCCGGTTACGCATGTGTAGGAGAGGTGGTACCAGTCACCCTTGCTGCGGAAAACCGCGCCGGGCGCATTCATGGCATCCGGCTTCATATCGGGATCGCCGAAAGTATAGGCGATCACCTTGTCCGGCTTGAAACCCGTCTTGTCCGTGCCGATACGCTTCATGGCTTCGGCATCGCATGCCTGCTCCATCCGCTCCGAGGGGTCGAGTTTCTCCAACTGTTTCTTGATGGCCGAATCGACGGCGAAGGCGCAGGTAGCGACTGACGCCAATGGAATAAGGATGGCTAAGAGTTTCAGCATGAAGACCGGTCCCTTGCATTGTTTTGGATTTTGAGTGCGCCGGTTTCATCGGGGAAGGTCTTGATCGCCTTCATGTCGACGCACTGTATGCCGACTTCGATAAAGAATGTGGTCTCATCAAGGCAGCGCGCCATTCATGCCAGGAGCCGCCTGTTCGATCGAGATTAATGACGACGGCTTGCATGAAGCTTGAGGAGCGGACTTGCCGCTTGAACCCAAGGTCGCTGCCCTCTATTTCTCTCTTCTCTTCACATTCGACTTTCACACCAGAGAAAGTGCTCTCGTGCCAGTTTTCAAAAATCTTCCCACTCCGCCCGTCGCCGAGAAAAAGCCGTTTACGGATACACGTCACGGCATTGCCCGCACCGACGATTATGCCTGGCTGCGCGCTGATAACTGGCAGGCGATGTTCAAGGATCCGTCGATCCTGGCACCGGAAATCCGGGCGCATCTGGAGGCTGAGAACGCCTACATGAACGCCGCGATGGCGGACACGAAGGAACTGCAGAAGGTTCTCTTCGCCGAGATGAAGGGACGCATCAAGGAGGATGACAGCTCGATCCCGATGAAGGACGGCCCCTACGCCTACGGCACGCTTTTCGTCACCGGAGGCGAGCAGCCCCATTTTTTCCGCGAGCCGCGCAACGGCGGCGACCGCAAGCTGCTATTGAACGGCGACAAGGAGAATGAAGGAAAGTCCTATTTCCGCCTCTCCGGCCTCGATCATTCCTCCGATCACAGCCACGGCATCTGGGGCTATGACGACAAGGGTTCGGAATATTTCACGCTGAAGATCCGCAACTTCGAGACCGGCGAGGACCTTGCCGACGTGATCGAGAATACCGGTGGCGATGCCGTCTGGGCGCCCGATGGCAAGAGCTTCTTCTATACGCTGCAGGACGAAAACCATCGCCCCTCGAAGATCTTCCATCACATCATCGGCACGCCGCAGTCGGACGATCGGCTTGTCTATGAGGAGGAGGATCCAGGTTTCTTCATGGGCGTCGGCGGCTCGCTGCTGGACGACTACATCTTCATCGACATTCACGATCACGAGACCAGCGAATATCGCATCATCCCGACCTCCGACCTGACCGCCGAGCCCAAGATCGTCGCCGAGCGCGAAACGGAGATCGAATATGAGATCACCGAAGGCGGCGACGTCTTCTACATTCTCACCAACGACGGCGACGCCAAGGATTTCAAGATCATGGAGGCGCCGGCGAAGGCGCCGGGTAAGGAGAACTGGCGCGAGGTCGTACCGCACAAGCCGGGCACGCTGATCCTCAGCCACCTCGCCTATGCCCGCCATCTCCTCTGGCTGGAGCGCAAGGATGGCCTGCCGCGCATCATCATCCGCGATCGCCGCACTGGCGAGGAACATGCAATCGCTTTCGAGGAGGAGGCCTATGCGCTCGGCCTGCAGGGTGCGGCGGAATACGACACGGATGTCATCCGGTTCTCCTATTCGTCGATGACGACGCCGAGCCAGCTTTACGACTACAATATGGTGACGCGCGAGCGCACCTTGCTGAAGACGCAGGAAGTGCCCTCTGGCCATAATCCGGCCGACTACGTGACGCGCCGCGTCTTTGCCCCTGCCTGGGATGGCGAGAGAGTGCCGGTGACGCTGCTCTATCGCAAGGATACGCCTCTCGACGGCTCAGCCCCCTGCCTTCTCTATGGCTACGGCGCCTACGGGGTTACCATCCCGGCCGGCTTCAACACCAATTGCCTGTCGCTCGCCGATCGCGGCTTCGTCTATGCCATCGCCCATATCCGCGGCGGCAAGGACAAGGGTTTTGCCTGGTACGAGGACGGCAAGATGGAAAAGAAGACCAATACCTTCAAGGACTTCATCGCCGCAGCCGACTATTTGAATCAGCAGAAGTTCACCTCTTACGCGAAGATCATCGCCGAAGGCGGATCGGCTGGCGGCATGCTGATGGGAGCCGTCGCCAACATGGCGCCGGAAAAATTCGCCGGCATCATCGCCGCCGTGCCCTTCGTCGACGTGCTCAACACCATGCTCGACGACACCTTGCCGCTGACGCCGCCGGAATGGCCGGAATGGGGCAACCCGATCGAAAGCAAGGAAGAGTACGAGCAGATCGCAGCCTACAGCCCCTATGACAATGTCGGCGAGAAGCCCTACCCGCCGATCCTCGCGCTCGGCGGCCTCACCGACCCGCGCGTCACCTATTGGGAACCGGCGAAGTGGGTCGCCAAGCTGCGCGAGAAGACGACGAGCGACGCGCCCATCCTGCTGAAGACCAACATGGATGCCGGCCATGGGGGCGCTTCCGGCCGCTTCCAGCGCCTGGAGGAAGTGGCGTTCGAATACGCCTTCGCCGTCAAGGTTGCCGAGAAGATGTAAGCCGAACTGCGGGAGGAAGCCATGGCCGTGTTCGTCGCCCTGCTGCGTGCCGTCAATGTCGGCGGCACCGGCATGCTGTCCATGGCCGATCTCAAGACGCTCTGCGAAGAGATCGGCTTCAAGGATGTGCGCACCTACATCCAGAGCGGCAATGTGGTCTTCCGCGCCGAGGAGGACGAGGCAACGGTGCAGGCTCGGCTTGAAACGGCGCTGGCGGCCAAGATGGGCAAGTCTCCGGGCGTGATCCTGCGCAACCGTGAAGCGCTGGAAAGGGCAGCGGAACATTCGCCCTTCCCGCACGCCAAGCCGAACTACCTACTGGTGACCTTCCTGCAAGATGAGGCACCGAAGGATGCACTGAACAAGCTCGTCGCGCCCGGCGGCGAAGAAGTGCGCGTCGCCGGCCGCGAAATCTATGTACATTATCCCGATGGCTCGGGCCGCTCGAAGCTGAAGCTGCCGGCGCTGAAGGCGGGAACGTCGAGAAATCTCAATACGGTGCGCAAGCTTGCGGAGATGGCGCGGGAGCTGGAGGACAGCGGACTTTGAAATCGGCAACAGCAAAGCCGATTACGATATCCGCCTTGCGCCTCCCACGCACCGCCCCTACCTTAGGAACATGAGCTCTCCTCTTCACGATGACACCGCCCTTCGGGTGCCGATGGTCGCCTTCGACAATAGCTACGCACGTCTGCCGCCGCAGTTCTTTGCTGACCAGGCGCCGACGCCGGTCGCCGCGCCGCAGCTGATCAAGTTCAACGAGGTGCTGGCGCGAGAGCTCGGGCTGGATGTCGAAGCGTTGAAACGAAATGCGGCGGCGATCTTTTCGGGCAACGAGCTGCTGCCGGGATCGCAGCCGATCGCCATGGCCTATGCCGGCCACCAATTCGGCAATTTCGTGCCGCAGCTCGGCGACGGACGCGCGATCCTGCTTGGCGAGGTGAAGGATCGGAACGGCAGACGCCGCGATATCCAGCTCAAGGGGTCGGGACCGACGCCATTTTCCCGCCGCGGCGATGGGCGCGCGGCGCTCGGCCCGGTCCTGCGCGAATATATCGTCAGCGAGGCGATGCACGCGCTCGGCATCCCGACGACGCGGGCGCTTGCCGCCGTGACGACCGGAGAACCTGTCTATCGCGAGGAAGTGCTGCCAGGTGCAGTGTTTACGCGGGTAGCGGCGAGTCATATTCGCGTCGGCACCTTCCAATTTTTTGCGGCGCGGGGCGATACGGAGAGCGTGCGGGCCTTGGCGGATTACGTCATTGCCCGGCACTATCCCGAGATTCGAGACCGCAAGAATCCCTATCTCGCCCTGCTGGAAGCCGTGGCGGAGCGGCAAGCGTCGCTGATCGCGCGCTGGCTGCATGTCGGTTTCATCCATGGCGTGATGAACACCGACAATATGACGGTCTCGGGCGAGACGATCGATTTCGGTCCCTGCGCCTTTATGGATGCCTACGATCCGGCGACCGTTTTTTCGTCCATCGACCGCAATGGCCGCTATGCCTATGCCAACCAGCCGGCGATCGGCCAATGGAATCTCGCGCGCCTAGGCGAGACGCTCATCCCGCTGATCGACCCGTCCGTCGATACGGCGATCGATCTGGCGAACACCATCATCAAGGCCTATGGCGAACGCTTCCAGGCCTATTGGCTTGCCGGCATGCGCGCCAAGATCGGCCTTGCAAGCGAGGAGGACGGCGATCTGGACCTGATCCAGTCGCTGCTGGCGACGATGCAGCAGCAAGGCGCGGATTTCACGCTCGCGTTTCGCCGGCTTGCCGCCCTCGCCGTGGATGAGGACGCCGGCGATTTTGCCGCTACCTTCAGCGATCCGCAATCGACGGCGCCGTGGCTCGAACGCTGGCGTGAGCGCCTTGGCCGCGATCCTCAAACGCCGACGACGCGCGCGGCAGCGATGCGCAGGGTCAATCCGGCCTTCATTCCCCGCAATCACCGAATCGAGCAAGCGATCGAAGCCGCCGCCGAAGACGGTGATTTTTCCCTGTTCGAGGCATTGCTGAAGGTGCTTGCGACACCCTATGAAGACCAGCCTGCCTTCGCACCCTATGCCGAACCTCCGCTGCCGAGCGAGCGCGTGCTGCAGACCTTCTGCGGCACGTAAGAAAGCCGGAAGCACAAGCCCCGGACATGCTTGCAGAGTCATCGTCTCCTCAACTCATGGGGAGACATCACGATGAAAGTGCACCACAGCACCCAGAACTATTTCAGTACGCCGATCCGCAGCCAACAGAGCAGCGAGAGCGACGACAGCTCGACATTCTCGCTACTGAGTGATGGCGGCGACCAACAGAAAGGTTCGCAGGGACCTTCCATCTCGTCCAGCGGCGTCCCCTCTTCCATTTCCTCCGGCTTCTGGCTCAACCAGCTCAGCCAGGCGTCGTCCTCCACAACGGACGCCGCCGACGATCGGTCGGCTGCGAGCGTTTCCGGCAGCAGCTCGGCCTCGTCGAGCAGGCAATCCGACCAGGACATTCTGGACGAGTTTGCCAAATGGGCGAATATGACGCCGGCGCAGAAGATTCGTGCGCAGTATCTCGAAGCGCACGGCCTGACGGAAGATTCCTTCAAGGCGCTTTCGGCCGATGAGCAGAAGGCGATCAACGATCAGATCGCTTCCGAGATCAAACAGAAACTTGGTGTTGGCAATGCCGACGGCGAGCGAGATGGCGACAAGGAAACGGACAGCGCCGCATCGGCATTGTCTATCGCCTGAAGACATTACGGGACTGCATGAAGGCGATACGAACCTGATTCAGGTGATGGCCGTATCGCCTTGTTTCTTTTAATATGTTTCGTTATTGCCCGACCATCCCGGTAACGATCTTGCTGACCTCGGCAAAGACCGCTTCAATATCCTTCGCCGATGCGGTCGCCTCCGCAACGAAGGTCGTCACGAGGATCGGCCCGCGTTCCGGTGGCCAGATCACCGCGATATCGGCATAGGAGCCGTTGTTACCGGTCCCGGTCTTGTCACCAACCTTCCACTCCTTCGGCAGGCCCGCGCGCAGGCGATTATTGCCCGTGGTGTTGGCGACCAGCCAGTTAACCAGCTGATCCCTCGAAGTTTCCGACAGTGTATTGCCGAGGGTCAGGAGGCCGATACTGTCCAGCATCGCATCCGGCGTCGTCGTATCGCGCGGGTCGTCCTTGACCGCCTGATTGACATCCGGCTCGTTGCGGTCGAGGCGGGTTTCGGTGTCGCCTGTCGTGCGCAACCAGGAGGTCAGGGCGGCAGGGCCGCCAAAGCTTTCAAGCAGCAGATTGCCGGCCGTATTGTCGCTCAGCGTGATCGCCGCACCGCAAAGTTCGGCGACGGTCATGCCATCGGTGCCGGCATGCTTTTCGGTCTCCGGCGAATAGGTGACCACTTTGTCCTTGCCGTAGATGACGCGCCGATCGAGCTTTTCCGTGCCCTGATCGACGCGCGCCAGCACGAAGCCGACGGCGAGCGCCTTGTAGGTGCTGCACAGCGGGAAGCGCTCCTCCTCGCGATGGCCGAGGGAGATATTGGTTTCGGTGTCCAGAACGGAGACGCCGAGGCGGCCGCCGGTCTTCTTTTCAAGATCCGCAAGCTGTTTGTCGACATCGTCGGACAATTGTGCGCCGTCCTGCGATGCTCCGCCTTCCATGCCCTGGTCGCCGGCGTCGGGCGCCGCCGAATTGTCCGTCGTCGGGAGCGTCTGTGATGAGGCGCCGCTCTCCTGGGCGAACAGCGCATCGGGGCCAAGTGTCAGGGCGGGAAGGAGCAGCGCCGAGCCCGCCATGAGGCGGCGGCGGGTAAGCAATGTGGGCATGAGAAAAGCCTCCAGCAGAATCGGGCAGATGTCGGGCTATGCGAGGAATATGGCAAGCCTCTGATCTTACCAATTGCTAGCGGAATTTATGCCGCCTTGTCGACCGTGACTTCAACGGTGACGTGCGACAATTCATGAATAGCGGCAAGCCGTGCCTTGTAGAAAGACGGGTCGCGCGAGACGGGCGTTGCAACCGCGACGATGGCGGCATGATGTCCGGGGCCGACCTGCCAGACATGTAGGTCGGTGATGCGGTCCTCGCCCGTCTCGATCGCCTCACGGATCTCATCAGGCAGGTCCTCACCCGGCGGAATGAAGTCGAGCAGAACCGCGCCGGAGATGCGCAGCAGGCCCCAGGCCCACTGCAGGATCACCAGGCCACCGACGATACCCATGACAGGATCGAGGAAGGTCCAGCCGAAACGACTGCCGAGCAGCAGGGCAACGATTGCCAGAACCG
This sequence comes from Rhizobium sp. BK289, assembly GCF_014193575.1. NCBI lineage: Bacteria > Pseudomonadati > Pseudomonadota > Alphaproteobacteria > Hyphomicrobiales > Rhizobiaceae > Rhizobium > Rhizobium sp. BK289. Next base: position 334,637 of record NZ_JACHZO010000007.1, read on the forward strand.
AGGTCATCGCATCGGCTATGACATGGACATAGGCGGAGCGGAGATTGTTGTCCCTACCCCCGTCATGATGATGGTGGTCGCCATCATGCTCGTGATGATGGTCATGATCATGAGCGTGATCATGGCTGTGCCCATGGCCGGAATGGCCATGATGATGGTGGCTGTGATCGTCGCGCAGAAGCCATGCGCTGACGAGATTGACGATGAGCCCGACCACAGCGATGGCAATGGCCTCGCGGAAATTGATCGCCACCGGATCGAGCAATCTCAGAATGCTCTCCCAGCCCATGATCAGCGCAATCAGCGCTAGGACGATAGCGCTGGCGAAGCCTGCGAGATCCCCGAGCTTGCCGGTCCCGAAGGTGAAGCGAGTATTATGCGCATGCCGGCGGGCGTAGAGATAGGCGAGAGCGGAAATCAGCATGGCGCTGGCATGGGTCGACATATGCCAGCCATCGGCCACCAGCGCCATCGAGCCATAGACCGTGCCGGCGCCGATCTCGATCACCATCATGACGGCGGTCAGCGCGATGACGAGCCAGATGCGTCGTTCGTTGCGCTGGTGATCGGAGCCCAGAAAGACGTGGCTGTGGCTCGTATCGGAGGAAATACTCATGACGTCAGTCTCCAGTTAAATCTGCCGCACCATTTGCGAGACACGGCCTGCTCATCGCAGATAGGTCTTCAGCACGTCGGCTATCTCATCGACCGCCTGACGGCGGGCCTCCTCCGTTTCGGCATGAAGCACATGCTCATGCAGATGATCTTCCAGGACCTCTCCTGTCAGGCCCGTCAGCGCGCCCCGAATGGAAGCAAGAAGCTGCAGTATCTCCCCGCACGGCCGCTCGGCTTCGAGCGCTCGCTCCACCGCCTCCATCTGTCCTTTGAGGCGACGGATGCGGGACAGGAGCTTGGCTTGCTGACGAATAGTGTGGGACATTGTGGCCTCGATTATAATATAGCGGGGTATACTATTTTTGGCGACGGATTGGAAGCCGCGTCTTGAAGCGGCGCTACCGGATCAGGCGGCTGCGCAAACACATCCGGACTGGCCTTCGGCACATCCTTGAAAATTCCACTGCCAATCGCATATTTATTTCTATAGAGACTAGAGATATTGGAGGCCATGCAATGCTGTCGATCGGTGATCTGTCCAAGCGTACCGGAGTGAAAGTGCCGACGATCCGCTATTACGAGCAGATGGGGCTGATATCGGAGCCTGATCGCAGCGAAGGCAACCAGCGGCGCTATTCCAAAACCGATCTGGAGCGCCTCGCCTTCATCCGTCATGGCCGCGACCTCGGCCTGACGATCGATGCCATCAAGGAGCTGATCTCGCTCAGCCAGCATCCGGACCGTCCCTGCGTCGGCGCCGACCGTATCGCCAAGGAGCATCTGGATGACGTTCGCACCAAGATCGCGCGGCTAAAGAAGCTGGAGCATGAGCTGGAGCGCATCGTTTCGCATTGCGACGGCCACAGCATCGAAGACTGCTATGTCATCCGTGCGCTTTCCGATCACGGCCTATGCGAACACGAGCATTGAGACCCCAAACGTGCCCCCATTGACAAACGTGCTGAACCGGATCATTGATGCGGCCATGATCACGCACGCGCTCCATAACTGCTCGTATTTTTGGCTGTACCTGTAACGGGCGGCCAAGACAGATCATATTGTCAACAAGCCGCCGTCAGGCGGCTTTGTTGTATCGGCAGCGTCCTGACGGCTCATTTGAAAAACAAGGACGCCAAATGCCATGCTAGACGATAGCGACATCTCACTTCTCCGCCCGCCGGTGCTCACGATCCGCAATGCTCAGCCGCGCGACCTGCCTGAACTCAACGATATGATCCGGCTGCTGGCCGCCCATCATGGCGACCCCTCAGGCACCACGCCCGAGCAGCTTGAGCGCGACCTCTTCGGTCCTATGCCGTGGATCACGGCGCTTGTTGCCGAAGGCGAACAGGGGCTGATCGGCTACGCCATCCTCGTGCCGCTCTACAAGGCGCAAGAGGGACAGCGCGGCATGGACCTGCATCATCTGTTCGTGCGTGACGGCCATCGCGGCCACGGCGTCGGGCAGCATCTCGTCGACCGCGCCCGCGATATCGCCCGCAAGGCCGGCTGCAGCTATCTTTCGGTCGGTGCTGCGACGGGCAATTTCCAGGCCCACCGCTTCTACGAAAACATGGATTTCAAGCCGCGTCCGGTCACCGGCATGCGCTACCTCCAGGCACTCGCCTGATGCCGGCCTTTAAGAGGATCGCCATTCGATATTGATTTTTAGAGTGTTTCTGGTTTTGCGCAATTCGGACGGAAAGCCGCTGCGCACTTTTCCTGGAAATGCTTCAGCGATCGATGGCGATCCCGCGGCCTGCAAAGAACTTCTCGAATATCTCCAGCGGCATCTCCGCGTTCTCGCGCGTCGCATCGACATGACCTGAAGGATTGTGAAAGCGGATGCTGTTTCCGTCGACAGATGTCACCAGCACGAGATGGCCGCCCTTGGCCGGCGGCTCGGTCTCTGGCCAGCGGATCGAATGATGCACCGACGCGATGAAAAACTCCGACTGGTCGAGGATATCGACGATGTCAGCGACGGAAATGCCGGTGACGATGCGGGCATCCAGATCGAAGCGAGCCTTAACGAAGGAAACAAACGGCGCGTAGATCAAGCCTTTGATCCGGCCATCAGCCTCTTCGACATAGCCGCCATACTCCCTGCAACCCATGGCCAGATCCATGATCGGGATGGTTTTGCCGGTGCGGGCGGCGAGCACCATCTTCAGGCAGGCCATGCCGCAGAGATTGCCGGCCCAGCGGGCATAATCCTCGACGCTGCTTGCGCCGGATGACGCCCAGAGCGGATCCTTCAGCAAGGCCGATTGCGCACCCTCGGCGACGACCGCCAGTGTCATGTCAGGCGTTTCCCATTGGCTGAAATAAGGAACCTTCCGCGCCACCCTTGCGTCCACGACCACCCTCTCCTGTTGCCGAATCCTTGGCTACAAGCTTGACCGGAAATGCGCTAGAAAAATGGCTGTCGACTTCGATCTGCAACTGGAGATGCGGCTTGGAACAGCGGTTCACATTCGATGGCGTCGCCAGCCTCTACAATACTTCCCGCCCGCTCTATCCCGATGCGCTTTTTGCCGATGTGATCGATTTTGCCGGCCTGGAAACCAAGGATCAGGTTCTCGAAATCGGCTGCGGCACCGGACAGGCGACAGAGGGCTTTGCTCGCCGCGGCCTTTCCATTCTCGCGCTTGATCCCGGCGCGGAACTGATTGCGGTCGCGCGGGAAAGATTGGCGGGATTTCCGCGAGTGCGATTCGAGCAAACCACTTTCGAAGCATGGCCAGGGAAGCTGGAGAGCTTCAGGCTGATATTCGCGGCACAATCCTTCCATTGGGTTACGCCAGAATTGCGCTTCGCCCGGGCGGCGGCACTTCTCGCGCCAGAGGGAATACTTGCCGTCTTCGGCAATGTGCCGATGAAGCCGGAATCACCATTGTCAGAAAAGTTCGCGGGGATCTACGCCCGCCATGCCCCGCAGCTTACTGGCCCGCCCGCGGAGGCCTGGTACCTGCCCGATGGCCCTTTTGTTCGGGAGCTGCAGCAGTCCGACCACTTCGAAGCTCCAGCACATCACTGCCATCCTTGGAGCCGATTGCACACGGCGCAGAGCTATACTGACCTTTTGCGCACGCTTTCAAGCTCCCGGCTTTTGGCCGAAGATCAGCGGGAATCTCTGCTTTCCGAGCTTGCCGATGCCATCAACGCGCATGGCGGCGTATTCGAGCTGCGTTACGAGACGCATCTCTATCTCGCCAAGCGCTCGGGCGCGGCCTGAAGAACCAGGCCTATTTCGCCGGAAGCGCCTTCAGGTAGGCCGCGATCGCTTCGCGGTCGGTTGCCGGGAGGTGGGCGATGTTCTTTTGGACCTCGGCCATCGAGCCGCCGGCGGAATCATAATCCGGGGTGAAGCCGGTCTCAAGGTAGTTGGCGATGTCGCCGGCGCTCCAGCTGCCGATCGCCTTGGAGCCCGGCCTGATATCCGGGATCTGGCCCTTGCCTTCCGGATTGGGCGCGCCCGCCAGCCATTGGCCGCTCACGAAGCCGCCGAGGCTGTCGCGCGGCGTGTGGCATTCGCCGCAATGTCCCGGCCCCTCCACCAGATATTGCCCGCGCTTGATCTTGTCGTCCGCATTGGCGAGGACGACACGCGGCTGGTCGTTGAGATAGAGGAACTTCCAGCCGCCCAGCGCCAGCCGGATATTGAAGGGAAAGGGTAGCTCATGTGGCGGGGCGACATTATCGCTCTTCGACAGCGTCTTCAGGAAGGCCCAGAGATCGTTGATGTCCTTGTCGCTCATACGGGCATAGGAGCCATAGGGAAAGGACGGATAGAGATGCTCGCCGTTTTTGCCGACCCCCCGCTTCATGGCATTGCCGAAATCGGCAAGCGTCCAGGTCCCGAGCCCGGCTTTCTCATCCGGCGATATATTCGGCACATGGAAAGTGCCGAAGGGGCTCGTCAGCGCCAGACCGCCCGACAGCACCAGCTTGGCGTCACCCTGCGCGCCGGGAGCAGCGTGACAGCTGGTGCAGCCGCCCGCCCAGAACACGATCTCGCCGTTCTTGATGTCGGGATCACCGAGATTGGCCCAATGGCTCGCGGGCAAAGGTGACGGCGCGGTGATGACGTAAAATGCGCCGCTGCCGAGGATGATCACGCCGAAAAGGCAAAGCAACAATCGAATAAACCGCGCCATCACCTCACCCCAAGCCTTAGCTCTAAAACAAAAAGGCTCCGCACCGGCAGAACCGGTGCGGACGCCAAAATCGATTTCTAGACCTACCGCTTAATCCTTCTTGATGCGATAGGCCTGATGACAGGCGCCACAGCTGGCGCCGAGGGTCTTCAGTGTCGCGCCGACACCAGCCTTGTCGGCAGGGAGCTGAGCGAGCGCCGTCTCGGCATCGGTGGAAAGCTTGGCGGCATGCGCCTTGAAGTCATCGAGATTGTCCCAGATCTTCGGATTGACCTCGGGATCGGTCTTGTCGCTCTGCGGGTTGAACTGATCCGGGAAAGCCTTGACAGTTTCGACGATCGTCGTCAGCGACGCCTTGACGATATCGGCGTCATAGGGCTTGTCGCCCTTGGCGATCGCGCCGAGAGCTCCGGTGGCACCGCCGATCTTCTTCATCATCCCGATGCGGGAGTCATGCGTGCCGTCGGCTGCAACGACCGAACCAAGGGCGATGCCGGCTAGAGCCACTGCCGCCACAATCGCTTTCCACTTCATTTCCTTCTCCTACCTCTCCTGATGATAAAGACCGGCATGCGCGAGCTGCGCATGATTACTGCGACATGTTTGCCGGTTTCCCGTCCGGCAATGAAGTCACAAAGTGGTGAGATTTAAGTGAAATCAGTGTCATGCGATCGAGACACTCATTCGCCGCATCCGCCCTCACGCCAATTTCAGGCCCTCCCAGACCGTGAACACCGAAACAGCGACGAGAAGCAACCCGGCTGCGCGGCCTGCAATGGCTGTCGCCCTGGGATTGGCCACCAGCAGGTCACGGCTGCGCCCGGCAGTGATGGCAAGTCCGCCATAGACGGCAAATTGCGTTGCGATGGTCATGGCTCCCATGATGACGGCCTGTATCCACATCGGCCCGTAATCCGGTTTCAGGAACTGCGGATAGACGGCGAAGATGAAGAGATAGGCCTTGGGATTGATGAGGCAAGTCACGGCTCCCTGCCGGAAGGCTTTCCAGGCGGAGCGGCTGCCGGCCGGCCCCTCGCCTCCCACCGTGATGGAACTGCGCATCAGCGTGTAGCCGATGAAGGCCATATAAGCACCGCCGGCAATCAGCAGCGGGTTGAAGAGAATGGGCACGAAATGCATCAGCAGGCCGATGCCGATGGCGCCGTTCAGCGAATGCACCGCACCGCCCAGCATGATGCCACCCGTGGCGGCAAGACCGCGATTGCTGCCGCCAGTCAGCGAATTGGCGAGCACGAACAGCATGTCCATGCCCGGCACGATGATGATGCCCAAGAGAAGGATGAAGAAGAGCCAGAGATTTTCTGCGTAACCCATGTCAGTTGCCTATCGCCCTCTCCCTGGAAACAGGAGAGGAAATGGTTGATTTTCAAGTGAATAGGCGGCTTTATAAATCGAGCCAACTGACAGGGTATTGTCAGTAGCCTTCATCTTGAGGGTAATGAAATGCGCAAGGCATCGCGCCTGTTCGAGATCATCCAGATCCTGCGGCTGGCCAAGCGGCCGGTGACGGGAGCCGATATCGCCGCCCGGCTGGAAGTGACGGTACGCTCCGTCTATCGCGATATCGCAGCACTTCAGGCGATGCGCGTGCCGATCGAGGGCGAGCGCGGCATCGGCTATATATTGCGGCCCGGCTTCGACCTGCCGCCGCTGATGTTCTCGATCGAGGAGATGGAGGCGATCGTGCTGTCGCTGGCCCTGTTGGAACGCACCGGCGATGCCGAGCTGAAGCAGGCGGCCAAGCGCGTCACCTCGAAGATTGCCGGCGCCGTGCCGCCGCCGCTGCGCCAGACGCTCGACGCCAATGCACTGCATGCCTGGGGCTTTGCCGCACCTTCTGCCTCGGCGATCGATCTAGCTTTGGTGCGACGCGCCATTCGTGATGAGGAAAAGCTGGACCTTGCCTACCGCGACGAGCTCGGCCGCGCCACGGAACGCATCATCCGGCCAATTGCCCTCATCTATTATTCGGAGACGGCTAACATCGTCGCCTGGTGCGAGCTGCGCCAGGCTATCCGTAACTTTCGCAGCGATCGTATCGAAGGCTGCGAGGCGACGGGATTCTGGTTCAAGGGCGAAGGTGATGGCTTGCGGCAGATCTGGGTGAATGGCTGGCAGGTAAACACCCCCGCCGCGGCCGGCTGAGGCGCTAAGGCTCTTTGAGGTTACGATCAGAAGCCTGGAAAGATCATACCGCCTGGAGAGATTCAACCGAAACGCAGATGGCAGCGGAGTGAAGATGCGCCGGCTTTGCGCGGCGCTACAAAACAACCTCAGTCATCAATAGAATGAAAGCCAGCAATCCCAGGGCGGCGCGGACGGCATGCGACCATTCCCACCGGTCGCGCAGCATGGTCCAATCCGGTTTGACGGCGGTTTCCATTTGATGGCCACCGAATGGATCGTGAGAAAAGAAACCTGCGCCCATTCCTTCCAGCTTCGCATCTTTCAGCCAAAAATTGTTTACCGGTTGCGTCAGCAGCCAAAAGACGGCGTGCATGGCGACCATGGCAGCAAAGGCAGCCGACAATAGCCAGAATGAGAGCGTATTGGCTGGCGTCAGGAACAGGAGTAGCAGAAGCAGCAGAGCGCCAAGCGGCTCACTGGCACCGCGGATCGTAAAGCCCGGATAGTAAATCCGCTGAACCGTCAGGTAATCCTCTTTCGATAGCCGCATCTTGCCCGGCAGCTCCAGCACATGCGCCAGTCCCAGCGCCATGGCGACTGCCACAATCAGAATTGTCAGGATTTGCAATGTCGGAAACATCAGCTTCGCCTCGCAGGCAGCCTCCGTTTCTAAACATTCAGCGATGCGGATCGTTCCCTACAGACATCAAAAGATGCGGAGATCTCATTAAGGCATCTGAAGCGCCAGCGCTCTGCTTTCTTCGCGCCCAAATCCTTCAATATCCAACCGATCCGCGTGAACCGAAACGATCGCGTAAGCGCTGCTGTCTTCGGTATCCACCATGCCCTTGAAGTTGACGAAATAGGTTCCCTCGACAGCGCCGAAGTTGCCGGCGTGATTGTGCCCGTTAAGGTAGGCGACGACATGGTCATGTTCGGCCAGAAGCGCCAGCATGCGGTCGCTGTCCAAGGCGTTGTGGCCATTCTCCGGGAAGACGGGATAATGGTTCAGGATAACGACCTTCTCGCCCGCCGCCTTTGTCTCCCGCAGCTTCGCGGCAAGCCAGTCATATTGCGCATCACTGATCGCCCCGTTCCAGCGTTGGCCATTCAGCGCACCGGCGCGATCCAGCGCCTTCATCAGGTCCTTCGCTTCCTGCCGGCGTGGATCGCCTTCCGGCGGAGCGAAGAGGCTGATCTCATTGCCATCGAGCGCGATGAAGCGGTAGCCACAATGGCTGAAATCGTAATAGGCAGCGGGCATGCCCACGCGGGCCGGGACACTGCCCAGATTCTGGGGTGCTACGGCGAAATCATGATTGCCGAGGAGGAAGTATTTTGGGTGCCGCAATATCTCGTAGACGGGCAGGATCGCGTCGTAGCTCTTCCATTCGCGGTCGATGATGTCACCGAGCGTCACGACGAAGGCAAGGTCGTGCCGGTTGAATTCCTCTATCGCGTTGCGAAGTTTGTCGAGGCTCTTCGCCGGATAGCGATTGAGGGTCAGATTGGGCTCGAGATCCGCATATTGCGGATCGGCGATAACACCGAAGCGGAAAAGCAGTGCGGACGGCATTCGTCCTCCTTGGACGGCTTCCTTGCGCCGGTAAGGCAGCACGCGGAGGCATCGGTGAGGGCTGGCTGATAAGAAAACACCCGACGTCGAAAAGACGCCGGGTGCGAAAGCCAGCCTATTTGGCAGACCTTACTTCGTCGCAGTTTCGTAGCGCTCCAGGACATAGTCCCAGTTGATCAGGCTATCGATGAAGGCTTCGAGGTACTTCGGACGCAGGTTGCGGTAGTCGATGTAGTAGGAGTGTTCCCAAACGTCGACGCCGAGGATCGGGTTGGCGCCATGAACCAGCGGGTTTTCGCCGTTCGGGGTCTTGGAGATTTCGAGCTTGCCGTTCTTGACGGAAACCCATGCCCAGCCCGAGCCGAACTGTGTTGCGCCGGCGGCGGCGAAATCGGCCTTGAACTTGTCATAGCCGCCGAGATCGGAGGCAAAGGCAGCCTCGAGCTTGCCCGGCAGCTTGTTGCCGCCGCCGCCCTTCTTCATCCACTTCCAGAAATGGATGTGGTTGTAGTGCTGGGCTGCATTGTTGAAGAGGCCGGCATTGGTGCCGAAAGACTTCTTCACGATCTCTTCGAGCGACAGATCGGCAAGACCTGCTTCAGCAGCGAGCTTGTTGCCGTTGTCGACGTAAGCCTTGTGGTGCTTGTCGTGGTGATATTCGAGCGTCTCACGCGACATGAAGGGCGAAAGTGCATCGTAATCATAAGGAAGTTCAGGCAATTCGAAAGCCATGGTCATATCTCCTCTTGGCAAAAAATTGCGTCGGCAGGTGAACCGGAACATAGGAGCGGTCGCCTGGAAGAGCAACCGGCGACATGCCAAAAAAGTTGCGTACGGGAGCAAAAATTGCCCTATTTTTCAATCATGTATAGCACCGACTTAGAAATTTGCATCATTGCATATGATGACGTGGCAATGCATCCAGGAGGGCAACGGCGAACCGTCGACAAAGCACATGGTCGAGGCTAGGTTCGCGGACCTTCTGCCTTCTACGAGATATCCCGTGACGATCGTCTGCCTGCACACAGCCAAAAGCAACATTGCCGTCTATGAGGCGGCGGCAAAAGCACTCGGATTGCCTGAGGGCACGCTGCGTCATCATGTCCGCGCCGACCTCCTGCTTGCCGCCGAAAAACTGGGACGCCTGACGGATGAGATTTCGGCCGAAACGGCGGCTCTCCTCTGGCATCTGGCCGAGGATGCCGATGCCGTCGTGCTCAACTGTTCGACGCTCGGCCCGGCCGTCTCGAAGGTCGCGGCGGGTGCTGGAGCGCCGATCATCAGGGCGGATGCGGCGCTGGCCGAACAGGCGGTCAAGGCCGGCGGCAAGGTCCTCGTTCTCTGCACCGTCGAAACGACCATCATCCCGACGACAGCCCTCTTCGAGGCTGCTGCAAAGGCAACAGGCGCGGAAATCGAAGTTCGGCTGGTTCCTGGCGCATGGACACATTTCCGGTCAGGCGATCTGCGGGCCTCCATCGCCGATGCGGTGAGGGAAGCGCATGGCGAAGGCGCCGTCACGCTCACTTTCGCGCAGGCGTCGATGACGGGTGCCGTCGACCTTCTCTCGGACGGCATCGAACGACCGATAACCGGCCCGGCGACCGCCCTTGCAGCGGCAATCGCAAAAATTGCCACGGCTGACCTGTTATAAGTTCCGTCCGAAATAGACATCGATCTCGGCGATGCGGTCGCCGGCAAAATGGATCATCTCGACATTGCGAAAGCTGCCACCGTCCATCTTCTCGGCGCGATAGCTGACGATAACGTCATCGCCATCCGCCACCAGATGTTCGATATGGATGTCGCGGAAGATATTCTCCTTCGGCCAGCAATGCTCGAAATAGCGCTTCCGGTCGATATGATCGTCACGCGGGCTCGAAAAGGTAAAGTTCCGGGTCAGCATCGGATCGACGACATCAGGCTGTTGCGCCACATAGGCGGCAAACAGGCGTCTGACGATATCGCAACGGACATTTTCGAGAGAGTTCATAATGTGCCTCCTCCTTGCATCGGCGCAATCACGGTGCCTATGGCAATCCGATTGCAAAATGCAATCAGTTTATAACATCAGCCGGGCGAACCAACAAGGCGCTTTGCGGACTTGGCATTGTCGTCCGCGTGGTCCAAACTTCGCAGCACCCCATATCAGCAGGAAGCCATCGTCGTGTCCGAGGCTCATCATCCCATATTGGAAAAGCTGCGCCGCCTGGCGGCAAAGGACAATCGTCCGACTGTCGCGCTGAGCAGCATCGGCAGCTATTCCACGCTTTTCACCTTCGTCGCGCGCGAACGCGAGCGCATTGCCGGCTCGGCCTTTTCTCAGGTTTCAATCGTCGCCATCCTCGAAGGTTCCAAGGAAATCGTCAGCATGGGACGGCAGCGGCATTTTGCAGCCGGTACGGTGCTCGTGCTGCCGGCCGGCTGGAGCGGCGATGTCGTCAACGATCCCGATCCGCAGACCGGCTTCTATCGGGCAATCTTCATCACTTTTCCCGAGGAACTGACGCGCCGCGCCGCAAAAGCCTTTCCGCCGGCCCAAACCGCATCGCAGATCGACCTGCCACTCGATCCATTGCTGGCCGCTGCCATCAGCCATGCCGGCGAAGGCATTGCCGGCGGTAACATGCCGATCCCGCTGATCGAACACAGGCTCCTGGAAATACTCATGGTGCTGGGCATGCGCGGCGCCCTGCCCGGGTCGCCGGAGACAACCGCAGAGGCGGTGCGGGCGCTGGTACGCTGGCAGCCGGATCGCCCCTGGACTGCCGACCTCATCGCCGCCGAGCTCGGCACCAGCAACGCGACGCTGCGCCGGCGCCTGACGCGCGAGGGCGCTTCCCTGCGAGAGGTACTGGCAAGCGAACGCGTGGCGCTGGCAACGACCCTTCTCGCCGAGGACGGGCTGTCGTTGCGCGAAGCAGCCCTTGCTACCGGTTATCGCTCGCCACGCCGCTTCGCCGATCGACTTCGCGGTGCATGAGCGTTTTAGGCCGCATTTTGAGCGTTTGTGTGCGCAGCCGCTCAGCACGAATTTGTTAGACCCAGCCCTCAAAGCTCACAAGAGCGAACCGCGAAAGGGCAACATCATGAAAACCATGCTCAACCTTCTGAACGCCACCGTCATCGCAGCAGTTGTCGCCACGCCGGCCCTTTCGGCCGATCTCAAGGTGACGTTCGCAAAGAGCAATGGCCGGATGATGATGCCCGAAAATGCCTCCTGCATTTCGACATCTTCAGACAAGTCGGCACCCGGTCCCAACAAGAGCCTTGCCGTTTCCTGGTCGAACGGGCCGAAGGGCACGCGATCCTATGCGCTGACGATGGTCGACCCTGACGTGCCCGCGGATTTCTCGTTGTTCAACAAGGCGGACAAAACCATTCCGAAGGATTTCAAGCGGATGGAGTTCGTTCACTGGGTGCTGGCCGATATTCCCGCATCGCGCACCAGCCTTGCCGAAGGTGCCGACGGAAACGGCCCTTCAGCCAATGGCCTGCCGCTCGAGCGCACATCCTATGGGCGCCGCGGCCAGAATGGTGCGGGCGGCAGCAATTTGAAGGACGGGCCGCATGGCGGTTATATGGGCGCTTGCCCACCCTGGAATGACGCGCGTGTCCACAGCTATCACGTCACCGTCTATGCGCTCGATGTCGACCGACTGAACCTGCCGGATCTCTTCACCCGCGCCGATCTGCTTGCTGCCGCGAAGGGTCATATCCTCGCATCGGGCAGCCAGGAACTGTTTTACACATTGAATGCAAAGGCCGAGAAATGACCGAGACGAGATGGGATGCAGCCGCACCGGCCGAGCCGGAAACCGCGCATTGGATGCGGAACCTGGTTATCTGCCTCGTCGGCTCGTTCACGACGATCGTGGCAATGACGCTGCTGCTCCCCTTCCTGCCGCTCTATGTCGAGGAACTCGGCGTCAGCGACAAGGCCGCGATCGTGCAATGGTCCGGCATCGCCTATGGCGCCACCTTCTTTGCCGCAGCCTTGGTCGCGCCGCTCTGGGGGCGGCTCGGTGATATCTATGGCCGCAAGCTGATGCTGATCCGCGCCAGCCTCGGCATGACGGTCGCCATCTCGCTGATGGGCATGGCCGGCAATGTCTGGCAGCTGGTAGCGCTGCGCCTCTTCACCGGCCTTGCAGGCGGCTATGCCTCGGGATCCATGGTGCTGGTGGCGGCCCAGACGCCGAAGCATCGCTCTGCCTGGGCGCTGGGCACGCTGTCTGCCGGTATCATGGCCGGAAACCTTGTCGGACCGCTGATCGGCGGCGCGCTGCCACCGATCATCGGCATTCGCGGCACCTTCCTGCTGGCCGGCGGCGTGATCTTCTTCACCTTCCTGGCGACAACCTTCCTCATCAAGGAGGAGAAATCCACGGCGCGGAAGAAGGCTGCGAAGGCAAGTGGCAGTTGGGCGTCCATTCCTGACAAGCGCCCCGTCGTCGCCATGCTGTCGCTCGGCCTGCTACTGATGCTGGCCAATATGTCGATCGAGCCGATCATCACAGTCTATGTCGCGCAGTTCGTCACGGACGCCAAGGTGACGATGGTCTCGGGCGTCGTCATGGCGGCGGCTGCGCTCGGCAGCATCCTGTCGTCCTCCTGGCTCGGCAAGCTTGCCGATCGCATCGGCTACTGGAGCGTCATCATGGCGGCGCTTGCCGTTGCGGCGCTCTTGTTGATCCCGCAGGCTTTCGTGACCTCGGCCTGGCAATTGATCGGCTTGCGCTTTCTGATGGGCGTGGCGCTCGGCGGCCTTCTGCCCTGCATCACCGCCGTCATCCGGCACAATGTTCCCGATGCGGCGACGGGCAGCATTCTCGGCCTCTCCATCTCCTCGCAATATGTCGGCCAGGTGGCAGGCCCGGTCCTGGGCGGCTTCGTCGGCGGGCATATCGGCATGCCCGCAGTCTTCCTCGGAACCTGCGTACTGCTGGCGCTCGGAGCCATCTATTGCTGGTGGGTCAGCCCGAAGACAGAATCACACAGGGATCGATGAGTTTGCGCGAGTTTGACGTCTGGAGATCGATCCGAGCAGCATCAAGCTGCCCCTTATAGCCGGCCGCAGATAAAATCGACGCCAGAACGCGCGATCGCCTCCAGCGTCTCGCGCGTATCGCCTGCACGCGCTCGAACGGCAAGCGAATGCATGACGGCGGATGCGAGCTTTGCGAGCGTTGCAGCATCCGTGTTATCAGGGAGTTCGCCCTGCTTCACCGCAAGCTCCATGCGTTCCTTGATCGCACCGTCGAATTCATTCAGGCTGCGGCGCAACACCTCCCGCACCCGATCATGCTGAATAGCCTCTGCCGTGGCAGTGCCGATCAGGAAGCAGCCACGCGCTGCAGTCTCGCCATGCAGGTATATTTTCAGAGCCTCGGCATAGATGCGCGTGAGATTTTCCCGCAGCGTGAGGGTCGGGTTGAGTGCCTCAGACAATATATCGAGGCTGTCCTCGCGGTAGCCTTCCAAGGTGTCAAGATAGAGGTCCTCCTTGTCACCGAACGCGCCGTAGAGGCTCGGCCGGTTCAGTTTCGTCGCGGCGCTCAAATTATCCAATGAGGCGGCCGAGAACCCCCTGTCCCAGAAGACCTCCCGCGCCTGCCCGATGACTGCTTTGGCGTCAAAAGCGCGTGGACGACCCTGTTTTTTCTCGCTTTTCATATTTTATACTAGTTCGCACAAAAATCTTGACCGGATGAGTTTTATGCGAAATGGTACAAATATTCAATAGGTGCCGACGCCATACCTCGCGCCTGCATCGAAAAGGAGAGAGAAACCCATGAAACTCTACATGCACGCCGCCGCTTGCTCCCTGTCGCCGCACATCGTTTGTCGGGAGTTGGGGCTGGATGTTGAACTGGTCAAAGTCGATCGGAAGACTCATCGGACGAGTTCGGGCGAGGACTACCTTGCCATCAACGGGAATGGCTACGTGCCGGCATTGATGCTTGATGATGGGAGGGTGCTGACCGAAGGTCCTGCCATCGTGCAATTCCTCGCGGAATGTTCACCGGAGGGGTCGCGCCTCCTGCCGGAGGCCGGAACCTATGCCAGAAGCCAGGTTCAATCCTATCTGAATTTCATCACCGCCGAACTTCACAAGCCAATGGCGATGCTCTTCAACGCCGCTTATGAAGGCGCCCATGCCGGCATTCATGAACTGGTATGCAAGCGACTGGACTGGCTGAACAGCCGGCTTGTCGGCCCCTATCTGACCGGTGACGACTTCACGGTGGCTGACGCCTATCTCTTCGTCTGCTTGAACTGGTCGCCGTGGATCAAGATTGACGTCGCACGCAGGCCGGCGTTACAGGAGTTCATGGCCCGCGTCAGCACAAGACCGAGCGTCCGCCGCGCGCTCCAGGCCGAAGACCTCGAGGCTTTCGAGACTGATGGCGTTTTCTTCGCGCCGCGATCCTACATCGCTTCGGCAGGTCGTGTGGGAACACCCGTGCGGCCATAAACGGCCGCACTCTTCCGCATGTCCTTCTCCTTACGAAAAGGGTTATTCCTCGCTGGCGCTGCGGCCGTGAGCCCAATCCATATAGAGTTCCAGCGCCTTGCGGGCGACCGGTCCTTCCTGGAATTCGCGGTCGTCCAAGCGGTTGACGCTGACGACCTTGGAATAGTTGCCGGTCGTGAAGATTTCGTCGGCGCCCATGAACTGTTCGACGGATAGGGTTTCCTCCCGCACATCGAAGCCCTCCTGGCGTAGCAGACCGATGACGCGGGCGCGCGTGATGCCGGCAAGGAAGGTGCGGTTGGCGACGGGCGTATAGACGATACCGTCCTTGACCATGAAGACGTTGGAGGATGCCGTCTCGACAACGTTGCCGTTGATGTCGCGCACGAGCGCATTGTTGAAACCGCGACTTCTCGCCTCCAGGATCATGCGGCCGCTGTTCGGATAGAGCGAGCCGGCCTTGGCGTCGGTCATCGCCGTTTCCGGCGACGGGCGGCGGAAGGGCGAGACCGTGAGCGTGATGCCGCCATTGCCGCCAAGCGGCGCCTCGAACAGGCAGAGGGCGAAGCGCGTCGATTCCGCATCGACGGCAACGACGCTGCCCGGCGAGCCATGCTCGCCCCAATACATCGGCTTGATATAGATGGGCGTCTTGCCGTCGAATTTCCTGATACCTTCCCAGGCGAGCGCCTCGATCTCCTGCGAGGTCTTGATCGCCTTCAGCCCCATGGCGACGGCCGAATGATTGATACGCTGGCAATGGAGATCGAGATCGGGCGCAATGCCGTCGAACCAGCGCGCGCCATCGAACACTGTCGAACCGAGCCACATGGCATGCGAAGTCGGCCCGATCAGCGGCGGATTGCCGGAGAGCCATTCTCCCTCGACATGGGTCCAGGTGGTGGTGCGGGGCGACGTATCGACGGACATGGTGCTTCCTCTCCTCAAGCGATCCAGCTTTTCGTGGACTCTCCGAACCGCTCCATCTCTTTGTTTTCATGCAGCTCCAGCCGGAAAATCGCTACGCGCTTTTCCTGGAATTGCTCTGGGTGGCGAAAAGCAAATAACCGCGCAACCCAAGGGTCAAGCAGAAACTATGCGGCAAAATTCATTTGCAACAAAGCGCTCGATACCGCATTCATGGCGCAATTTTCATGCGTCGAAACAACAGCTTGACGAATAGGTCCATCAGGAAAAATGATGAGCCGGCCAAACCGTCAGGGAAGAGCGAGAACTCCCATGAAAGCGATGTATTACGAGACCTTCGAGGCGACACCCGAAATCCGTACCCTGCCGGACCCGACACCGGGTGAGGACGGCGTCGTCATCGCCGTCGGGGCGACCGGGCTCTGCCGCAGCGACTGGCATGGCTGGATGGGACATGATCCGGATATCAGGCTGCCGCATGTGCCGGGCCATGAGCTTGCCGGCAAGGTCGTGGCGACAGGGCGCGGCGTCGTCCGTTTCAAGGTCGGCGATCGCGTCACCGTTCCCTTCGTCTCCGGCTGCGGTCATTGCGCCGAATGCCATTCCGGTAACCAGCAGGTCTGCCCCAGTCAGTTCCAGCCCGGCTTCACCCATTGGGGCTCCTTTGCAGAATATGTGGCGATCGACTACGCCGACACCAATCTCGTCCACCTGCCCAAGACGGTCGACGATGCGACGGCGGCAAGCCTCGGCTGCCGTTTCGCCACCTCCTTCCGCGCCGTTGCCGACCAGGCCAAGACCCGTCCAGGCGAGTGGATCGCCGTGCATGGCTGTGGCGGCGTCGGGCTGTCGGCGATCATGATTGCGAGCGCCCTTGGCGCCAATGCCATCGCCATCGACATTTCCGACGAGAAGCTGGCCTTCGCCCGCGAGTGCGGCGCGGTGGCAACCATCAATGCGTCTGAGATCACCGATGTGGCCGAGGCGGTGCGCGAGATCACCAAGGGTGGCGCGCATGTCTCGATCGATGCGCTCGGCCATCCCACGACCTGTTTCAACTCCATCAAGAACCTGCGACGGCGCGGCCGGCATGTGCAGGTCGGCCTCATGCTCAGTGACTACGCAACGCCGCAGATCCCGATGGCGCAGGTCATCGGCCATGAACTCGAGATTTACGGCAGCCACGGCATGCAGGCCTGGCGCTACGATGCCATGCTCGACATGCTCGCCGCCGGCAAGATCGCGCCGCAGAAGCTCATCGGCCGCAGGATCAGCCTGGAAGAAGCCGTTCCGGCGCTGATGACGCTTGATAAGGCCGAGGGCAAGGGCATCAGCGTCATTACACGGTTCTGATATATCCCGGTGCTATGCGCATCGGGGAAACGGCAATCCACGAAGAGGATACGCTTATGGCATGGTCTGCCGGCCAATATGTTAAATTCGAGGATGAACGCACGCGCCCGGCACGGGACCTCTTGGCGCAAGTGCCGCTGGAGCGCGTCGAGCGAGCGATCGACCTCGGCTGCGGCCCTGGCAATTCGACCGAGCTGATCGTCGAGCGTTATGGCACCGCCGGTGTCTCCGGCCTCGATAGCGACGACAATATGCTGGAGGCCGCTCGCAAGCGCATGCCCGGCACGCACTTTGAAAAGGCCGATCTCGCCACGTGGCGGCCGCAGGAACCCTTGGACCTGCTTTTTGCCAATGCGGTGTTTCAGTGGTTGCCCAATCATCTCGACATCCTCGACCACCTGATGGACGGGCTGAAACCTGGCGGCGTGCTTGCCGTGCAAATGCCCGACAACCTGACCGAGCAGAGCCATCTGATGATGGAAGAGACCGCAAAGAACGGTCCCTGGAGCGATGCCTTCGCCAAGAAGAGCGTCCGGCGCAATCCGCTGCCCGCGCCGTCGGTCTATTACAACAGGCTGATCGGCAAATCGGCCCGGGTCGATATCTGGCACACCAACTACAATCACGTGCTGGAGAATGCCGCCGCCATCGTCGAATGGGTGAAGGGCACGGGCCTGCGCCCTTACCTCGACCATGCCGGCGCAGAGCATCGCGATGCCTTCACCGCCGAATATCTGAAGCACGTCGAAAAGGCATATCCGCCGCTCGTCGACGGCAAGGTGCTGCTGCGGTTCCCACGGCTCTTCCTGGTTGCCGTAAAAAACTAGGAACCGATCCGTTCCGAAACAGACTGACGCCGGCGTGCCGATCCCATCGACAACCGGCGCCGGCCCGCGCTAGAACACCTTCAGCCGAGGCTAAAACAGCAATAGCTCCGAGGAGATAGTCGATGCCCCCCAGAAATCCGCTCCATGTTTGTCAGAAGGAGAAGCGCCCATGACCACCCCCGACCTGGCGCCCGCCCCGCCCCTGACCTTCGTGATTTTCGGTGCTGCCGGCGATCTCACCCGGCGCCTGCTGATCCCGACTCTGATCAACATGACCCGCAGCGGGCTCGTCGGAGAGGATTTGCACATTCTCGGTATCGGCATAGAGACCGGCGGCGTCGACATGCTGGTGGATCGCCTGGAATCATTCCTGAAGACCTCCGGCGATATGGACGATCCCGAGCGGCAAGCCGCGTGGCAGAGCCTGCGCAAGCGCATCAGCTATATCTCGGGCGACTTCACGCAGAATGGCGTCTACAAGGAGATTTCGGACTATCTCTCGCATGCGGCAAGCGCCAATGCGGCCTTCTATTTCGCCGTACCGCCACGCTTCTTCGGCGATATCGCCGAGAAACTATCCGAAAACGGGCTGATGAACGAGGCGACCGGCGCCTTCCGCCGCATCGCAATCGAAAAGCCCTTCGGCCACGATCTTGCCTCGGCACAGGCTTTGAACGCGCGGCTGCTGAACCATGTGTCCGAAAGCCAAATCTATCGCATCGACCACTTCCTCGGCAAGGAAACCGTCCAGAACATCATGACGACGCGCTTCGCCAACATGATGATCGAGGCGCTGTGGAACAACAATTATATCGATCACGTCCAGATTACGGCGGCCGAACTGGTCGATGTGGGCATGCGCGGCAAGTTCTACGATGCGACCGGCGCGCTTCGCGACATGGTGCCGAACCACCTCTTCCAGCTGCTGGCCATGGTGGCGATGGAGCCGCCGAACAGCTTTGATGCGGAATCGATCCGCAATGAAAAGGGCAAGGTGCTGAAAGCCCTGCGTCTTTATTCGCGTGAGGAAGCGGCCAAGAATGGCGTGCGCGGCGCCTATACGGCCGGCCCGCTCGCCGGCCACGATCTGCCCGCCTATACCCAGACCGCAGACGTCGCGCCTGACAGCAATACCGAAACCTTCGTGGCGCTGAAGCTGTTCGTCGATACCTGGCGCTGGGCCGGCGTGCCCTTCTACCTGCGCACGGGCAAGGCGATGAAGGCACGCGATACGGAGGTGGTGATCACCTTCCGGCAGGTGCCTTTTGCACAATTCCCGCGCCACGAATCCCGCCCGGAACTTCCGCCGAACAGGCTCATCATCCAGGTGCAGCCCGACGAGGGGCTGGACATGGAAATCTCCATCAAATCGCCGGGGCTGGTGCTGAAAACAGCGCCGGTCTCGCTCGACTTCCGCTATGCCGACAGTTTCGACATCGGCAAGCAGACTGGCTACGAAAGCCTGTTCTACGAACTCTTCGTCGGTGACCAGACCCTGTTCCAGCGCGCCGATGGCATCGAAGCCGGCTGGGCAGCCGTGCAGCCCTTCCTCGATCTCTGGGCAGAGGGCGGCAAACCCGATCCCTATGCGCCCGGCAGCACTGGTCCTGCCTGCGCCGACGAGCTCATCGAACGCGACGGCCGCAAATGGCATGAGATCGATGGGACGCCGAAGGGCAGGAAGATTTAGGTTTGAAGGCTAATCACTGCGGCGGAGGCGATCATGCCGACGCCGCAATCTGGACAGCCAGGTCCTTGCCCATGAAGGGACGGTCCGCGACGCCGCCCTGGGCATGGCCCACAGCCCATCGTTCAGGCCATATGGTGCGCTCGAGACCGGTTGCCGATGCGCCCTTGAGCGAGCTCCATCCGTGGTCAGTCGGCATACGAAAGAGCATACCACCAGGCCCCATGCCGGCGTGTAGGGCAATATCTATATCGAATGGTCGGCCCGGAGCGAGATCAGGCCCGAACCAATAATGCGGACTGCGGCCGGGATCGCGGCCAAGAATCAAAGTCAGTGTCTGCCGGGGACCACGCAAGCCCAGCCAGATGGGGGCGATCTCTTCGGGTCCGAAAGCGGAAAATAGCGTTTGCGCCGGGGCATGCGCCTCGTCTGCCAAGCATCCGGATATCCGGAGGTGAACGATATAATCATCGCCTCTGAGACCGTCAAAATCGGCTTTATTCAATCCTTGTGACAGGTGTCGCAACGTCTCAGCCGCTTTAAAAGGCCATTGCAGCCGCTCGCGAACGATGCCGTCAATGTCGAGCACCTGATAGCGAAATCCATCGGCGTCCAATGCGGCCTGAACGCAATGGAGATACTCCACACCTTCCGGCATCCGGTGCGCCGTCCCCGCTCCCGCCGTACAAAGCTGCAGGACGCCGCGATGAACTTGAACGTCGAAAACCAGCATATGGCTGCAGACATAAGCCAGGACATCGGCGTCCACGAGAATATCCCAGAATGGCTTCGCGTATTCGTGACCGATCTCCCGCTGGTATGCACCGGAATATCCATTGACGGGGAAAACAGGGTGATGACCCAGCACAATCTTATACCTGGCATCGGAATGCGCCTTTAGCGTCGCTTCCAGCCACTCCGTTTCGACGTGCCCCTCGCCGCCTAATCCAGTCCACAACGTATGTACGAACACCAACAACAGATCGTCGCGACGAACCCAGTAGGATAGTCCTTCCTGCCCCACAGGCCCGTTCTCGGGCAGCTGAAGCACCTCGCGGAAAATCCTCTCGCTCATCTCGTCATAGGCCGTGTGGTTGCCTGTCGTATGCCAAAGCGGCGTTTTACGGCGATCAAGCCATGCCATCTCATGATCAAGCCAATGTCGCCATTGCGCCCGCAATGCATCCGGATCGGCAGTTAGCCCGATGATCTCGTCACCCGGAAACAGAATGAATTCTGGGTGCGGATCGAGCCTGCGCAGGATCTGATTGACGCTGGCGAAAGTGCTTTCATGCAGGGCGCCGGGGATACCGGAACAGGCATCACCATAGAGGATGAACTGATGACCGGACCTGCTTGGCATAAGGGCCGGGATAGGGCTATCTGGCACGAAGCTGCCTCCTCAAAAGCCACGGCCCTCGCCCAAGGGCGAAGGCCGAGAGATTCGAAGCAATCGATGCGTAAACTGCGGAGCGCGCCCATGAAGTCAACGGATGAAACCAATGACCATTAGCCAGTCGGCTCTCTCGTCATCAAGAGAACGCGTCTCCGGCCTAGATAAACTGGTGCAGGCCCGGGACGGAACTGACAACCTGGTCGACTACCTCGTCGCCGGCATGCTGGCGGGCGGTTGCAATCGTCTCCTTGGCGAGCGAGGTGATTTCGCCCATGCTGAGACCGCTGCTCATCAGCTGCTGGCCGAGCGCCATCAGGCCGCCGCCGCCGCCGACGGCGCTGAGCAGGCCACCCAGCAGACCACCGCCGCCCGTTTCCTCGCCGTTATATTGCGCAACGAGATCGCTGGCGCCGGGAATGGATTCGATCATCTTGGTGACAGGACCATCCGGAGCTTCGCGCTGCAGGAAGCCGAGAATCATGCCGACGGCCTTTTCCGCGAGGTCGGGAGCGATGCCGGCTTTGGTCGCGATCTGATCAATAACTTCGTTCATTGTGGCCTCCTACCTTTACGACGTTAACGTCAACGTAACTGAATGAAGCGACCGGCACAAGCCGCGCTGGCGGTCCTTACGCTACCAGAAGCATAACCGCGACGCGAACAGTTGTCCGCATTCAAGTCAGTTCTTATAACAGTGTCAGGACAAATCGATGAATGGCCCTGACAGCCCGAAAGGCTGCTGTGCCGCCGCCCTAGTACCGGGTGATTCTGGATCGAATCGATCCAGAATCACCCGGTACTAGGATCAAATAGGTAGAGCATGATGTCGTCGGAAAACCGGTGACACTTTTCGGCATCATGTTCTAGAGCATTTCCGCTTTTCTTCGAATCGCGAAAACGCTCTATCTTTTTGTTTTTACGCAGTTCCGGACGCAAAACCGCTTCGCACTTTTGCTGGAAGTGCTTTAAGGGAGACGACACCATGCCGCAGCAGGATGGACAGATTTTCGTCGGCGCGAGCCGCAATCCGGATGACAGCATCAACAAGGACGAGTTCCTGACGCTGAAATTCGGCAACCGCCACGGCCTCGTCACCGGCGCGACGGGCACCGGCAAGACGGTGACGCTGCAGGTGCTGGCGGAGGGATTTTCCAAGGCCGGCGTGCCCGTCTTCTGTGCCGACATCAAGGGCGATCTCTCCGGCATCGCCGCCAAGGGCGAGGCCAAGGATTTCCTGCTGAAGCGTGCCGAAGAGATCGGCCTCTCGCCCTATGAATTCGATCAGTTCCCGGTGATCTTCTGGGACCTCTATGGCGAAAAAGGCCATCGCGTGCGCACGACCATCGCCGAGATGGGGCCGCTGCTGCTGGCACGCTTGATGGATGCGTCCGAGGCGCAGGAGGGCGTGCTCAACATCGCCTTCAAGATCGCCGATGAAAACGGCCTGGCACTGCTCGATCTCAAGGACCTGCAGGCGCTGCTGAACTATATGGGTGAGAATGCCAGCGAGCTTTCCAGCAAATACGGCCTGATCTCGAAGTCGTCGGTCGGCTCGATCCAGCGGGCCATGCTCGTGCTGGAACAGCAGGGCGCGGAAAACTTCTTCGGCGAGCCGGCGCTCAAAATCTCCGACATCATGCGCGTCAGTAATGACGGCTACGGCCAGGTTTCGGTGCTCGCAGCCGAGAAGCTGATGATGAACCCGCGCCTCTATGCCACCTTCCTGCTGTGGCTGCTCTCCGAGCTGTTCGAGGAACTGCCCGAAGTGGGCGATCCGGAAAAGCCGAAGCTGGTCTTCTTCTTCGATGAGGCGCACCTGCTCTTCAACGACGCGCCGAAGGTGCTGATCGAACGCGTCGAGCAAGTTGTGCGCCTTATCCGCTCCAAGGGTGTCGGCGTCTATTTCGTCACCCAGAACCCGCTCGACGTGCCGGAAACGGTGCTGGCGCAGCTCGGCAACCGCGTGCAGCATGCGCTTCGCGCCTATTCGCCGCGTGAGCAGAAGGCCGTGCAGACGGCGGCCTCGACATTCCGGCCCAATCCCGCCTTCGATTGCGCCACCGTCATCACAACGCTTGGTACCGGCGAGGCGCTCGTATCGATGCTGGAGGGCAAGGGTGCGCCGTCGGTTGTGGAGCGCACGCTGATCCGCCCTCCGTCCGGCCGCATCGGCCCGGTCAGCGACGCCGAGCGGCAGGCGATCATCAATGCAAGCCTGGTCGCCGGCGTCTACGACCAGACGATCGATCGCGAGTCGGCTTATGAAATCCTGGCGGAGCGTGCGAGCAAGGCGGCAGCGCCGCAGAACGAGAGTGCCGGCGATGGCTGGACCCTGCCCGGATTCGGCGGCGACAGCGGCAAGCCTGCCGGGCGTCGTTCGGGCTATCAACGCGAAACGATCATGGAAGCGGCGTTGAAGAGCGTGGCGCGCACGGTCGCCACGCAGGTCGGACGGGCGCTGGTGCGCGGCATTCTCGGCAGCTTGAAGCGGTAAAAAATCACCCTCCCCTTGAGGGGGAGGGTCGGAGCGAACCTCCGGGGGTGGGGTGATCTGCGACGATCTTTACAGATCTGGGTGTCACCCCCACCCACCGCTTTGCGGCGACCTCCCCCTCGAGGGGGAGGTACTATTCCCTCAAGGGGAGGGTGAAAACTACCGCACCGGCGCAACCAGCGAAAAGAAGGCGCCCTGCGGGTCGGTGGCCTGGACGATCCAGCTGCCGCCGGGGACTTCCATCGGGCCGTTGGCAATCTTGCCGCCGCCTTCCGTGATGCGGGTGATCGCCGCATCGATCGCCGGGACGTTGATGTAGAAATTCCAGGCGGGCGTGGGCATTTCCGCCGGTTTGGTCATGATGCCGCCGAAGTCCCGATCGCCGATCTTGAAGATCTTGTATTTGCCCATCGGCCCCATGTCGAAATCGGAGCTCAATTCCCAGCCGAACATCTCGCTGTAGAAATCGAAGGCCTTCGGGCCGTTGCCGGCATAGAGCTCATGCCAGCCGAAATAGCCTGGGGTGGCGGGGGCTGGCGGCTGCCAATCCTGGCCCGGCAGCGGCGTGAAGAGGCAGAAGGCGGCGCCATAGGGATCGGAGACGACGGCAAATCTGCCGACGCTTGGAATGTCGGTCGGCTCGCGATAGATCTTGCCACCCTTGGCGGCGATCGTCTTTGCCGTCTCGTCGACATCGGGAACGCCGATATAGCCGGTCCAGCAGGGCGGGGTGCCCATGGCCTTCGCCCCCTCCGGCAAGATCATCAAGCCTGCAACAGGGCCGGCACCAGCGCTGAACAGCGTATAGTCCATGCCGACTTCCGGCATGCCGGCATCCGCCGCATCCCAGCCAACCACCTTGCGATAAAAAGCTTCGGCCGCCGCCATGTCGGTGGTCATCAGCTCGTACCAGACAAAATATCCTTTCTCAGCCATCGCGTCTCTCCCTGTTGTGATTGTTGCGGTCATCCGTCTTGTCTTGAGCCTGATGTCGGCACACGCGCATCATGGCCGATGAAAGTGACGGCCGAACGATGGCTCATCGATAACCCGTCGTTTCCCGGCAAGCAGGCTCCAGGTCTTAACTAGGCGCAAGGCGTAATAATTCGACCCCTTGCGCCGCATGGCATGAATTTGGCAGTCCCGTCATGCCTCAATGGCAGCAGGAGCCCGCCTTCGCCGCCTCCTGATATTCGTCGTGGCGACGCACGAAATCCATGGTGCGGTCTTCATTCCGGCCCTTCGGCGCGTTGTCGAGGATCATCAGCGTACCGATCATTTCCTCACCGCCGCGGGCATAGCTGGAATAGGTGTGAAAGATATTGCCGGCTTCATCCTTGTAGAAGGCGCTAAGTCCCGGCAACTCGTCATTGCCGTTGGCGGCGTCCATATCGGTGAAGTTATAGAACACCTTTTCACCGGCAAGCTGCTCTTTGGTGAAAGAGACGTGATAGTCGAAATTAAAATCATTGGAGAAGGACGACACCCATGGGAACTTCCAGCCCATGCGTTTCTTGTAGGCCTCTATCTTTTCGATCGGCGCGCGGGCAACGGCGACCAGCGTGACATCGTGGTTGTTGAGATGCGGAAGCGTTCCATCGAAATGATCGGCGAGGAAGGAGCAGCCGGTGCAGCCGGCATCCCAATCCGGGCCGAGCATGAAGTGATAGATGATCAGCTGGCTGCGGCCATCGAAGAGATCCGCAAGCGTCTTCTTGCCGGCCGGCGTGTCGAAAACATAGTCTTTCTCGACCTTCACCCAGGGTAAGGCCAGGCGTTCGGCATTGACGCGATCGCGAAGACGCGTTGCCTCCTTCTCCCTGGCGAGCAGCTGGCGGCGGGCTTCGAGCCACACTTCCCTGGAAACGACCTGGTTCATTGTCAGCGCCCTCCTCCGGCGTTTTCATTCCCAAATCTTGACAAATATATTGATATCAATATTAATGAATCATGTCAAACTCAGTCGAAATCCCCTTTGAAACCACGCTGTTAGTACGCGATACCTGCCTCTGCCTGCATGTGCAGCGTGCCGCGCGCGCTCTTGCCCGTCGTTTTGACGAAGCGCTGAGGCCGTTTGGGCTCACCAACGGCCAATTCTCCCTGATGATGTCCCTGAACCGGCCGGCGCCGGCCTCCATGGGATCGGTCACGGCATTGCTCGCAATAGATCAGACGACGCTGACGGCGGCCTTGAAGCCACTGGAGCGGCGCGGATGGATCAATATTGTCCCCAATCCCAAAGACCGAAGAGCTCGCCTTCTCAGCCTCACGCCATCCGGAAAGGCAGCGCTTGCCGCCGCCGTGCCGGTCTGGAAGACAACGCATGCGGCCCTCGAAGAGCGGCTGCCCGACGGCAATGGCGACCGTTTGCGCCGCGATCTTGCTATTCTGCTCTGAATGGCGGCTCCGACAAGCGGGGATCGCGATCGAAATCCTGCCTTTCGAAGCCGATGCGACGCCGGGGGAATTCGGAGAGCGCCTGGACACCAGCGCGCGACAGCCGGATGCGCCATGTCTGGCGCTCCACCGGCTCGCGCGCGGAGAAGGCCCTGGCCGTCAGGAGTGCGATGTTCCTGCCGCCCCGAGGATCCCGAACAGATCGGTAGAGGATCGCTTCGATGCCGCCGGCCCGCGCCGCTTCGGCAAGCAACTGGCATGCTTCGTAGTTGACCGGATCGGCCCAGTGCTGCCGGTCGCGATCCAGAGGGGATATGGTCAGGTCGATCGCTGCCTTCGTGGCGATCGACGCGGCAAAAGCGGTGTATTCCGCTGCATTGGCCGGCAGCGGCGTGTCGGGCGAATCACGGAAAAAGAGCAGCCGATAGAAGCTCATCTCCGCCAGGGCCGTTTCCACCTGCTCGGAGGCGTAGAAAACGCCAAGCGTGCGGCCAGCGCGACGGAAACGAGAGCCGTGCGGGTAGATCGCACCATAGCGGAAGGGTGTTGCGAGCAGATAGTCGAGACCGGCGCATTCCGGCGGCAGGACCGGCTTGCTTTCCTCCAATAGACTTTCGAGAAGCGCCTGCTCCTCGAGCGTCTCCACAAGCTTCAGCGTCGAGACCTGATGCTGCGCTTCCACCAGTCGCCAATAACGGCCGGAAATGGCCCTTGCCTCAGATAAGAGCGCGGCGGGCGTCCAGATAGGCAAGGACATCGGTCAAACCAGAAATCGAAATGATCTTGTCGATGGGCGCTGCGCCGAAGGCGAGATTGCCGTTGCGCAGCCATTGGCGGGCCACAGCTTCGTCGCCACCCACGATGGCATCGAGCGAGCGGAAGAGCCGAACGAAAAGCACGGCCAACTCGAACGGCTTGCTGTTGCGCTCCAGCAAATGATCCTGCCGCTTCATACGCGACACCGTTGCTTCCGAGACACCGATGACGGCCGCCAATATGCGGGCGTTCAATCCCAGCCGGTCGGCGGCATTGACCACCGCCTTAGTAAGGACGAGTGCTTCGCCAGGTCTTGTCTGGCCTGCTATCTGTGCCATTGTCATAGGCAATCCTTTCCTAAGAAAGAATATAGCATATTTCTTGCAAAAGAAAAGGAGCAGAGGCGAGACCTCTGCTCCCGAAGCTTTCAAGCTATGCCGCAGCTCGCCTCAGACGACGGTGAACGGCACTTCGGTCGAGGTGCGCATGGCGTGGCTGTAGGGGCATACGATATGCGCCGCGGCAGCGAGCTTTTCAGCCTCGGCCTTGTCCATGCCGGGGATATGGACCGCCAGAGACACTTCGATGCCGAAGCCGCCGCCATCCGCGCGCGGGCCGATGCCGACAGTCGCAGTCACCTTCGCGTCTTCCGGAATCTTGACCTTCTGCTGGCCTGCGACAAATTTCAGGGCGCCCAGGAAGCAGGCGGAATAGCCGGCTGCAAAGAGCTGCTCCGGATTGGTGCCCGTGGCACCGTCGCCGCCGAGTTCCTTCGGCACGGTCAGCGTGACATCGAGGACACCGTTTTCGGAAACTGCATGGCCGGCACGGCCACCGGTGGCGGAAGCTTTGGTGGTATAGAGAATTGGCATGTCATGCCTCCTTTTGTGTTTGGATAACGATTATATACATCACGATTTAATCGCGCGCAATATGTATTTTTTGCAATTTGATTTTGCAAAGTGAATTTGTGACAATGCCTGCAACAAGAAAAATGGCGGAGCAGCAATGACGGACAAGGCGGATGGGCAGACCATGATACCTGACGAGGAAAAGCGGCTGGAAAGCCAGCTTTGTTTTGCCGTCTACAGCGCTGCGCATGCCTTTAACCGGGCCTACAAGCCGATTCTCGATCGCGTCGGCCTCACCTATCCGCAATATCTCGTCATGCTGGTGCTATGGGAAAAGGGCCGTCTGTCGGTCAAGACCATCGGCGAGAAGCTGGACCTCGATTCCGGAACGCTGTCGCCATTGCTGAAGCGGCTCGAACAGGCCGGCCTGATCAGCCGGGCGCGAGACCCGAAGGACGAGCGGCAAGTGATCATTTCCCTGACGGAAAAAGGCGCAGGCATGAATTGCCAGGTCGGCACGATCATGAATGCCATCGGCCAGGCGACCGGCTGCGACATGGCCGAAATGGCCAATCTGCGCGATCAGTTGCAAAAGCTGAAGGTCAATCTGGCGGCGGAATGAAGCCTCCGGCACAGGAACCTGCCCCGCCCTCGGAAAGTCGGGAAAAGTCATGACCTCCACCAGAGGTGGAGGTTTGAAACGCTGCGCTTGAACCGCTAGAAGCGGTATTGTTAGCGCTTAGTAGCTACGATTGAAGAGG